>CAZKUN010000180.1:0-19074 GCA_964555935.1 uncultured Armatimonadia bacterium | reverse complement strand
CAGCACGTATAGCGCCGAGATGAAGAAGGTCTGGGGCAACCCGCACGCGTCCAATCGCCAGAACGCAGAAATCGAGCTTACGCACGCGTTCAGCGCGCGGTTGCTGGCTGACAACGAGCAGTGGAAGCTGAGAATCGCAGCGAACATGGTCCCGGCCAAGCGCGGGACCACAATCAGCATTGGCGACGTCAGTGGCGTCACGCAACAGGGGGCCATCTGTGCGGTTCATCTGCAGCGACTGTGCGTGCTTCTCGCCGCGATGACGTATTGCAAGGGTGCGGGCGAAATGGACTGGACTGGGCTTTCGTACCACGAGCTGGAGCAACGGCTCGGCAACATGGGCGTGTCCGACATCGTCGAGCCAGCGGCGCCCGACGATCCCCCCGACCCGGCGTGGAAGGCGTTCCGCGCAGCCCTCAACGACACGATGGTGAAGCGCAAGGCGAAACCGATACTGGGAGACGAGTCATCCGAGGCGCGCGCGTGGATCTGGAAGCGCGGACTCCTCGGCGGAGAAACGGTCGTGGTGGCAGCGGACAGCATCGAGGCGGGGCATGTCCAGGAGGCGCTGAAGTCCAGCGCCGACTCCAAGGCGTCCGCCGTGCTGGTGGTCGCGGGCAGACTCGAACAGGCCGCCCATGCCCGGACTATGTTCCCAGGCATGCCCGAACAGATGGAACCGGCGCTATGCACGATCAGCCCACGCGTCTTCGTCGGGTCTGCTGAGACAGGCCTTGAGCAGCTCTTCAAGGAAATGAAGGAGGAGCCCCCGCCCGAGAGCAGTGACTTCGAATTTGACCAGGCGACGGCCATGGGCATCGTCAACCCCGCCGTCACGTTCTGTTTTCTGGCGACTGACCACGTCAAAAAGCTACAGGGGGCGCCTGACTAGTCGCAGCAGGCGACGCTCCCTAGCCGCCCGCGAGGAGCTGGCCGGGGAGCGGAGAGTCATCAATCGGCAGCCGCACGTCGGCGTCCATGGCGTCGCCCGCGGCCTCAAGCTGCCGGCCGAGAACGCCCATCGCGCCGGTCAACTCGCCGACGACGCGCTCGGGCAGCGTGGCTCCGCCTCGCAAATAGAACGAGACAACGGCAATCGGCTGCCCGCTTGAGTCGGAGATCGGGACAGCCGTAACGGAGCAGTTGCTCAACCCCTCGGGCACTCCCTCGGAGAAGCACCGGAACTCGTCAGCCGCGCTCGCGCCCGCGACGGGGCGCGCGGACTTCACCGCATGAGTCGATGGCCCGGCGCCAAAGGGAATGCGCGCCATGGCGAAGCTCTCGGCCAGCGGCCCGGCCGCTGTGACGGCGTCCAACTCTCCATTGCGCTCGTTCACACCGTAGGCGACGCACGCCTGGAAGACGGAGTCCTGGGCAAAGTACTCCACGACGCCGCTGAGGATCGATCTGCGAGTCTGCTCGACGACTCGGGCCTGGGCGATTTGGGTCTCGACTTCGGGGTCCAACGCCGCGCTCGGAGCGAGGTGAGGCAGCGTGCTCCAGATATCATCTCCGAGGTCTTCAGTCAGCTCGTCGGCGCATTCGCCACTCTCGATCACTTCCTGCAGCGCGTGGACGACCGTGGCGTCGAGCTTGCCCTCGCCCGCCTCGGTGCGAAGCTGCTCGAGAGCCTGCTCGCCCGTCCACGCCTTCCGGTATGGGCGGTCGCACACGAGCGCATCGTAGATGTCGATGACGGCCAAGACGCGGGCGCCGACGGATATCTCATCGCCTGAAATCCCATCCGGGTAGCCGGAGCCGTCCATCTTCTCGTGGTGGTGACGGACGACGGTCGCCACATCGCAGCCGAAGTTGATCGGGCGAAGAATCGCATCGCCGGCGGCTGGGTGCTCCTGGATGAGGCGGAACTCCTCATCAGTGAGGCGGCTGGGCTTGTTGAGAACGCCGTCAGGCACAGCCAGCTTGCCGATATCGTGCAGCACGGCGCCCGTCTCAACGGCCTCGAGGTCCTCATCCGCCAGCCCCACGCGCCTGGCGACGGCGCCAGCGAGAGTGTGGACGCGTTTGACGTGCATGTGCGTGCCATGGTCTTTGACATCGATGGCATTGGAGAGCGCCTGCACGATCGAGAGGTACAGTTTGGCGGTCTTCTCGCTGTCGTGAGCGCGCTCTTCGAGGTGGTCGATCTCTTCGCGAGCGCGACTGGCCTGAGTCTGCATCGACAGATGCATTACGTACGCAAATGGAACGCCGACGAGGAACGCCCAGTTCCGGATCCACTCCGGGGCGTTGGCGACGGCGAGAGCGACCGCCCCACCCGCACAATACACGGGCGCGGTGGCCAGCAATTCGCCCCACCACCGGGTCGGCGGGAGCCTGAGCGTGGTCAGCGTCGAAACGAGTCCCAGCGCGAGGGCTGAACCACCATAGAAGACTCCAATGGCGGCGCTGGCCGCGATCAACATCGGCAACGAGAGAACGACGATGGGTCCGCCCGGAACGCTTGCCGGCACAAGCGCGTAGTAGGCGAGCCCGCCGCCGAAGGCCGATACCGCCAGGGCCGCGGCGTTATAGCCGGTCGCCCAGATGGCCGGACGCGCCTGCCCCTTGGGACGGAGGTAGTGGGCGGCGACGGCATTGGCAATGGCAATGGCGATGGCCGCCCCGGTGCCGCAGCCAAACATGGCCAGCAGCACGAAAAGGAAGCCAAGCGTGATGGCGGCGACTCGTGGGTGAAGCTGAATGCGTTTGGCCGCGACGGCGATGGCGAGGAACAGGTACACCAATACGGACGGTATATCCGCATTCTCAACGGTCGGCAAGAACGGAGCCCACATCAGCGTGGCCACTCCAGCCAGACAGACCCCTATCACCAGTACTTGGGCTGGTCTCCGTAGATCGTGGAACTGCACTGTGTTCCACCCCTTCTTGAGGCGCCAAGAACAGCAGGCGGCGTCGCCTGCTAGTGCCTCTGGCGCTCTCCCGCCGGCGCGCTTCGCCGGAGGAGAGACTGAGACTCATTCCTCACTTACCACAGCGGGGAGAGGCTGTGAGACAAGAAAGACCAGAATTTCAGGGAGAAACGGACCGACAGGGGGAGGGTGACACGCGCGGCAGCAGAGCGCTTGCCCCGTTGCCGCGCGTGAGCGTGGTCTAGCTGCCCGTCATGGTGCGGAAGAGGGCGGTGTTGAGGCGCAGGACCGTCTCGGGATCGGGACCCGTGTAAGCGCCTTCGTAGGAGACGAAGCCCTGGAAATCGTCACGCATGAGGTTTGCCATCAACTCCTGGTAGTAGCCCAAGACGTCGGCGCCCTCCATGGCGTGCGTGTGGACGGAGGTGTACCACTTGGCGGTCGCATCGTAGATGGGGGCGATTGAGGGCGCGCCCTCGGGCAGGCCCCACTCGCCGTCGCGACCACGCCACTGCGAGTTGAAGACGAGGCCGACGTTGTCGTGGGCGACGCGCTCCATCAGCACGACCGAGAGATCTGGATCCGCGAAGCTGCCGTGCATCTCGGGCGATACGGCGATGCCCTTCGGCTGGGCGTATTCACCGAGATCGCGGATGCAGGCGGCGATGTTGTCGATGGTCTGCTCGCGCGTGTCGTCGTCAGGCAACCGGTCGCCAAGAACCCGGACGTGCGCGCAGTCCATGAACTCGGCCATGTCGATGACGCGCTTGACGCGTTTCACGCTGGTGGCGCGTTCGTCTGCGTCGGGATCGTGGAAGGTCAGACAACTCGTGAGGGTCGAGATCTCCAAGCCGGAGGCGGCGACGCGGTCCTTCAGCGGCTGCCACTGATCCTCAGGCGTGTCCCACTCGAAACCATGCTTCTGCTCGAAATCCATCAGGAATTCCATGCCGTCGAAGCCTGTCTTGACGGCCATCTCGAGCATCTCGTCCAGCGTCCACTTCTGCGCGACTTGGTACGTGTTGAGGACCCATCTCATCGGGGAATCGCCCTCCTGATTGCTGGGGTCGGTTGGTCGGGGAGTGTTGGGGCGAAGAAGGCAGATCACCTTCCCTGGCGTGGGCCGCAGGCAAGAATGCCTTCGCCACGGTTACAGGCGCTTGCGGACGCGGTAGGCCTCAAGGGGAATCTGGCGGCTGGCGTGGCAAGTGACCTCGCCGAGATTCTCGTACCCGTGCTTCTCGTAGAGCCCCAGCGCAGTGACGGTTGAGTGTGTGAGCAGCTCCGGCTTGCCGGCCGCGCGGGCGTCGGATTCCAGCTTGCGCAGGATCAGGCTCGCGACGCCGCGCCGATGGTGGTCCGGATTGACGTAGAGCGAGGCGATGGAATCCGCTCTGCGCTCGCCAAAGCCCATCACATCCCCCGCGCCACCCACGCAAACATAGACAAGCCCTCCGGACACGTTCTCCGCGAAACGCTCGTCGGTGGGCTTGCTGAGCCAGTTGTCGATCTGCTCAGGGGCGTAGTCACGCGAGCAGACCTCGCGCACGGCGCGGGCGTGGAGCGAGACCATGGCGGGAACGTCGTCGAGCGTGGCGCGACGCAGGTTCATGTTGGACCTCATGGCCGCGAGATCGGGACGACGAGTTCCTCGCCATCATGGGACAGGACGCGGACCTCATCGGCTTGCCCGGGACCCAGATCCGGGCTGAGGATGATGATGGCATCGGATCCGCCGATGGCGATGCCACTCCCGGCGGGAGCGACCGCCAGGGGCGTCTCGCCCGGCGCGAGGATCTGGTGGACGATCGCGAAGGTAGCGGACGCGGCGTTCTTCCGGATGATGAGGGTCCCCAGGCGCTCCCTGCCGGGGACGCCTGGCGCGTCGACATGCAATATCTTCATGTCATCGGCCAAGACTCCGCTTACAAGGACTCGCCCACCTTCGGGTTTGGCGAGGGTCCACTGGGCCTGCCAAGAGCCTGCGACGGGTGCCGTCTCGGAGACGTGGTTCATGTATCGATAGCCCTTCTCGTCGCCGAGGGCGCCCTCGGTCGGCGTCGGGTCAGGCGATATGGACAGCTCGCCGAAAGACCGCAGGACATAATCGATCTGGGTCGGCTCGGGAGCTTCCACGCGGTAGACATCGGCGAGGAAGCCGGGCCCCATAACGAGCGTGCGGCGGAGCGTGGTGTCAGGATATGCTCCCGTGCTCTCGCCGACCGCGACCTGGAACGGGCCCTCGCCATGAAACGCGAGACACTGGCCCGTCGTGCCCTTCTGAGTATTGCCGCCGACGGTCACCGTGTTGTGCCCAGGCGTGGTCTTGTAATACCCGCCATGGATCTTCGTGCCGTAGCCGGGATTGCCAAGGTCAGGCATGAGCGTCTGGCCCAGCCCGTACAGGATGATCTCAAGCTTGTCCGGGTGGCCGTGCCCGCCGCCATGGTCGCCGTAGCGAAGCAGCGCCCAGCGCGCGGAAGCGCCCTCGCCGGCGCGTAGGATCGCGACGCCGGTGCCGGTGAGGTTGGCGCTGGGGAGACTGGGGGCTTCGGCCTGGTCAGGCAGATCGCCCCCATAGTCGAGCGCCGCGCGGCTGGTTCGCTTCGAGCCTGTGGCGTACATGTAAGCCAGCACGCGGGCGAACTCGTCATCGCCATACCACCCCAGCGCGCGCTCGATGGAATCGACTGCGATACGCGACGAGCGGTAGCCCTGATCGCTGAGCGAGGGCGGGACGAGGTTGGGCTGAGACATGCGCATGGGCAGGAGGAACATGCGCTTGATCTTGTCGTCTTCGTGGAGGTTGAGACCGTTGTGGCGGGCGGCCTCGCAGTGGAGCATAATCGCGCTGAGCGTGTAGTAATGGTAGCCCATCGAGCGCTCGAACCACATACCGTCGTCGAGGATGCCACGCTTCATCTGCTCGTAGAAGCCGATGTTCCCGCTGAGCGAGCGCTCGATCAGAGCGTCGTCGCCGAGCAGGTAACCGGCGGCGGCATAGCAGGCATTGTGCCAGCACTGGATGTTGTGGAGGCCGAAGGAATACGGGAATCTGTCGTAGACATCCGGCCGGATGAAGTCCTCCTCGATGGTAACGCGCTCTTCCACCGAGAGGGCGTTGTAGAGCAGATCATAGGCGGTCATCACGCGGAGCAGCCACGAGCATTCGCTGAGGGACTGGGCCATGATGCGGCCGCGGCCGGCAGGGCCCGTGTTGACCGGGAGAGTCGGATAGAGCTGAGCGTAGTCGAGGAGGATTTGGGCCCCGCGCCGGGCGTATCGCTCGTCGCCGGTGATGGCGTAGACGAGACCGAGATCGGCTGCGGCGCTGGCGAAACTGCCGTGGAGGTTGGCGATCCAGACACGGTCGAGTTTGACGCCGGTCCGGTACTCGTTGCATGTCGGGCAGAGGTGCTCGTGAGGCCGGTCGGGATCGCCCTTGAGCCTCGCGCCGCATTCCTGGCAGGAGTAATCATGGCTCCAGCCGCCACCCACCTGAGGCGGTTTGTCGGTCTTCTCGAGCCAAGAGTCGGCCTTGGCCTGGATCTTAGTGAAGATCGCGGCGGCCCACTCGTGCTCGGCGACGCGCTGCCTCATGGCGTCGATCTCACCGGGGCTGTAGAAGATGTGCGGGTGGGCGGGTCGATCCTTGAGCGAGATGGCGTGGGGATCGCTGGTCATGGAGTGATCGCCTGCCTTCACTGAGACCTGACACTCAACGCTGCCGGCGGGGAGGTCGGCGAGCCGGGCGGCGTAGCGCGTGCCAAGGTTACCGGGGCCCGCGGGTTGCATGGGGATCTCGCGCCAGGCATCCTCCCCCACCTCGCGCACGCGCAGGATCGCTGTCGGCTCATCGCGCGAGGCGATCTGGGTGGTCAACACGAGTGGGCGATCGTTGTAGCAGGAACTCGGCCAGTCGCCTCGGCGAGCGACGAACTCGGCAAGGTGGAGCCGCGCGTTATCGAATTGCGCCCACTCGTCGGTGCCCTCGTGCCACGCGTTCCAGATGATAGCGAAGACGATCTCTTCACCGGCGTGGGCGGTGAGGCTAGTCGCCTGCGAGCTAAGCGGCACGTCAACGTGACGCCACTTCCGGACGTCATCGCCTTGAGAGTGCACGGTCTGGCGGAAAATCGCGTCGGAGGGATCAGCCGCCTCGGGCTCGGCGGGAAGCGCGTCCCACGCACTGAGCGTGTAGGCGCCGACGTCGATGCTGCCAGACCGGTCGGCGGTGTTGCAGAAGGTCTGGTAATCAAGAGAGAACGTGAGGAGCGACAGATCGTCGGGCAACGTGACGCGCTGACCAAGGAAGACCGTGCCGGCGGCTTTGGGATCACCACCGATGCGCAGGAACTTGCCGGGGTTCCCCCCATCGTCGATCACGGCGACCTTCCACGTCGGCATGCCCCCGGTGCTGGCCTTGTGGAGGTAGCGGACCTCCCACTTTCCCTCATCGAAGGAGGGGTCAGTAGTGATGTCGGCGCGCGCGGCCGATGTGATGAGAATGGCGATCAGAGTGATGATGCGGTGCATGTGCTTCTCCGGGAGACGGCGGGCAAGAATGCCCGCCCCACGAACGGATCTAGGGGCACTGTTGCAGGCAGGCTGACAGATCGACCGGATCGGCGACGCCAGACTGCCAAATGAGCAGGCGGGCGTGCAGATCGCACAGCAGATCGTGGTGCGATGGATCGCCGACGAGGTTGCGGGTCTCGCCGGGATCATCGATTAGGTTGTATAGCTCGTGCTCGCTTAGATGGCTGCAGTTGAACTTCCAGCCGCCAGGCGTGATAACGGTGCGGACGGGATCGGTGATTGAGCGAATGATGTCGTCGCGCGGCGCGACGTCCTCGCAGCCAGCAGGGAGGCTGACCTCGCCGATGATGTCGCCGAGACCGTTGTTGGGACCATTCCACTCGACGAAGACGTCGGACGCGGGGTCTGACAGCCGCCGGCCGGGAAGCGTCTCGGGCACGGGCTTGCCCAGCGCATCGAGGAGAGTCGGCACAACATCGATGTGGCTGACGGGAGTCTCAACGCGCCCGGAAGACACGCCCGGCCCGCGCATGATGAGCGGCACGCGGACGGCTTCCTCGTGCTGAGTGCACTTGGCGATGAGTCGGTGACTGCCCATCATATCGCCATGGTCGCTGGTATACACGACGATGGTGTCATCGGCCACGCCGGAGTCATCGAGGGCATCGAGAATGCGGCCGAAATGCGTGTCGACAAGACTGCAGAGGCCCCAGTAGTTGGCGATCATCCGCCGCCAGTCGGACTCGGTTTCCAGCGGCAGCCCGGAGTGCCCGTGCCGCGCGTAGTGCTGCTGGAAAGCGCGGAGCTTCAGCGGCTGATCCGGCCCAGGCACGGCGTCGAAGTTCGGCGGCAGGGGGATGTCGGCGGGATCGTACTGGTCGTCGCGAGGGCCATAGTAGGGCATGTGTGGCTCGAAGAAGTTGACGAAGAGCATCCACGGCTGGTCGCGGTTCTCGGAGACGAAACGCGAGGCCTCGTTGGCGAGGTAGGCGGGCTTGCTCAGATCCTCGGGCAACCGAGCGCACTGACCGCGCGAGAATGAGGCAAAGCCGTCGGCGCCGACGTGAGGCTCGACGCCGCCGTCGACAAGCCAGTGGAAGTACGTGCTATGCGCATCGGGGTCTCGCCCGGAATCGTAGTGGCCGCGGTAGCCGTCGTCGATACTGATCCACTCGTCGAAACCGTGCTGAGGGAAGATCTCATCGCCAAGATGCCACTTGCCGAAGTGGCCCGTGCAGTAGTCGCTAAAGTCGGCGAGTTCGGGAAGGCACGCGACATCCGGAGGTAGAGCTACATTGTTCTCCGTGCACCCGCTCTGGTGCGGCCACAGACCCGTGAGAAGCGACGAGCGCGATGGGGTGCAGACGGGCTGGGTGACGTAAGCGCGCTCGTAGACCACGCCTCCGCTCGCGAGGCGATCCATGTTGGGCGTCTCGATGAGATCATTGCCATAGGCGGCCATCGTGGCGGCCGACTGCTCGTCCGTGTAGACGAAGAGGAGGTTGGGTCTAGCCATGGTGACTGGAGCTTCGGGGGAGCGAGGCGAGGGACCTTCGAGGCGGCGTGAAGCAGGACGCCCATGCTACCGGGCGATGTCCTTCACGCAGCGGAAGCCGACCGTGCTGCAACGGTCAAGGCCGGGATACATGAGGATAAACTTGGCGTGGTGGGTGTTCGGCTGAGCGCCGCCGGGCATGTACCATCCGGAGCCCTCGGCACGGAAGTACGAGCCGCCGCGGATGATGGTGAAGCGGGTGTGACCGTCGGAGCGCTCGCCCTCAGTCCACTCCCAGACGTTGCCTGACATGTCGTCGCAACCGAAGGGGCTGCGACCGGATGGCAAGCTACCGACGGGGACAGTGCCGGCGCTCGATCCGTTGCAGCGGGAAGCGTCGAACTCGTCGCCCCATGGCCAAGCGCGGCCATCATCGCCTTGCGCGGCGCGGTGCCACTCCGGCTCAGTGGGCAGGCGCTTGCCGGCCCATTTTGCATACGCGCGGGCGTCAGCCATGTCGACGTAGACAACCGGATGGTCGGCGAACTCAGCGGGCGGAGACGAGCCGCCCCAGTGTTTCAGGAAGTTCGTCGCGTCGCGAGGCGCGTAGCCGGATTCCCGGAGGAACTCCTCAAACTCAGCGTTGGTGACCTCGTGTCGATCGATGAAATACGCCGGCAGATCAGTGGGCCCGATGTGGTGTTCGAGCGATCGATGCCAGGGCGCGCCCCAGGCGAAGTCACGCCAGCGCTCAGGAGGCGTGCCAGGATCAGGATAGCATCCGCACTCACGGTATTGGTGGACGAGGTCCATCGTAACGGAGCCGGCGGGGATGAGGGCCATGCCCGGAGGGGGCGAGTCAAGCGAGGCGGCAGGTGATGGATCGGCTGGGATGGGATCGAAGAGCGACGGTTCTCGCGCGGATCGCCGGTCCGCGACGCGCAACGACACCCCGCCGACGTCGGGCGGACCGGGACAGACTGCGATGCACCCGATGCGACCGAGGCGCGTGTCGACTACCGCATGCCCTGCCTCATGGGCGACCGTCAGCTCGCGACCGCGCCAGAGGTCGAATACCCGCTCGCCCTGACGGACACGTATGCGGATGAAGGGCTCGCGGACAACGCTTCCAGTGCGGTTGAGGATCGTGTAGATCGTCGCGCGCTCGCCAGGCCAGCGGTTGGCGTAGACGCCATCGAGCAGCGTGGGAACGAATGGATCCCAACCATCGGAGGTGAAGTTGTCGGCATAGGCGCGCAGGATCGGGGCCATCGTCCGCAGCGTTGAGCTGTCGTCGCCGCTCCACGGGACAGATGTGCCGAAAACATTCTCCCAGACCATCACCCCGCTACCGTTGAAGAAGGCGGCCTCGAGTTCGTCGGAGTGGTCATCATTCCAGCGGCGGATCTGGTGCTGCATGTGACGCGGCTCGATCCACTTCAGGCGCAGGAGGCCCGGCCCGGACACCTCCGGCAGCCACTGGGCCCACGACAGACTGCAGATTTCAAGCTGATCGACCGGCGGGCTGCCCTCGGGCTCGAAGACGACGCCCTTGCGCGCGTCATCGACGGTGGTGCGAAGACGGCTAGCGCCCGCGGACATGGTGTCGAGGAAGACACCATCGGCGCGGATGTCGGCGAGCAGTTGAGCGATGGCGTCATCATCGGAGACCGCCTCGCGGCGAGTGCCTGTGTCCCACGGGTTGTAGTCGATGAAGACCTTGACGCCGCGCTTGTGGAATCCGCGCACGAGTTTGCGCAGGCCGCGCAACCCGCCAGGCATGTCGCGGTAGAAGTCGAACTGGTTGCGCTCGTCGAGCCCAATGCGCGGGTAGGCCTGCCATAGAACGACGGCATCGTATCCGCCGAACCGCTCGTCGCCCTCGCGGAGGAAACCATCAAGGCGGTAGTCGTTGGCCACCGGATCGAAGAACGAGAGATCGTACATGAACGTGAAGTGGCAGACGAATGCACGCGATGCCCACTTAAGGTCGGGACGGTCGTAGATGGCCCTATTGAGGGCCGTTGGTGTGGAGGTAGGCCCTGGGCCTGGGAGACTGCGAAATGATGCGACGAAGGCGCGATACCGCGCAACGGCGGTCTCGGCACGGGCGGGCACGTGAAACGACAGCTCCCGCAACAGCACGTTGCCGGGCGTGGGGTCGTGGGTGGCATCCATGCCGACAATCGGCTTGACCCAGACTTGCTGGGAGTCGAAGTCAGGCAGCTCACCGGTCCAGGTGAGCCCGTGCCACTCGCGGTCTTTTGGGATGTCGATCGTGGAGAAGGCCTCCGACCAGCCGAGCTTCGCGTCGGTTTCGCGCGAGTGCAGGTCGAGGGCCAGCACCAACTCGTTGTTGCCCTCGATCCAGCGGGCCTCGAGGTCGATCTGGAAGGGCTCGCCCGGCGCGAGGTCGGCCGTCTTCGCGAATCCAGGCGTCATGCGCACCCACGCGCGGACGCCTTGGTAGTCGATCTCGACCTCTCGCGCGCCATGGATCTGCTCGCGGACGACGTTCCTAGACGCCTGAAGTTGCGCGAGCCACTCCGTGCGATCGCCCTCGGGGCCAGCTATATACCACTGGTTCCCAGGCGTCCCAGCGGCCACGGCGAGAACCCAGCGGGAGTCAGAATCCGCGGAGAACGTGCGAGAGCTGAGGGGGATGGTCGTGTCAGACAACGCCACCGTCGAAATCAGGACGAGGGGAATGATCAAGGCCAGCGCTCCTGGACGGGATGAGCGAGAGTTTCGGCATGACGCGTGAAAGACCTTGCGACAGCCCAACGGCAGGCCGGTCTACGGCTCCTCGCGCGGCGGCCCGCCTTTCCTATGCGTCTTCCAGCGGTTATGGAACCACAGCCACTGGTCCGGGCGCTCCAGGATGGCGGCCTCAAGCACGCGGTTGATCCGTTGCATTGTCTCCCTTACTGCCGCGTCGCGGTTCTCATTGACGGCGACAGGTATCTCATCCAGGACGCGCATGTGCAGTGAGTCGTCGCTCTCCCGCACGCAGAAGGCCGGGATGATTGGCGCCTTCGACCGCATGGCGGGCAAGGCGGGCCCACGCGGTACCCATGCCGGCCGCCCGAGAAAACTCAGGCGAATCGCGCCCTTCTTTGCGTCGAGATCCGGCAGAATGAACAGGCACCCGCCGTTCCGAAGGTGCCGGAGCATCTCCCTAACCGAGTCTCGGGCCAACACGCGTATGCCAAGGTCGCTGCGACACCGGTCGATGAGCGAGGCGACCGTCGGGTCCGAGGCCTGTCGAGTGATGGCGGCGGTGTCGAAGCCATCCGCTGCCAGTCGCGCTCCGAGCATCTCCCAGTTCCCGAAGTGGGCCGTTAGGATGATGACGCCCTTCCCTCGAGCCAGTGCCTCCCTGATCCTGTCGATACCCTCAACGGAAACGGCCTGCCGAACGCCGTCAGCACCAAGGCGTGGTGCCTTGAGCAACTCCATAAAGGTCTTGCCCATGTTCTGGGCAACGCGAATACGGATCCGCCGGTTGTCCGCGAGCGACAAGGTCTCCCCGAACGTGGCCGCCAGGTTCTCCCGGGCCATGCGGCGCCTCCGACTGGGGGGCACGCAGGCCAGCCAACCGCAAGTGCTCGCAATATGCCTGATCCAGCGTAGCGGCAGCAGGTACGCGACCACCGCGCAGAGCGAGACGGTGAGGCGGAGGGTCAGCCGCCAGAGAGCCGAGGCAATTGGCTTCGCCCTATGGCTTGCCGCAGCGACATTGGGATTGCCCACGCGCGCGCTTGACCTCCTGTTGATAGGGTGCTTCCGCGCCTCGCGGCGGCGCACGACATTCCCGACGCGAAGCGCTGCGAGATGATCGTTCACGCGGAACCGTTCCGAAACCTCCAGGAGCAGGTCCGGAGCGCTGGACCGCCGGGCGTCTCAGTGCCGGTGTCGAGAACCCAGCGGGAGCCAGAATCCGCGGAGAACGTGTGGGATGAGAGGAGGATGGTGGTGTCGGCGAGCGCGATTGTCGACAGTAGGGCGAGGTGGGTTAGCACGTAGACCTCGGCATCGCACGACTGACAACGTGCAGGCGACAACGACCCGGGCTGCGAACTGACGGCTGCATCAGGAGGCGACCATGGCGACACGACTTGCCCTCACGCTCATGCTCATCTCGGCAATCGCGCCGCGCGCTTGCTCGAACACAGTCCGTGTCACAGGGCCGCGTGGCGTGAGGCTCTACGACACGGTCGAGCTTACCGCGATCCACAGCGGAGTCGACGGGAACCGATTCAACATCTTCCCGTCAGTGGCCTTCCGACGCGGCGGGCGAACCGTCGTGGTCGATGGCTTCTACGATGGCGACAGCACGTGGCGCGCGAGATTCATGCCGGATCAGGAGGGTGAGTGGCGGTATACGTGGGCGTTTCAGGGCCAGTCGGTGGAGGGCTCCTTTCTCTGCGCGGGGCCGGCCGAATACGGCAACCACGGGCATGTGAAGCGCGACCCCAAGCATCCACGTTACCTGATGCACGATGATGGCGCGACTCACTATTGGTACGGCGGGAAGTGGATCGCCGCGAACAACTACGGCCCGCGCAGCAAGGGTGGCGAGGCAAACCCAGACCGACTCTCTGATGCGCAACTGCTGGATTACCTGGACGAATGTCAGGCTCGCGGACACAACGGACTGCTGGTCAAGCTGGGGCAGTTTGCGCTTCAGAATAACGGTGCCATGTGGGATCTGAACTGGTTGCGGCGCGCGGAATGGCTCGTGCGCGAGATGGGCAAGCGGGGAGTCTACTGTCAGTTGAGCCTATTCGACACGTGGTCGCGAGATTCGACTGCGTGGTTCGAATACACGACCGACGGCCGGCGGCACCCATTCAACGCGTGGGCCCCAGGCGACGAGGCGAAGAAGGAGCGCTACATCCGCACGATCGTTGCGCGGTTTGCGGGTTACCACAACGTCTACTGGGAACTGGGCAACGAGATGGAGCACCACCCGAACAGCGGCGCCGCATTCGCCGCCGAGGCGAACGAGAAGTACCTCCCGTGGATACGGAAGCACGATCCCTACGGATTGCCGATCGGCGTCTCGGAGGAGTCGATCTGGCGGAGTACTGACGTGGACATCGCGTTCCTGCATCAGACCAGCCGGTTGCCGCGAGTCGAGGATGACCGTCCGACCATCATGAACGAGCTGGTCTTCGGATGGCACGGAGGAGAGCTGTACAAGGACGAGACGATGCGCGACGGCGCGAACCGTCTTGGCTACCGGCGGACGTTCTGGCGCGTGTTCACGCGGGGCGGGTCAGGATGTGGACAGGCGACCTGGCTGGACATCGCAACGCCGCTGAACGACGCAGCGCTAGATGTGATGGATGACCAGCATCGACTGCGCGAGTTCATCGAAGCCCTGCCGGTGGATATCCGCGGGATGGGCCCCGACGCCGAGTTCGTGGTGGCGAGTCCGGGCGAACCCTCGACACGGTCCAAGCTCGGCAAGTGCTACGTCACTTACTTCCTGCTTGAGCCGGGCGAATCGGCACCGGCAGGCCAGGTCGAGTTGAACCTCCCGCCGGGCGCGTATGAGGCCTCGTGGCACGACCCGAAGACAGGGGCTGCGACGGACGCGCAATTGGTGGGAGACCGCATCGACCACCCGGCGTTCAGCGAGGACATCGTGCTAAGGGTGGTGGGGCGGTAACGGCGACCGGCACAGGCGTCACTCACCATCCGCCTCGGCGAGGGCTTCGAAGGCGCGCCAATTGGTGATCGTGAGGTCAATGGCCGGCTGCGATTCCGCTTCGTAGGACGGAGGCATGCGCACGCCCTCGAACACGGCCGGGCCGTCATAGTCCACGCCATCGAGCGCTCGGATCGCGGCGCGCCAGTCGATCGTCCCGAGCCCCGGCACGAGATGGCGGTCGGTCGCGTGGATAGTGAGTCTCGGATCGCCGCCGCCGAAGTTGTCGTGGAGGTGCAGCGTCGCTAGCCGCGAGCCGCAGGAGAGAATCGCCTCGGCAAGGTCAAGCCCGCTGCAGTGCACGTGACCCGCGTCGAGGCAGATGCCGAGGTAATCCGCCCCCACCCCATCGATCATCGCCGCGATCTCCTCGACGCGGTATGAGAACTGATGCTGGATCGGTAGGTTCTCAAGCGCAATGCCCACATTCCGTTCCGCGGCCTCCCCGCAGAGCCACTCGAGAAACTCGACCACCTGGGCATCGTACGCTTCGAGGCCGACCTGGGCGATGTGATCCGCCTCGGCCCATCCCAGCCCCTCGCGCCAAGGGATCTGCAACGTCCTGAAGTGTAAGACGACATGCTCCGCGCCCCACGCCGCCGCATAGTCAAGCGTCACGCGATGCGCGTCGTGAAGCTGGGTAGGATCGCCGGTGGGATGTGCCATGGCACTGGTGCCGTGTGCGGACACGACCCTCATGCCGGCCTCGCGGAGAGCGCCACCCACGGCGCGGCCCTGGGCGGCGTCGTGGCCACCGAATCCATCAGTGCCGACCGCGGTCACGCCGCGCGAATTGAGGAACTCAAGGTGCTCGGCAAGATCGGGTCGAGATGGGTCGAGGTAGAATGCCAGTTCACGATCGGGCATCGGTAGCTCCAGTCAGTCGGCGCGTCAGGTCAAGGCGTCAGAATGAGCTTGCGCAGATTCATGAGGTGGCGACCCTCGGGAATCGCTGTGGCTTTGATGGTGCAAGTGAGCGACTTGTCAGCGCCGGTCCTGATGGTGCCGAGGTCGAGGGGCGTGTAGTCCTGCCACGCGGTCGTCGGCTTGTCGATGGTCGCTTCGATCACCTGATCGCCGAGGGTGAGGGCGAAGTCGCTTCCTTCGGCGCCGGGCAAGCAGGCGTATTCGAGGCTTACCGAGTAGGTCGCGTTCGGCTTGACGACGATCTCCCATGAGGCGACGCTCTCAATGTCACTCCAGTAGCCGATATTGTTGACCGTCTCGCCTCCCGCCGTGTTCGTCTCCAGACGAATGGCGCCCGAAAGATCGGCTGACTCGGCGGGAAGGACGATGACGCCGTCGGCGTCTGGGCGGATCCGAACATCAACCACGGGCTCGCCATCGAGTTCGAGGGCGACAACCGTGGCGTGAGGGAAGGGCAGACGCCCGAGCAGGTCGATGGTGGGAGCGCCTCCGCCACTACCAGCGACCGGCAACGGGTCCGCGTCCGGATCGTGCAACAGGTAGGCACGGTTGATCCTCGTCACCAGGCCGGGAACGGCGAGCTTGTGGTCCTTGGGCCAATCGAGGACGTGCAGATAGATCGTGTTGCCTTTCGTGGTCGAGCGTCCCCAGTCGAGGCGAGGGAAGCGGCTTGCGCGAGTCCCGTAGATCGACTCGCCATTGGCATCCAGCCACTCGCCGAGGGCGATCAGGCGATCTTGCTGGATGACCGGAATGCGACCGTCAGCCGTGGGCCCGAGGTTGAGAAGCAGGCCCCCGCCGTTGCTGACGAGTTCGATGAGCAGCCGGACAAGTTCAGTCTGGGTGAGATAGCTGTCGTAGTTCTCAAGCCGGTTGAGCGCGAAGCTGTGTCCGATCCCGCGACACTCCTCGAAGGGCTTGCCCTCGTCAGCCATGCCGGGCCCGGATAGGTTGCCATACTCGGTGGTGTAGTAATCCCCTACCTGCCCGCGCAACTCCTTGCCCCAGCGGTCGTTGACGACGAGTTCGTCCGGATTCGCGCAGTTGTTGTAGATCCACGCCAGCGTCTCCTCGCTACGCCATGACTTGTCCGAGTGGTTCCACTCGCCATCAGGCCAGACGACTGCAGGCTCGTACTTGGTGACGAGTTCCTTGATCTGAGGGACCATCATCTCGTCGACATAGCGAGCGCGATCCTCCTCGTAAAGAGGGTTGTCCCACTCCATGAACGAGTAGTAGAAGCCCATCTTCAGGCCTTCGCCGCGGACGGCTTGCGTCAGGTCGCCGACGAGGTCGCGCTTGGGACCGGTCTCCGCCGCGTTCCAGGCGTAGCCGCGCACCTCACTCGACTTGGCCGCCGGCCAGAGAGCGAAGCCATCGTGGTGCTTGCTGACGAGCACGACGTACTTGGCGCCCGCTCGCTTGAAGAGTTTGGCCCAGTCATCAGGCTTCCACAACTCCGCGCGCCACATCGAGGCGAAGTCCGTGTAGGCGAAGTCAGCGCCGTAGTTCTCCTCGTGGAACTTGCGCACGAGGCCGCCGTGGGAGTTGGTCTTCAGCCAATTGAGGTACCACTCGGCGTAGGTGGACGTGTCGCAGATCGCGGGGACGGAGTAGACGCCCCAGTGGATGAAGATCCCGAACTTCGCGTCGCGGAACCACTCCGGCGACTTGCGGGAGTTGAGCGATTCCCACGTGGGCTCGAAGACGGGTCGAGCATTGTCCTGGGCGATTACCCCCGGGGCAAAGATGCATGTGACGGACGTGAGCCAGATGATGTGCTTCCCCATGGTGGCCTCCAGGCTGGTGGTTGGGCACGGCCGGCCGGCATGCGAGCTGGAAGCTCGCGGTCCAAGACGACACGCCCCTACGACGGCGCGTCGCCCCAGTCGGGAACGTCGAGGCGCTCGCCGTCCTTGAGCGCGGACTTGTGCGCCATGACGCCCATGGCCATGTAGCGCGCCGCCTCCCAGGCGTTGATCGCGGGCTGGCGGTTCTGCGCGACAGCCTCGACGAACTCATGCACGAGGTATGGATGCGAGCCGCCATGGCCCGAGGGGACGAAGTCACCGTCGCCCTCCACGCCGAGCGCGGACTTGAATGCCGCCCCTACCTCGGGCGGGAGCGGGTCGAACATATCGGCGTCCCTGAGAACGACGCGCTCGAAGCGCTCCATATCGGCGGGCGGCTCATCGCGGTGGTTGCAGATCCACTGGTTCTCGCGGAAGGTGCCCTTGGAGCCCATGATGCGGAAGGTCTCGCCGTCATGCCCCAGCTCGCCGGCGCACTCGCGGAACTCACAGATCCTCACGGTGGCCCCATTGCTCATCTCAAACAGCGCCGTTTCATTGCTGATGTCGCCGCCGAAGAAGCTGTCGTCGTTCTGGTTGCGGTAGCCATACCCGGTCACCTTCAACGCGTGGGCGTTCATGACCGACACGGGGCCGGATGTCGAGTGCGTCGGGTAGTGCATCGGGCCGGATTCGACGCCTCGGTCGCGATAGCTCTTCGCGCGCTCAAGCCACTCCTGGCCCGCCGCGCTGGACGTGCGAGCCACCTGGACATTGCGAAGATTGCAGCCGGGCGAATCGACGTCGTGGAAGTACTCGCCCTCGGCGTAGACGAAGTCGCCGAACATGCCCTCGGCCGCTTTCTTCCGGCAGAACATCGTCTGCGGCCGGTAGTAAGTCGTCTCCCCGAGCATGTACTTCATGCCCGTGCGCTCCGATATCTCGACGATCCGATCGCACCAGTCGAGGATCAGATCTCCGTCGGGCAACGAGACGATGGGCACGGCGCTGTAGACGTGCATGCCCGATACCATCGCGCGCGCGCACTGCGCAGCGTGAAGCCAGGGCTGGGTGATGATGACCAGGGCGTCGAGGTCGGACTCGAGAATGTCGTCGAGCGATGGGTAGAGATCATTCTGGCTGAGCTTGGCCTGCCACAATTCCTTCTCAGCGAAACGAGCAACGCGTTCGGGCTCGCGGTCACACAGCGCGATGCGGTCGACGAGAGGATGGCTCATGAACATATCGGCGAAGGCAACGCCGAACTGCCCGAGCCCGACCATGCCGATGCTGATTCCCATGAGTGCAAGTCCTCCTGTTGGTCGACGATCGGGACGATCGTCGTGCTGGATGCCCGACGGCGCCAAGCTAGCGGCTGGCGGCACGACGACAGCCAGTTGGGAGTTCGGAGTATGAGGCGGTTTGACCTCGGCTAGCGCGGAGGCTTTGCTGTGCGAGCGGCGGTTGAATGGCGTGAAAGCGCGTTCAGCGCAGGTCCTGGCGTCCCCAGCAACCAAACGGACTCATGACAAGTCGAACACTCGCCCAAACGTGGAAGGAAGTTGATCCCTCGTGGAATGCATTAAGTGTGGTCACACGACAATCGTGGACGTGAAATTCTGCCCGTCCTGCGGCGAGGAGATGCCCCAGCCCGCGCAGGCTGAGGCTAGCCAGCCGGCTGCGGCGACCCCGCCGCCGCCGAGTCCGTGCCGCCCTGCGGCGGGGCCGGGTGGG
>CAZKUN010000179.1:0-19202 GCA_964555935.1 uncultured Armatimonadia bacterium | reverse complement strand
CCGCCCGGGGACTGACACCAATGAGTTGGAGGCAGGGAAGCGGATCATCGAATGTCGGAATAACATACTGCACCAGGCGCACACGCAGGTCGGTGACAACCTCAGAGCTCACGTGCTGTCAGTCGTCCAACTTGCGCGCAGGCTCTGCGATGAGCGCAATGCTGGGGCCGTGCGGTAGCCGCAGGCGCCGGAAGGTCTCGACGTTCTGCCTCGCGAAGTCAGGCGCGAATGGTGTATCAGATGACTCGACGCTTGATGCCGCCGACACTCCTCGCCCTGTGCGCCACCGCACTGCTCGCCACCGTCTCTCGGCCCTGCCACGCCGAGCCGGTCGAACTCGTCATCTGGGGCGTGTGGAATCGCGAGGGCTGGCGGAAGTGCTTCGATGAGTTTGAGCGGCTTCACCCCGATATCAAGCTCGTCACCAGCGCCAGTGGCGGACGCATGGACGAGCAGAAGCTCATGTGCGCCATCGCCGGCGGCTCGCCCCCGGATGTCATCAACCAGGACCGCTTCTCCATCGGCGGGTGGGCGGCGCGGGGAGCGTTCCTGAAGCTCGATGAGCTCATCGAGCGTGATCGTGACGACCCCAACGGCATTCGCTCCGAGGATTTCTACAAGGCCTGCTGGGACGAGGTGGTCTACGAGGGCGGCGTCTATGGCGTCCCCATCACCACGGACGACCGCGCGCTCTACTACAACGAGGACCTCCTCCGACAGGCCGGCTATGTCGACGAGAACGACGACGTCGTGCCGCCGAGCAACTGGACGGAGCTGAAGGAGTACGCCGTCCGGCTGACCGAGCGCGACGCCAACGACAATATCGTCCGCATCGGCTTCATCCCGAACTACGGCAACTCGTGGCTCTACATGTACGCCTGGCAGAGCGGCGGCGAGTTCATGAGCGCCGACGGGCGGACCTGCACGCTTGACGCGCCGGAGAATGTGGGCGCGCTCGAGTACGTGACCGATGTCTACGATGCGATCGGCGGCGCCGAGGAGATCAACGGCTTCCAGGAGAGTTTCCAGAGCGGCGCGCTCGACCCGTTCCTCGTGGGCAAGGTCGCGATGGTCATCAACGGTAACTGGAATCTCGAGGCCATTGAGCGCCACAAACCTGACATGCGCTTCGGCGTCGTGCCCGCGCCGGCCAGGGAGGGACACGATCCCATCACGTGGTCCGGCGGGTTCGCGTGGGCCATTCCTGAGGGCGCGGCGCACTCGGAGGAAGCGTGGGAGTTTGTGAAGTTCATGAACTCCATCGAGGCGGGCCGGATCGACTGCGCCGCCGAGCACGCCTACGCCCGAAGCTGGGGACGCACGTACGTGCCGTGGATGTACGCCAACGAGCGCATCAATGAGATGGCGTTCGCGGAGTTCGCCCCCAAGGAGGGCCGGACGCACGAGTACCTGCGCCTCTTCATCGACCTGATGCCGCATAGTCGCTTCCGGCCGGTCACGCCGGTGGGGCAACTCCTCTGGGACGAGCACGCCCGCGCGATGGAGGCGGCGATCTACCACAACCTCGAGCCCGATGAGGCGATGACGGTCGGCGCGAAGGCCGTGCAGGAACAACTCGATCTCCTCTACGCGGCCGATGAGGACCGACCGGTCAGTTGGCCGCTCGTCGCGTTTGGGGCGCTGCTCGTTGTGGGGGTGGGGTTCTTCATCGCCCGGCCGCACCTGAAGCGCTCGTTCAGCGCGAGTGGCGGCGGCAAGCGCGAGGCGGTCGCGGGTTTCCTCTTCGCCTCGCCATGGATCACGGGCTTCCTGATCTTCACCGGCGGGCCGGTCGTGGTGAGCCTCGTGTTGAGCTTCTGTCGGTATGACGTGCTCCATGCTCCGAGCTTCACAGGGCTCGCGAATTACCGGACGCTCTTCTTCGACGATCCGCTGTTCTGGAAATCCCTAGGCAACACGTGGTTCATGGTTCTCGGGGTGCCGATCGGCATGGCGATCGGGCTGGGCGTGGCGATGCTCCTGAACGCTGCGGTGCGCGGCATGCCGCTGTACCGCACGATCTACTACATGCCCGCCATCGTGCCGACGGTCGCCAGCAGCATCCTCTGGATGTGGGTGCTCAACCCGCAACACGGGCTGATCAACCGGGGGCTCGGATCGATCGGCATTGGCGGACCGAACTGGCTAACCGATGCGGCGTGGGCGAAACCCTCGATTATCCTCATGGGGCTATGGGGTGCGGGGCAGGGGATGATCATCTGGCTCGCGGGGCTGAAGGGCATCCCCCAACAGCTATACGAGGCGGCTGAGATCGATGGCGCGGGGCCGATCCGGCGATTCATGGCGGTCACGCTGCCGATGCTGTCGCCGTACATCTTCTTCTCCGCGATCATGGGGACGATCGGCACGTTTCAGATCTTCAACCAGGCCTACATCATGACCCAGGGCGGGCCTGTCGACTCGACGATGTTCTACGTCTACTACCTGTTCAACAACGGTTTCCGGTACTTCAAGATGGGCTACGCATCCGCGTTGGCATGGGTGCTGTTCTGGATCATCCTGGCTCTGACGCTCATTCAGATGAAGCTCGCGCCCAAGTGGGTGCACTACGAGGCGGAGAATCCGTAACGACCGCGGGCAAGAATGCCCGCGCCACGACGACCTGTGCCGTACCGTGGGGCGGGCATTCTTGCCCGCCGATGTTCGCCGGAACAACGCATGACCAAACGAACGCGAGACGTCATCTACAAGGTCGCGATGCACGCCGCGCTGCTGGCGGGCGGCGTGCTGTTTGCGTTCCCGTTCGTGTGGCTGGTCACCACCACGTTTAAGGGCGATGAGGAAGTCTTCTCCGAGCGGATGAACTGGATCCCCAAGATCCCGCACTACTCGTCGACATCGCCTTACCTGGATCAGCGCGCCTACGACGAGATGCGGCCGCCGACGGGGCGAGACAAGCGCGGGTGGTGGGCTAGCGAGCAGATGCTTCGGGACCGGCTGTGGGAGCGGGCGCAGGAACTCGCGCCGGAGTTGGGCATCGACCTTCCGCCGGAAGCACAGGAGCAAGTCGCCCGCGGCCTGTGGGTGCACGTGCGCGATACCCTCCCGGCCGATGTCACGTCGAAGGATGCGCTCTTCAACGCCGCGCCCGACGCGGCGACGGCCGAGGCCCTTCAGACGGTCTGGAACCGCATCAGCAAGCGCTGCCTGGTTGGCGACCTGCGACTGCTGACAGCGGGCAATGAGGATCTGTTGACCGGCCGGCCCGACACCAAGTGGGAATTGGGCAGCGGCGAGTTGGCGGCCGATGGGATGGAAGTCGACGGCGAGACGGGTAGGCTGCTGACCTACGAGGAACCCGATGAGCGGCTTCAGCTGCTCGCCCGGGCAGACATCGATTCAGACGTTGAGCGCATCGCCTTGGGCTTGCACGACGATGAGTCGTGGCGGACGGTGGGTGTGTCCGTGGCGACCCCCGAAGGTGTCTACGAATCCGCCCGGCCGTTCGTGATGAGCAACGGCGAATGGCAGGATGTGACCTGGAGCTTCGCTCCGGTACGTGACCGGCGCTCGCTTGAGATCCCGCTGGTGAAGACGAGCGAGGCGTCCGCCGGCGAGTGGAAACTCGTCGTCGACATCCACCCGACCAGCCCTTGGAAGGCCACATTTGAAAAGTTCATCCGCAACTACCGCGAGGCGGTCCGGTACGTTCCGTTCTGGACCTTCGCGAAGAACAGCGTCCTGCTGGTCGTGCTGAATATCCTCGGCCAGATCTTCGCCTGCAGCGTGGTCGCGTTCGCCTTCGCTCGGCTGCGCTGGCCGGGCCGTGATATCTGTTTCGTGCTGCTGCTCAGCACGATGATGCTCCCGCCTCAGGTCACGATGGTACCGGTCTTCCTCATCGTGCGGAAGCTCGGGTGGTATAACACGTTGACGCCGCTGTGGATGCCGTCATTCTTCGGCAGCGCGTTCTTCATCTTCCTGTTGCGGCAGTTCCTGATGACGATCCCTCGCGAGCTGGAGGAGGCCGCCAAGATCGACGGGTGCTCCTACTGGGGCCTGTACTGGCGGATCATGCTGCCGCTGATCAGACCTGCCCTCGCGGCGGTCGCGATCTTCCAGTTCCTCGGTTCGTGGAACGACTTCATGGGTCCGCTGATCTACATCAGCGACCTGCGCCTCACGCCGCTAAGCCTCGGCCTGTTCCAGTTCCAACAGGAGCACGCGGCCGAGTGGGGGATGCTGATGGCCGGCTCGCTGATCATGACCCTCCCCGCGATACTGCTGTTCTTCTTCGCCCAGAAGTACTTCATTCAGGGCATCACCCTCACCGGATTGAAGGGCTAGCTCCGTCCAACTGAGCTGGCATTCCTCAGAACGCGGTCGCTCGGTCGGATGTTAGCAGTATCAGCGGGCCTCGCGTCGACGCGCGGATCCGGTGGCATGGCCCGCCCCCTCTACAGGAGCCAACCCATGAACTTGCGAGTAGCCGCGACCGTTCCCCTAGCGGGCGCGTGCATGGCCGTTGCGGCAGTCGGGCAACCCGCTATAGTCGAGCATCCCGTCGTGCGCTTTACGCGTGACGCGTCGAGCTTCGATTCGCGTGTCGGCGAGATTGAGAAGCGCGACGAGGCGCAATTGCGCCAGATGTATCTCGATGAGATCAGCGGCCTGGACGCGGCAGTGGCGAGGCGCCATGAGGATCGCGTCTACGCGGCGATGGGGCGATGGCAGGAGACGGGCGAGGACCGGTATCGCGTGGCCGCGACCCGCGCGTGTCAGGCGATGCTCGGCGATCTGATCGACGCGAGCGACGACGAGCTTCGCGCCGCAGTCGATGCAGACCACGGCTTCACCGCGCCCAGCAAGATCGCGCGTGACGCGGCGTATCACCTCGCGCTGCTGTACGCCCTGACCGGCGACCAGGCGCACGCGCGCCGGTCGGCGATTCTCTTGGCTCGCCTCGCTGAGGTGATGCCGAACTGGCCGATTCAGAGCCCGCATTTTGGGCCGCTGGAGGATCGCAAGCTCCTCCCTCGCGACTGGCCAGACTACCACACGACCGATCGCGTCACCGGCGTGTGGGGCGGGTGGATATACACGGCAGTCAGTAACGGCGTGGCGCTGGCCTACGCATATGACCTAATCCATGAGTCGGGCGAACTCCAGCGGATGGGCACGCTGGAGGCGGTCGAGCGCGAGTTGAACTGGTCGATTGACTTCCAACTGGGCTATGGCCGCGAGATGGGCAACATGGACATGGCCAGCATGCGCGGGCTGATCGACGTGGCCGGCGTTGTGGGGCGCCCTGATGTCATCCATCACTGCGTCCGCTGGGTGCGCGACTTGTACCACACCATGTTCTACGCCGACGGCTGGTGGCACGAGGGCACGGTCTCGTATCACCAGCAGATGCATGGCGGGCTGCGGGAGGTGCTCCGAAACTACCTGCAAGGTTACTCCGATCCGCCGGGTTACCTCGGCGAGGACGGCGCGAGGTACGACGACCTGGACCTGGCCGCGGAGCTGGCTCGTCCCATCCAACGCGCCACGGCGGTTCTGGATGAGATCCATCAACCGAACGGCAACTACCAGGCCATCCACGATACGAGCTATCCGCAGGTCAACTGGGAGAAGCTCGCGATCACCGAAGCGAAGTCGCGCCTCTGGGGCGGCGTCGGGCACGCGATCCTGGGCATCGGCACTGGCGACAACATGGTGCAGGCGACGCTGCACTTCGGCGGGATCCATGGTCACTCGCACTACGACACGCTGAACATGATGCTCTTCGCGAAGGGCAAGGAACTCATCAGCGAGACGCGCTACCGCCCGATGGATGGCTCCGAGTCGACTCGCGAATGGCATACGATGACGGCCGGGCACGTGACGGTCGTCGTCGATGAGAAGAACCAGAGCGTCACAACGCGCCGCGACGAGCAGCCCGCGGACGCGATTGCCGGTGTACCGGACGGAAAGTACCGCTGGCGCGGCCACGGCAACCACTTGGTCGACGGCCGGCTGCGGATCTACAACACGGATTTCGACCCGGTGCAGGTGGTCGAGGCCGACGGCGAGCGCGCCTACGATGAGACCAAGGTCGGAGGCATGTACCGCCGCACGGTGGCGTTGGTTAGGATCAGCGAATCCGATACGTACGTCATCGACATCTTCCGCACGCGCGGCGGGAGCACGCACGACTACATGCTACACGGGTGCCTCGATGAGCCGCACTCAGCGGAACTGTCCGTCCTGCTCGACGAGACGATTCCCGGGTCTCTGCACAAGTACATCGACGACTTGCGCGCGGGCCCAACCGATGGCGGTTGGACGGTCACCTCGAGCCTCGACAGCGGCGAGGCGAGTCTGAAGAGCTTCTTTCTCCCTCAGCCGGGCACCAGGATCATCCGGGGTGAGGCGCCCGCCATGCGACGGATCGGCAATGCGCCGTTCGTCGCTGCTCGTCAGTCGGACGGGGAGAGCATCTTCGTCGCGGCGCACCATCCGTTCACCAATGAGCCGCTCGTGCGCGATGTCGAACTCGTCGAGCTGACGATGGACCGCGTTGCCCTGCGGGTCGTCCTGCCGGACCGCGTCGACACCATCGTCTCGACCGACGAGGGCTTCTCCCACTCGGCGGAGGGGCAGTGGGACTACGAAGTTGGTGGAGGCCACGCCCTGGAAGGCGTGATCCAGCGGACGTTGCGAATGGAAGTCGGCGACGCAATCGATGCCTTCGTGACGGATACACCGCTGCCGGCGGATGGCTCCCTCGACGGCTTCACGCTGATCGTCGATCTGGGCGGCGTGCTGGTCCAGGCCTTTACCATCGACCACGTCGAGCGTCGGGATGGCGAGACGATTGTCCACTCCCGCGACGAGCCCGGTATGGCGATCTCGCGCGGCCTCGTGAAACAGACGTACTTCCCGTGCTGGGGCATCGCCGGGCAGGCCAAGTTCAGGATCAACGCCTCGCGAGTGGACTGATGGCTGACGCGTGCAGGCAGGGCCGCGTTGCGGGCGCAACCAACTCTGCGAGCATGAACGCGTCCATTGCCGTGGCTATCGCGGCCTCTCTGCTGGTGGCCTCCGGAGCGGTCGCCGCTGAGAAACGCACGCTGCTCGTCTTTGAAATAGACGAGGGGATGCCCGGCAGTCTCACCGACGTCTGTCGCGACGACGCCGAAGGCCTGCGGGAGCGTCTTGGCAACACCTACGCGAGCCTGTCGGAGTTGACTCCCGTCTATGATGTCGCCGTGCTCGTCTACCCTACGCACCTGTACGATCGCAGCGCCTACGACCGGCCGGACTCGACCCCCATCGACACCATTCACCCGCGCTTGGCGGAGCTGCTCGAGTTCTTCGACACCCGCCGCGACGGGGGGCACGTTCGGGTGATGCTTGAGATCTACTCGTCAGGAATCAGCACGAACCAGGACGGGCACCTCGCCAATCAACCGATGCCGTCTCTCTTCGCGCGCGGCGAGGACAAACGCAACGGGCTGTCGATGGACCTGGACGCGGTCGCGGCGCTGGCAAGCCGCTGGCCGGAGACGCTGGCGGGCCTGCGATTCCACGAGACTTACGGTTCTGATCTCGTCTGGCGCGCGACCGGTCAACGCGGGTTCGAGCACGACCCCGAGCTGGTCCGAGGAGTCATCGACCTGTGCGGCGAGCGCGATCTGCTTCTCCTATGGAGCGATCCGCACTGGCTCTGCATCGAGCCGGAGCGTGGTGTTTTCGCCCCGCATTACGTCTACGATGAAGCGAACCGTCCCTACATCGAGCGAGAGCCCTTCGCCTCGCTGCAAGCCATGGCGCGAGATCGGCTGGGCAAGAACGCGTGCTTCAGTTGGGGCAACAACAGCTACCACTTCACGACGAACCTTGAGTATCTGGACGTGAAGGTCGGACCCTCCGAGGGAGAACCCGCGCGTCCGATTCCCGGGTGGATTCTGTTCGATCAGCCTTACGCCGAGTTCCCGATGAAGGCGTGGCCCGAGTCCAGGTGGGGGATGTCGATTCAGTCGTGGTTCTGGCATGAACTGACCAACACGGTCAACGGGCAGTACTACCCGCTTGGGGAGTTGACCTGCCCCGCCGAAGTGATCGGCGCGTATGTCATGAAAGGCCTTCGCGAAGGCGCCGACGTGCTGCAGTTCGAGCCGTCGTCGTATCTCTTCAACATGGAGACGCCGCTCTGGCCCAGCTCCGCCGCCGCCCACGAAGGCACTGCGGACTACACCGAAAAGCTGGACCTGAAGCGCCTGAAGAGATGGTTGCTGGAGCCGGACGCCCCGAACGCTCCGCCGGACCGCTTGGAGGCGTTCTTCGACCGCGACCAGCGTCGCTTCCACGAGAACGACGTGTCCGATCCGCCGCTCAACTACGCCCAGGCCACCCTCGCGCTGCTGTCTGCGTCGGGGCCGGGGCTCTACTACGACACCCGTGTCGACAGACGCGCATTGGCGCGCGATGATGCGGATCGATTCACGGACGCGGTCGTGGGTGGGGACATTGTCGCGATCGTCCGAGGCGAGTTCCAGGGCGACGGCGTGGATGATATCGCAGTCGTCAGGCGCGAAGTCTCCGGGGCGCGCGTTCTGCAACTCTTCAACGCCAAGAGCGGCTTGCTGCATGAGAGCGCGGAGGTGGTCGCCGACACCGCGGATGGGACCTTCTTCGCGATGGTCTGCCTGAACCTCATTCCCGAGGTGGTGGGGGCAGGCGATCCGGATGAGATCCTCGTCCTGCGTCGCTCGCCCGACGGCGCCCGGCTCGTTCCCCGCGTCTACCGGATCCCGATGTATGAGCCGACTCCGGTTGAGTTTCGCCTCGAGCCGTTGAGCGATGATGGGAACGCTCGAGTGGTGGCGGGAGTGCTGCCGGATGAGTTGCTCGATTCGCGGACGGTCGTTGGCGTGCTGGGGCAGCGGCGGGAGTCGGTTCTGTACCTGGATCACTCGCGGCCAGTTGACTGTTTGGTGGCGATTCTTAGCGACCCGTCACGGCTTGGCTTCGTCGAGGGTGGAGACGTCGTTTACGTTGATGCGCCACCTATGGTGGCGCCCGTGATGCTGGACATCGATCTCGATCGGACCGATGAGCTGTGCTACATAGAGCCAAAGAAACGCCGGACTGTCCTTAAAGTCTGCGACCTGCGGCGGGAGTTGCGAGAGGTCACGAGCATCCCGATCGACGCACCCGCGAGGGGAGTCTCGCGCCCCGGCTTGAAGGCCTTTGGTCTGCGCTGCTCCGTTCAGGTGAGCTCTAAACCGGCGGCCGGGCGGTGAATTCAGAAAGCTCTTGACTTCGCGCCATCTGGCGCGCAATCTTGGTGGCAGCTGGCACGCGCAGCCAAGTGGGAGACATCGATTCATGACTGGACCAGACACGGACGCCTGCGGACGCGTTGACCCGGCCTGCGTGCCGACGCGCGTCCTCGCATCGGGCGCGGAAATCCCCGCCATCGGACTGGGCACGTTTGGCTCGGACAACTACACGTCTGAGCAGATCGCCGACGCGGTTGTCGGCGCCGCGGAAGTGGGGTATCGGCACTTCGATTGCGCGTCCGTGTATGGCAATGAGAAGGACGTCGGAGATGCGTTGGCGCGGGTCGTTGAGAGCGGCATCGCCCGTGAAGACCTCTGGATCACCTCGAAGGTCTGGAATGACATGCACGGCCCTGGCGACACGATTCGCTCGTGCGAGCGGTCGCTGGCCGACCTTGGGTTGGACTATCTCGATTTGCTCCTCGTGCACTGGCCGTTTCCGAACTTCCACCCGCCGGGGTGTGATGTTTCGGCTCGGAGCGAGGGCGCCGTGCCATACATCCAGGATGCCTACATGGCCACGTGGTCGCAGATGGAGGCGTTGGTCGACCGCGGGCTCGTCCGGAATATCGGCACCTCGAACATGACCATTCCGAAGCTCGATCTGCTTCTCCGCGACGCTCGCATCCTTCCGGCGGCTAACGAGATGGAGCTTCACCCTCACTTCCAGCAACCGGAGCTGTATCAGCACTGTGTGGGCAACCAGATCCTGCCCATCGGCTACTGCCCGATTGGCTCGCCGAGCCGGCCTGAGCGCGACCGGACTCCCGACGACACGGTCGACATCGAGGACCCGGTCATCGTCCGCATTGCCGAGCGCCTGGGCGTTCATCCGGCCGTTGTTTGCGTGAAGTGGGCCGAGCAGCGCGGCCAGATCCCGATCCCGTTCTCCGTCAAGCAGGCCCAGTACGTGTCGACGCTTCAGGCGACCGTGGCCGATCCTCTGACCGACGAAGAGATGTCTGATATCGCTGAGATCGACAAGGGCAACCGGCTGATCAAGGGCCAGGTCTTCCTGTGGAAGGCGGACCAGGATTGGCGCGACCTGTGGGACGAGGACGGGACGATCGCAACGTGATTTGGTAAGGAGAGCAGACCATGCCCAAGATGACAGGAGTCGTCCTGCCCGGCAACAGCACGGTGGAGTTCCGCGAGCACGACATCCCCGAGCCCGGCCATGGCCAGGTGCTCGTGAAGATGAAGGCCTCGACGATTTGCGGCAGCGACATCCGCGCGATCTACCGCGAGTACTTGGGCAAGGGCCCGGAGGCCTACCAGGGCGTGATCGCCGGCCACGAGCCGTGCGGACAGGTCACGAAGGCCGGACCCGGATGCGTTCGCTTCAAAGAGGGCGACCGTGTCATCCTGTACCACATCTCCGGCTGCGGCGTCTGCCATGACTGTCGCCTGGGATACCAGATCAGTTGCACCGGCACTCAGCGCGCGGCGTATGGCTGGCAGCGCGATGGTGGGATGGCTGATTACTGTTTGGCGGATGAGATGGACCTCGTCGCCTTGCCTGACGGGTTGAGCTATGTTGACGGCGCCTGTGTTGCGTGCGGATTCGGCACCTGCTATGAGGCCATCAAGCGCATCAACGTGTCGGGCGATGACCGCACGCTCGTCGTCGGCCTCGGTCCGATGGGCCTGGCCTCACTGATGATCGCTCGCGGGCGTGGATCGACTTATACCATCGGGGTTGACATCGACGACGAGCGGATCGCGCTGTGCAAGAAACTCGGAGTCGCCGATCTCGTGCTGAAGTCTGACGCCGATGCGCTCGAGGCCATCAACCAAGCGACCGAGGGCAAGGGCTGCGAGAAGTCGATCGACTGCTCGGGCAACACGCACGGTCGGCAGCTCGCGATTCGCGGCACGCGCCAGTGGGGCGACTGCGCTTTCGTCGGCGAGGGCGGGACGGTGGAGTTTGAGCCGAGCCCCGACATCATCCACGACCAGATCACGATCCATGGCTCGTGGGTGACGAGCCTCGGTAACATGGAGGACCTGGTGGAGCGCATGCAGCGGTGGGACTGTCACCCGGAGAAGACCTGCACGGATCGGTTCCCGCTGGAGAAGGCAGACGAGGCGTATGACCTCATGGACCAGGGGCACTGCGGCAAGGTCGCGGTTGTCTGGGACGAGTAGTTCGCCACGTGGCGCGCGATGGCGGCGGGGACTGCTCACGCCATCAGGTAGAGGAAGTTATCCTCGGCCATCTCGCGCGTCGCGACGTCGTCGATGAGTTCGATGAGCGTGTGGAAGCCGTACAGCGTCTTGATGCGATGCGTGAGCAGGCCGCTATTGCGTCGAAGCGTCTCGGTCTCCCAATACTCCGGCGTGCGGGGATCGTGCTCGGCGCGGACCCTCGGACCTAGCTCGCCCTCAAGATTGGGTAGCGCTCCCCACAGTTGAACGTGATGTCGGTGCGCCGCGAATCCGCTTCGTGCTAACTCCCCGTAGCCCAGTCCCGACAGCTCGATCAGCCCACCGGTGTGGTTGATGATGTGCCACAGCCCACCGCACCCTTGGCGATGCTCTGACGCCGTGTGGATCAACTCGCTCGCGACTGCCTCCGCCATCGCCTGCTCGTCTGTATACGGCGGCACGCCGTCTTCCGGGAGCGTCACGTCATTGCCATCAATCCACCCGCGTTCCTCACCGAAGTACTGACGCCCCGGATGCTCGCCATCAAACCTCTCGATGAGCCTGCAAATGCCGTCGACGATTCTCACCGTCGCGTGCTCGGGGTACTCCCGGAGCGCCTTGATGGCGATGGCCGCGAAGATGACGTTGTGACCCGACTGGCGCATCGCGTCGATGTTGCCCGCCAGCGCCCCGGCGATCGAGTCCACGCGCTCCGGGCGCGAGGGGGCGTCGGGGAACGGCTCGAACAATTCGGCCATCGTCATGCCCACCGCGTCGGGATCATACCACAACTCCTCGCCCGCGATAATCCGGTCCAGCTCGCCCTCGATTCCCGCGTGGACTCGGGCGTCGAGATGGGGATGAGCACCAGCGAAGAAACGCCCAGCGACCAACGCGGCCCCCGGGTGGCCAGCCATGTTGCCGGCCCTCGATGCGCGCGCCATCGCGGACAGGCCTCGGTGCAGATATGCCGGATCGATCGCGAGATCACTCCCCTGCCTTGGTCGCCTGGGCCAGGTCCGTCTTGCGCATGCGGCGCGTGGAAATCCACATCGATACGCCAACGAGGCCGTAGACGACGCACGCCGTGACGATGTGGACCCAGAACGGCAGTATCGGTCGGAAGGACATGTTCTCGGTGGTGAAGCTCTGCATGTATGCCGAGTTCAAGGCGATCCCCAGCGGGATTCCCGCAACCAATCCCAGCGTCGCGAGCGCGGCGAGTTCGATCGCTGCGAGGCCTGTCGTTGCGCGGGATGAGAACCCAAGACTCCTCAGCGCGGCGAGTTCGCGGGTCCGCTCTAGCAACGAGACCGACGAGATGCCATGGATGACCGAGCCCGCGAGGATGCCGCCGAACGTGAGCAGACACCCGATGAAGATGAACATGACGCCCATCTGCTCGTCTATCTGGCGCTCCGCGTCGGCCGTAGTTGAGACCAGGGCCAGATCATCAGAACTCTCCAGCCGGCTGCGTATCGCCTCGACGCGCGACGGGTCGCACGAAATGAAGGCCCCATACGAGCTTTCGGGGTATGCTCGGTCGGCCAAGCTCCGCCGCACGTCATTGACCTCGCCGTAGGCCGCGTTACCCATGGTCACATCGAGAATCCCGCCGACGCGCATGGTCGTGCCGACACGTCGTCTCTGGTCCGACCGCACCCATCCCACGCGGACGGGATCGCCCTGATCAACCAGCAAACGCCCGGCAAGCTGCTTGGGCAGCCAGATCTCCCCTGGCCTCAAGTGTAGCGGAACGTCCCCAAGCGTTCGCGGCTGCAGGAGCCGCTGACCCGTCTCAAGGCCCGTGAGGATCAGTTCCCCCGAGCCGTAGCTGCTCTCGACACGGATGGGCAGGCTGGCGGTCGGTGTAATCGAGCGCCCGTCGAGGGCCTCGACGACCGCTCGCGCGGTTGGCATGCCGTTGGGGTGGGTGAACTGCACGCTCAGCTCGTACTTAATGGTGCCGGTAAGGAACTCGTCTATGGCGTCCATCGTCGCCAGGTGCATCCCAAAGGTGGTGATGATGATGCTCGCGCCGCCCGCGATGCCCGCCACGGCGATGAACGTTCGCGATGGGCGGCGGAAGATGCCGCGAAGAGGGATACGGAGGGCAATTTCCTTGATGCGAGTCCAACGGATCAATGACGCGCCGACGGCGCCATCGCCGCCTCCGGAATCGCCTCGCATGGCCACTGCCGGCGCCAGCCGCGCGGCCGTCCATGCCGGTAGTAGCGACGCGACGAACCCCGTCACCGCAGCCAGGACCAGCCCGATGAGCATCGTGGTCCACCGGGGCGGCGTCAGCACGATCGGTAGGTGCAGCGCGCCCGCGTACATGTTGGTCGTCCACGCGCCGACGAAGTGGCCGACAACAACGCCGGGAATCGCCCCGGCCATGGCCACGAGCGTGCCTTGCCCTACGTGTTGCGTGAGGATGGCGCGCTGGCTGAAGCCGCTAGCCCGCAGCGTTCCGATGATAGTGACCTGCAGCCGGATGATGCGCGAGAGAGCCCCGTACAGCGACAGTCCCGCGATGCCGAGGAACATGACGGGGAAGAAGACGCTCATGGCGGCGAAGCCCTGCTGGTCTATCGCCAGCAGACGATTGCTCGGTTGGTCATCCTGGACATAGGACGCCTCAAGCCCGTGCGCGTGGACAACGCCCTCGAGTCGGTCTAGCACTGCTTGCTCGAATCCAGGCTCCGTGCGGCAGTGGAGTTCGGTGATCTGCCTCCCGACACCAAGCCAGCTCCGGGCTTCGTCTTCCTCGATCCAGACCACGCCGAACGTGCCGGCGGCGACGAACACTTCGTGTTTCGACGGCACGGGGTAGATGTACTCGGGGCTTTCGGCGATGCCGACGACGGTGAACTCGCGCTCGACGAGTCCGTAGACGCATTTGATGCGATCGCCGAGAGCATACGCATTGTCGCTCGCGAACCGCTGCTCGAGAACCGCTTCGCCGGGGGATGTGACGAACTTGCCCTCCAGGACAAGCACGTCGTTGATCGCCGGACGCTCGCCGCGGGGACAGCCGATAAACCGGCCGAGCACGCGCTCGCGCTCGCGTCCGCGTTGGTTGATCGATCCGTCGCGCACAACGCGCCCCATGGCCTCCGTGACGTGAGGGATGGTCCGGGCCTTGTCGACCAGGCTCTCGGGACCGATGTCAAACAGCACGGACGCGTCGGCCATCCGCCCGGTTTCGTAGATGTGGTCGTAAGTGCCGGTGAGGTTCTCGTACGACGCGTGGAGATCGACGAACAGCATGACGCCGAGGAATATGAGCACGTTCAGGGCGATGGTCTGGCGCGTGAGCGCCCGCGTGTCGGCCCATAGTTTGCGCCATGCCATGTTCATGGGCGGATCCCGCCGTTAGGTCGCGAGCGTGCTGGGGTGCAGGGCTTCGCCCTGCGCCACGTCGGTCACCTCGCCGCTGCGCAGGCTGACGACAATGTCGCCCAAGGCCGCGAAGCCGAGGTTGTGAGTCACCATCATCACGGTCATGCCGCGCCGACGCGTCTCGTCCCAGAGCAGCGAGAGCACGTCGCGGCCCGTCTCGGTGTCGAGAGATCCAGTCGGCTCGTCAGCGAGCATGAGACGCGGTTGCTTCACCAGCGCCCGCGCTATGGCGACGCGTTGCTGCTCGCCACCACTGAGCTGAGACGGGAGTTGATTGGCCCGATCCGTCAGGCCGACCGCGGCCAGCATGTCCTCGGCCAGATCGTCAGTGCCTACCAACTGGCCGATCAGCCTCACGTTCTCCAGCGCAGTGAGCGTCGGGACGAGGTTGAACATCTGAAACACGAAGCCAATCGTGTCGCGGCGGAAGGTGGTGAGTTCTTCCTCGTCGAGGTCGTCGATGCGCTGGCCGAAGACCGATAGCTCGCCTCGGCTGGGAACGTCCAGCCCGCCCGCGAGGTTGAGCAGCGTCGTCTTGCCCGATCCGCTCGGGCCTAGCAGTACCACGAATTGCCCCGCCGGGAGTTCCACGTCGACGCCGCGAAGCGCCTGCACGACGACATCGCCGAGTTCGTATTCCTTCCAGACGTCGGTTGCGGCAAGGGCTGGCGGGTCGGCGCGTGGTGTCGTCATGCCGCGGTATCGTGGGGCGCCACCGACCGCATCGGCGGGGCTGGGACTGGCTCAACGCGTTGGTCCTCGCGCAGGTCGGTCTTTCCGTGGACGACTACCGTCTCGCCGGGCTCAAGCCCGGAAAGCACGGCAATATGGTCGAAGTTGTTGCGCCCGACGCGGATCTCGCGACGCCTGGTGCGGTCGCCATCGACGACCCACACCCAGTCGTGAGCACCCTCGTTCACCACGGCCGCTGTCGGTATGAGCGTTGCGTCGTCGACGAGCGGCACGTCGCCATCGATGTCGACCTCGGTCCCGGGCGGGAGGGTGAACCCGGGCGTCGTGACGTCGCACCGCACGCGCACTTGGCGCGAGGACGCGGCCAGCCCTCGCCGGGGCACGGCCTCCTTGCCGATGGCCGACACGGTAACGTCCCACCGCATGCTCAGGTATCCGCCCGCCCGGCATGAGAGCGTCTGTCCGACGCGCATGTTGACAGCGTCTTCGCTCTCGACGAAAGCGGTGATCCATGGGGCCTCGGAGGAGACGATCCTGATGACGGGCTCGCCCGGACCGACCATCGCGCCGATCCGCCTGTACACCTCAACGATCGTGCCGGCATACGGCGCGCGCATGACCTCCGCGGCAGCCTTGCCTCGAGGATCGGGGTTGATGCGGTCCGCCCACGCCAGCGTCTCTCCCTCGCCTACAGCGTCGCCCTCCGTGACGTAGATGGTCGACACGCGGCCGCCGCTCTCAAAGCCGAGGTCGGAACTGCGCGTCTCGATGATCCCCGACGCCGCAATCCGGGCGTCGAGCGGGCCTCGGAAGGCCTCCTCGACGACAACCTCAGGTGGGCTCAGCTTCGCCATGATGCCCCAGACGACGAGAGCCGCTACGACCACGACGACGAGGATGAGCTTGCGCTTCAGGATGGCTCTGGCAAAGGTAATCATCGTTGGTGTCGTGCGGGCTCCGAGGCGTCAGTGGCCGCGAGTAGTTACGTCCTGCTCATTCGTCGGGCACCGCGAGGTCGCCTGCAGGTAGTCAGTCAGCGCGTTGAGCGGCAGGACGTAGTTGTGGAACGGGTAGGCGTAGTAGTACGCCCGCGCATAGATCGTAAACGTGGCCTGCTCATCCTCCCAGCGTCCGTCGTCGGTCATTTCTTCGAGAAGATAGGCGACGCCGCGCGTGATGGCCCCCTCGCCGGGAGGGTACCCACACCGAAGCAGTGCCGAGACCGTGTAGGCAGTTTGGAGTGGGGTGCTCTCACCCAGTCCGGCGAGCGCGATGTCGAAATCCGCCTCGACCGTCTCGCCCCATCCGCCGTCCTCATTCTGGTGCGTCAACAGGAACTCGATGCCCCTCAGGGCGGCCGCCTGCGCCTCCCTCTGCAACGAACCCTCCAGCGCCACCGTCCGCGACATGCCCAGCCCCATCGTCCCGAGCGCCCTCAGCACGGAATCGGTGCCCACGACATATCCCGCCCACCACCGCGACCACCAGGCGCCGTTCTTGCATTGGGTACCGACGAAGAAACTCAGTGACCGGCGGGCCATCTCGCGGGCCTTCGGGTGGTCGATCCCGGCGAGGGACTCCGCGATCCGGGCAGTCACATCGGGCGCGGCGACGTCAAACAGCGTCTGCTTCAGCCACCCGTGGGAGCCTGGTCTGCATCGGACGAATGTGTTCTGCCACGAGCTGAAGCCGCCGTGGCGGTTCTGTCGGGGATGCAGCCACTCCACCGCGCGGCCCGCGGCGTCGTCGATACGCCTCCGCAGGTCGGGCTCGGCGGTTCGGCGCGCCAGCAGGAGTGGCCGGAGCGCGAATCCCGTGCTGTCGCGGTCGACGTGTTTCAGAGCGCCGAGAGCCCATCCGGTGCCTCCGTCTGCCGCCTGGGCGTTGAGTAGAAGCTCAATGGCCGGACGTACCTCAGCATCCATGGCGGAGTTGCCAGGCGTCTCCAAGTAAGAGCAGATGGCGTGCCCGGTGTCCCACATATCGCCCGTCATGCCACTGCAGAATGCGCCCCCGTCCGCACGCGCCAACGATCTGCGAAGGCACGCGTAGGCGCGCTCGATGGCTGGGTCTTCCGGCGGCGCGCCTGTCGCTTCGAGGGCCATGACGCACAGCATCGTGTGACATGCATTGCACGCCCAGAGCCCGTCCCTGTCTTGCTCGCCGCGGATTTTGTCGGCCAGGGCGCTAGTCGCGGGACCGTCACCCCGAGCGGTCACGCCCCAGATGGGGCTGCGCCGATACGCTTCTCGGTCGAGCAGCGCAAGGGCCGGGAGCACCCGCCTGAGCCACCAGTTGAGCTGCGCCGCCGCGCGACGAAGCCTGGGCGACCGGCTCACGCGAACGAGCGCCCTCGGCGCGAGCATCGGGGCGAGCGGCGGCAGGGGCACGTAGCGGCGGGGGTCCACGCGGGCGGCGAGGACCTGAGCCATGAGCCTGTGGTCCCACTGGAAGGCCCATCCGCCCTCGGGTTTGCCGGCGCGCATGAACTGCTCGGCCCGCTCGATGGTGCTGCGGATACTGCTGTCAAGACTGGCATCGACCGCGGCGTTCCGCGCAAACCAGCTTTCGGGGCGGTGTCGCGCGGCGATCTCACCGAGCGCGAGCCGCAGCGATAGCACAGTGGTCCGTGTAATGGGCATGCACGATGGCGAGTCGGGCGATTTTCGGAAGCCCCCGTCCGGGTTCGCCTGGCGGATCATGTGTCGGATCAGCTGGGCTTCGTCCTCACGCGCGCCCGGTCGGTCGATCAACCCGGTCGTGCGGAGCATGATGATGTACATCGCCCCGATGAACGCGTTAAGGTCGAGCGGGAAGTGCCACGACCCGTCCGCGCGGCGGCTCTCGACGGGCCGAGAGACGGCCTTGTCGCGGGCCTCCCGAGCCGCGCGCACCAGTCGATCGACGTCGGCTACTGTGAGGGGCTTCATGTCCTTCGGCGTGTCCACGCTGGTCTCTTCCGGGCACGGGACGCGGCGCCCTCCCGCGCGGCGCCGGGCAGGGCGGAGGTCTTTGGCCTGTAAATGGGCAATGCTGTGCGTGATGCCCGAAATCGCCGCCATTAGCGCTATCGCCCCGCCCGACGTCGTCGGCCCCGCTCCTCCGGCGCGTCCTGGCGTGCGCCAATGGGCCACGGCCTGACTGGTCGCGAATGCCGCGGTGCTGGCGGTCGGCGTTGGCCTAGCCGCAGCTTGGGTTTTCTGGGGCATCTCCCTGACCCCTTCCGCGCCCGAGCGGCCGGTGTTTCTCCTCGTGGGCGCCAATGTGGCGACCTGCGCCACGGCCTCTCTGCTGTGCACGGTTGCATCCCAAGGGTGGAGGCGCGCGCTATTCCTCTTCGCCCTGTGCGTCGCGGTGAGCTTCGGGATGGAGGGCATTGGCACGGCCACCGGAGTCCCCTATGGCGAGTACAGCTATACCGAGCTGATCGGACCGAAGCTCCCGGGAAGCGTCCCCCACATCATTCCCGTCGCGTGGTTCATGATGATGGCTCCCGCTCTGGCCATCGGGCGATGGCTGTGCTCCGTCAGATGGCAGCAGGCGCTTGTCGCTGCCGGCCTGATGTTGCTGTGGGACGTGGCGCTCGATCCCGCGGCGACGGGCGACTTCCCGTTGTGGCGTTGGCATGGTGGGAGCGGGTTCTACGGCATCCCAACTCAGAACTGG
>CAZKUN010000178.1:16921-19320 GCA_964555935.1 uncultured Armatimonadia bacterium | reverse complement strand
TGTTCGCCGTCGGAGGGGCCGATTGGGGGACGTTCGGGGCCCCCATCCGGCCCGCGACGTTGTCGGCGGCTAGCCGTCCTCCGGCTTCAACCCCATCCACAGCCGCACGTACGGGTCGGTCAGCGGGTCGCTCTCGCCATCGACCGCCGCCTTGGCCAACACCTCGCCCGGACGCCGCGCCCGGATGGCGAGTGCCAGGACCGTATCGCTCGTCGGCAGCATGTTCCCCTTCAGATCGCGACCCCAAACAGCCATGCTCGTATTGAGCGATTGGAGCGCCCCACGCGACGTGCGGATGCTCTCGAAGTACTCCGCTGGCGGGACGCCGTCCCTGAAGCCCTTCCGGATGATCGGGCCGGACCACGGGGAGCCACCCAACGGCCCGCGCGGTCCGACGAGCTGGCGGAGTTGGTGCATGTTGCCGCGGGCGCCACTCGCAATGAGCGTCATCTGAGGCCCCAGGTCAGGGCTGTCGAGATCCGTCTGCGCCGAGATGGCCGCATCCACCGAATCGCAATAGGCATGCCACGCGCCGGGCCATTCGTGTTGGGGCTGAGCGGGCAGGCTCAGTCCCTCGCCGACAAACGGATGGAGCGACGCGCCGGACTGGGTGGCGAACCGGACGCCAAGGTGCATGAGTTGCTGGAGGGCATCCAGAAACGCGATCGGATCTTCAGTGAGGCTTGAGAGCGCGTTCATCAGCCACGCGCGCGTAAGGTCTTGCGGCGGCCCGGGGAGGCTCTCAGGCCATGCCGCGACGAGGTCGGCGCGACATTCGCCGGATCGGGCAGCCCAGGCAAGGCCGTAGAGGTGCGTCATGCACGGCGTCATGTGGCTGATCATGGCGCCGGGATCGAGTCTGATGTGCCCCTCAAGCGTGAGCTTCTCCCGGGCCTCCGCCTGCGCTTCTCGCGTGATGGGCAACAGCACGGCGACCTGGTCACCATCGTAGTCAGCGTTGAACAGCCGGCAGCAGAGAGGGTGAAGTCGAATCGCCGGTCCATCGCGCAGGACAGGCGTGAATGCGGTGATGTTGGTCGGCGTGAGAGTCGGAGCGCGGTTCACGAGCACGACGTTGTCTGCCATCACTTGGCGTAAGGCCCGCATAGCCTCGGGACTTCGCTCGCGGGCCATCTCGTTGCCGATCTCCCGCGCGACGAGGGGCGAGAATATCGACCATGCCATGGGCTCAGGAAGCCCCACCTCCCCGAGTTCGAGATCGTAGCCCGTCGCGAGGACGCTCCGCGTGCTGAACATGACGCGATTCCCCAGGCGCATGTCATCGCGGACGTCGAGGGCATTGAGCAACCTGCGCAACTCGTCAGAGAGTTCGGCGCGGGCGGAATCGCGGATCGCGTCGGGAGCGGAGCCATTGATGGATCGTGCGGCGCGCGCGTTGGCCTCGATGAACCGATCGTACGGCGCGGCCTTGCCTCCCGGAGGGCCAACGTGGGTCAGTTCGATTTCCGCGCACCATGGGTGGGGCACGGGCAGGCTGAGCGGCGCGTCTTCAGGGCTGGGCTTCGCAAGGCTGAAAGAGACCTCGTGGCCGTCGAATGATGCTAGAATCCCCGCCGTGCGGATGCGCTGCTGGAGCTTCTGGAAGAGCGCCGACGGCGCGGGGCTCTGCCGGACGGGCCCCCCAACCACCTCGTCGACGAGCCGGCCGATGCCCGCGCGGTCCATCGAGCGCGTGTTGATGTTCTCAAGGATATTCTCGAACGCCCCGCAACTCCTCAGCGCCCAGTTCTCCATCTCGCCTTGGCGCTGACGCCGAGAAACGAGGACGGGATCGGCCGCCCAGGCCCCAAGCTTGTCGGCCGCGCGGTGGAACGTCTTGCCCCAGTAGACATAGCCGACGGTGGATGGCATGTCGAGGGGCCGGTCGCCATCGGCGAGCTGCTGCTGCCCCGATTCCGGCAGACCGACTTCGCGCAACATCTCGCGGATCTCATCAGCGCTCGGCGAGCCAAACGGCGGGCAGATGATCGGCTGCCGCCTGGCGTGGGCGATGTTCCCGAGCACCGCCTCGCGGATCTGCCCGAAGTTGTTGCGCGTGTGCAAGCCCGACATGTCGAAGATCAGATCGACCGGCGTGCCATCGGGCATCCGGGGCATCTCGTCATCCGGTAAGATGGCCCCGATAGTACCTTTCGTGCCGTGCCGATTCGAGAGCTTGTCGCCGATGTCGAGTGGATCGGGCGATGCGAGCTTCGCCGCGGCCGATTCGCTGACCACGATGCCGTCTTCGTAGTTTATGTTCTTCCAGAAGATGTAGCCCGTCAGCAGGTTCCGGCCGTACCACGCCTCGCCGCTCTCCGGCTCGTTGCCCGTTTGCACGAGAGCGGCCTCGCGCTCGCCCAGATAATAATCTTCAACCTGAACAAGAAGACCAGGTA
>CAZKUN010000178.1:0-16911 GCA_964555935.1 uncultured Armatimonadia bacterium | reverse complement strand
CGCCCAGATCGAGCCACTCGCGCATCATGCTGGAGCCCTCTCGCTCGGCCACCGTCACCACGGGCGCGGGCTCGCGGTCACCCAGAGTGAGCCACTGGCGCATCATGTTGCAGCCCATGAGCTGGCGGGGAACGTCGTTGTGCTCGAGCAGCGGCACCATGCTGGCACTCAATCCGAGAGCAGCCTGAGGCGAGTCGTCGATGACCACGATCTTGCCGTCGCGGATCTCCGCGCCGGCGGCGAGGAACAGGATCTTCCCGCAATTCGGGCCCTCGGGAGTCTCGATCGGGCAGGCGCGTCCGATCTGAGAGCGATGGAATCCGGCGTCGTCATCGGGCATCCGCAGCCGTCGGAGGTGGGTCTGGCGGGAGAGCCAGTTGCAGCTGTCGATGGGTTGGCTGGTGGGCGAGTGGATCAGGAAATCGCTGACCCAGCGATCAATCGGTAGCCAGGCCTGGAGCAGTTCGGCCGTGTACTCCGGCAGGTCCGGCGGCGCAACCAGACGGGGCTCGATCTCGTCCCGAATCTGCTCGCCGACGCACCTTATCTCGGCGTTCGCCAGGTCGGCTCTGTCCGCCGCGGCGGTCACGGCGCGCTCGGTCGTGCCGATGAGGAACGTGCCATCGGCGCGAGGCGCCGGGATGTCGGAGTACGTAACGGACACGCCACCGTTGCGGTCGGCGAGCTTCATGTGGATCGAGATGCTGTCGACCGCCGAATCGTCGACTGAATACTCGATGACATCCGCGAGCGCCCGCAGTCGAGTGGGTAGCCACTCGTTGACGAAGGATCTGAAGCTGGCAACATTGGGATGGTCGGTCATTCGTCTTCCTCCCAGCGCGCCGACAGCCACTGCGTCGCGGCGTGTAGGCGGGATTTCACGGTCCCCAATGGCACGTCGAGCTTCTCGGCGATCGTCTGCAGCGTCATGTTCTCAAGGCGAGACATCGTGAGCACGTCGCGCTTGGCTGATGGCATCTCATTGATGAGTTCCATCACCCGCGCGGCTTGCTCGCGGTGCTCCAGCTCGTCGTGGCCCGGGCCCCGGGCTGTCTCCAGCAGCGAGGTCGCGTCGCGAGAATCGCCCTCGTCATCCGCTCCACCCTCAAGCGGCACCGTCGGGCGGCGCGCGCGGAGGTGATTGAGCGCGAGGTTCGTGGCGATGCGAAGCAACCACGCCAACGGAGAGCCACGGCCGGTCCACTGGCCCGCCTTGTGCCAGATGCGCAGGAGAACCTCCTGACGGAGGTCGCCCACGTCGTCCGGCCCGACGTACCGGAGCAGGTGCAGGCGAAGCGTGTGGTCGTGCCTTCGTACCAGCTCGTCGAAGGCCGCCGCCTCGCCGCGTTGGACGCCGGTCATCAGGTCAGAATCCGATGTGGCCATAGGGGGTTACGTGGTATCCGACACGCTAGCCCCCCCCGAAGGTTCGGCGGGGGGCGAAGACGTCGCTCAGGCCGGTCGGGAGTGCGCGTCAGGGCGAGGTGACCCACACCTCGGCGTCGTTGTTCGATGGGCCGAAACCGTATGCGCGCACGAAATGCCGGCCGGTCATCGTGGCGGCGAATGCTACGCTCCCGCCGCCGACCGTGGCGTCGCCGCCCACATACTCGGTCGACTCATCGCCGTAGACGTACAGGTCAGGATCACCGGCATGTGCGGTCATGTGCACCGTGTACGGGTTGCCGCTGTGCGCTTCGAAGAAGTTCCAGTCGCTGCCGAACTGCACCTGGCCTCCTGGGCGCAGGGGAGTCCCGTCGACCTGTAGCTCCCAGGCCCAGTCAGTCTCGATCAGGTAGTGCTTCCGCACGGCTGGGTCGTCCACGTCGCCGTACACGGCGACCTGGGCAGTTGGCGCGCCCCGCGTTCGCCCCGCCTCCCACGCCACCCAGTCAGGTGCATAGCCGCCGGCGATGCCCCCGGATGCCGACGGCAGGCGCGTGCTGGACCCAATGAGACCGGCCCCATCGCCGAAATCGGCGCCGCTCCCCTCGAGAACGTACAGATCCGCGTCCTCGTTGGCCGTCGGCTGCACTGTGATGACAGGCATTCCCAGATGCGCGCCGACCTTCGTCTGAGGCAGATCGTACCAGCTGATTCGCTTCCGGACCACCAGTTGCGTCTTCGGTGGATTTCCGTACCGCAGCCTGAACGGCATCGTGCCGGCCGAATCGATCCCTGCCACCGGGATCAAGCCCGGCCAGGCCTTCGTCCCACCGTGACCATCACCGACGTACTCCTGGATCTTACCCAGAAGCGGCAGATCGGCAGCGCTCCCGGCGCCTCCTGACCCGCAGCCCGCCAGGGCGACGGGGGTGGCAATGCCGACTGAGACAGCCAGTACTAGCCTCGTCATGGACATGCATCTACACCTCCTGCCAGGTTCGGTCCGTGGGGAAGCTAGTTTCGTGGTGCGGTGGGCCGGGGCCTGCCCATCCGTCTCACGCGCTCAACCGGTGGAACAGAAGCGGCGCCAGGCAGATCGCCTGGCGCCGTCTTGACATTCGTCGTTCGTGGCGCGGGCATTCCTGCCCGCGTCCGTTGTCCTGCTACTGCTGGCGCTTGCCGCCGAAGCCAGCCTTCATCGCGGGCCTGGCCATGGCGTCCTCGCCGCGCATCTGGCCAAGGCCTTGGTAGTTCGCGTTGCCGGCGATGCCACCGTAGGCGATAGCTTGCGCGTTGTTCGTCGCGTAGCGCAGGCTTTCGGGGTCAGTGCCGTTCTCGATCAGCGTGATCAAGCCATCGAGGATGTTGCATTGCACCTGGCTGCGGAGATCGCGGGTCTGTTGGCTCATCCGGGCGAGTTCGAGAATTCGCCCGTGGATCAGCGCCACCGCGCCGTCGCGATCTTCCTTCTGAAGCCGCTCGACAATCTCGTCCATGACCGCCGTGGTCTCGAACTCCTCGGCGTCGATCTGCACGCGCCAGTCGACCACCTCAGTGCCTGCCGCGCCGCCGACGTTCAGCGTGACCGAGGTATCCATCTTGGCCGTGCCGCCGCTGATGGCGTCCTCGTAGTTGACGGCCGCGTCGGCAATCTTGTGCTTGCCGGCCTCGAAGGCGGGCAGCGTGAGCTTGGCGATGACGAACTTGCGGTCGACGCTGCGCAGCGTCGGGATGTCGACAATGTGCGCGCCGTCTTTCTCCTCGACCTCGTAGCCATAGATCGACTCGAGCTTCACGCCCTCGGCGAGGCGCAGCGATAGCTTCGTGCCCTCCGCAACCGTGGTGAAGAGCGAGGAGAACTCGCGGGCGATGATGTCGTTGATGCTTTCAGGCGTCTGCACGTAGTAGTAGCCGCCGTTGCCGGCGACCGCGATCTGCTCCATGAGCTTGGCATCGTAATCAGTGCCGATCCCGATGGTTGAGGTCGACAGATCGCGCGCGTACTCCTGCTTCGCCCACTTGGCGAGCACCTCGGCGCGCGTCTCGCCCTCGTTGGCGAGACCGTCAGAGAGCAGAATGACGCGGTTGACGTAGTCGGCGTCGAGCGCCTTGCGCCCCTGCTTGTAGCCCTCCTGCAGGCCGCCGCCGAGGTTCGTGCTGCCACCGTCGGCGATCTGCTCGATCGTCTTGATGATGTCTTTCGGCTTCTTGCAGAAGGTGTTGGGGATTGGCGTGTTGATCGTGTCATCGTAGACAACGAAGCTGAGACGGTCGGTGGGCTCGAGTCCTTCGACAATGCGGATAGCGGCTAGCTTGGCCTGCTCGAGCTTCTCGCCGCTCATCGAACCGCTTCGGTCGAGCACGATGGCCACGTTGAGCGGGCTGCGCTCCTCGGTCTCGAACTTGCCCGCCGCGAACTCAAGCCGCAGGTAGATCGACTGCGGCTCGCCGGCGGGAATCGCCGTGAGATTCGGACGCGCCTCGAAGCGAAGCTCCCCGGCCTCGGGTTCCTGCCACGTGTCCTCCAGCTCCTTCTGCAGGTCCTCAGCCTTGAAGAACGACTGCAGCGCGCGGCAGACGATATCCGTCACCACTTCCACCTGCGAGGCATCCGTGAAGTAGATGGACACCGGCGGATAGAAGAGCAGGTTCTCAGTCTCGCTGACAACAATACGCACCCGTGTCGCATCACCCACCAGCGAGATATCGCCGCAGATCAGCCCGTCCGTCTTCGTGTCCGCGGCGAGCTTCTTCGCGTCATCGGGGGTGTCGAACGCGGGGAGACCGTAGTCCCCAACCTCCAGCGTCTTGACTACATGGGTCGCCTCTTTCACGATTTTCTCGGCGAGTAAGTGGTTGGCAATCGCATCCGGCAGCGCCTTCGCCAGGGCGACATGGTCGGCCCGGCTCTCGTCCACGATCAGGTCAAATACCGTCAGTTTTTCGATTTGTGGCTCGCGGTCGAGGCCCGCCATGTGCAATCCGTCGGCGGGTCCGCCTCCCAAACCGCCGCCCCCGCGGCCTCCACCGAGCTGACCATACTGCGCCGCCGCGGGCAGCGACGCCGCGGCCATCAGCAGTACCATTGGCAGTGCTATCATCGATCGTTTCATTACATGCCCCTCCTGGGTGCATCTTATTTGTGTATCATCATGTATGACGCTGAGTAGTAGCCGAGGGTTTAGCGCGGGAGACGCGGACTCCGTCATGGAATGCGTGATCTACGTCTCAGTTCCCGGATGCCGGCGGCTTATCCCCACCGGACGCGCGCCTCAGTGGCCCTCGTTCATGCGGTAAGCGGGCCCATCCCACAGCCACGCTGACTCGGCCCCCGTAAGCTCCGCCACCTCGGCGTGCGCCACGTAGAGTTTCCCCTCTATCACCCGCGCCCGTGGCTGAAGCGACCACGCCACATCTGCCTTGTCCACGATGGCCAGCCCTCGCGCGCCGACCTCGTCTCCGTCGAGGCCCAGGTCCACGGCGAGTTCTCGCAGCGGTAGTTCAATGCTCCAGGGCGGCACGTATGGGACGTGGTAAAGTCGCCTCTGGCCGTTAACCGTGGCGCCGACGAAGGTGTGTACGGGCGTGCTGATCCGCATCCCGTTGGCGCAGCGCGCGGTCCCGAAGACATACGCGCGCGTATCCGCGAGCGGGATCTCCGCCTCCAGCCGCCCCGACCGCGTCCGCCGCAGCTCCACCTCGCTCCAGTCCTTCTTGGCCCAGCCGGCCCCCCCCGCGCAATACGCCAGCGTCCCATTCGTCGCCTCGAACTTCCCTCCGACCGCCAGCGAGACCGTGGCCGACTTGCGGCTCGCGCTCAGCGTCACGCGCACGCCCGTGAACCTTGGCAAGTCACCCACCGGAATGCCGTCCCGGACCACGGCCCGCAGCCACGCCCAGATCATCCGGTCGGCTGCGATATCGATCCTGTGGTTGAGGTCCGGCCGCAGGAGCATGTGCGCGTCCCCGCCGGCTGTCTCGCGCGTCCGCAGGAAGCGTGGCAGCGAGTAACACCCGTCGTTCGTGCCCGTAACCATCAGTAGTGGCGCCGCGATTCGGCGCGCGTACCTGGCCGGGTCGAAGTTCGCCTCCCACGTTGCCACTTGGTCGACATCGAGCGACTGAAGATAGCCGTCCCAAATGCTGCCACCGGGGATATGGCCGCTGCCGAAGAGGTCAACCACTCCGGCCAGCCTCTCATCCAGCCCTCCGGCGATGAGGCTCGTCGCGCCGCCCCAGGAGACGCCATAGAGAGCGACCCGGTCGCCGTCGACCCCGGGCTGTTGTCTCAAGAACTCAGCCGACCGCAGCGCCGCGAGCGCCGCATGGTGCAGGTAGCAGTCTGAAAGCTCGGGACCGGTGGCAAAGAGGTTCTCGACGGTCATGTCTGGCCCTGTCGAGCGGCACTGCTCCCGCCCTTCCCCGCGTCCGGGAAGGTCGATGGAGATCGAGGCGAATCCGTTTGCCGCGCCCCTGGCGGCTCGCGCGCTGGTGCCCCGACCGCCTCCGCCATGGAGCATCACCAGGCCCGGCGCCTTCCCCTCGTCGGCGTTCTGGGGCCTGGCATAATACCCGAAGATCCGCACCGGCTCGCCACGGTGGACGTGGCTGGTGAAGGTCACGCGGTCGACGCGGACGGACTTGCCCTCGGCCCGCTGGGTGCCCCCCTTGACGATGTCTGCCTCAAGGGGCCGAGTCAGCAGTTCCGGGTCCTCTTCCAGCAGTGATACCAGGGCTGGCGGCGGCCCTTCTGGCTCAAGCTCCTCAACCATCGCAACACCCGGAGTCGGGTCCGCCGAGGCATCACCATTCTGAGACATGCTGCTCCGAGCGATCCATCCCGCGACGGCCCCGAGCGCGAGTGCCGCCGCCACGTATGGCCAGACATGTCGATGCATATCACCCTCCCCACTTCGTAGCAGTGTCGAAGGAGAGCACTTATTCCCTACAGCCTGTAGTAGGAAAATCTCGTGGAGTCCTCGGCGTCCCTCGCCGCCCGGAGGAAAGGGCGGGCTCCCCACCGAAGGCATAGATGGTCCTCAATCCTCGGCCGGTGGAGGCTGAAATGACCCGCGCACTGCCCTGGCTCGCGGCCTTGGCACTCATCCTGTTGACGGCGTGCCGCGATGCGGGCGCCCAGGATCAGCAACGCCCCGCCGTCCCTACCAGCCTCGCGCCGAACGCGGGCTGTGAAGACGGTGACGGGGAGCCAGATGGCTGGAGCTTCTATAGCTGGGAAGGGGCGGAAGGCTGGTGGGATGAGGCGGTCGCTCGGTCCGGCGGGCGCAGCCTGGGGATGAAGGGCATCAACGGCGGCTGGAGCTGCAACTTCCCCGTGGCGGCTGACGCGATCTACAGCCTCAAGTTCCACTCCCGATCCGAGGACGGACCCAGCCAGGTCGTCATCTTCGTTCGCGAGATCGTCGACGGCGAGATCGGCGAGGTCATCGTCTACAAGCCCGTGCCGCCCCCGCGGGGGGACGCGACCGGCAGATTCGTCGATGGTGTCTACGTTGACGGGGCGGGCGAGGGCGGGTGGGTTGAGATCGACGGCGGCGCCTTCAGCCCCGGCGAGAGCATTGAGGAGCTGAACCTGCTGATCAAGGTCCGCGGCGAGGCGGCGGACGCGCAAGTGTGGCTGGATGATGTGGTCATCACCGAACTTGAGAGCCGGGAGCCGCCTCGCACGGCGCGGATGCTGGCGGCCCTGGACGAGTGCGCTGTCTGGACCGATTCCGAGAACCGCAAGATGCTGCCGGAAGACGAGCCACCTGGCGGCGATACACTGGATGCCATCGAGATCGCCGCCGCCCGCGGCGAGTACGAGTGCTTCCAGATCGCGGTGACGCCGAAGACTGCCATGACGGCGGTTGACTGGGAGAGGGGCGAGTTCGCTGCCGAGATGCGCTGTCGGCTGATCGAGTGCATTCCCATCACGCGAACGCGCAGCCCGTACGAACACGAGGGGCTGAATCCTGACGCGCTGACCGACCGCATGCCCGCCGACATCGCGGCGGGGACGACGCAAGGCTTCTGGTTCACCGTGAGGGTGCCCGAAGACCTTAGCGCGGGCGAGTACGGGACTGAGTTGACGTTACGGGCTGGTGGGGAAGAGGTAGCCCGCGTGCCGGTCAAGCTGACCGTGTGGGACTTCACGATGCCGCCCCGCCCGAGCCTGGGAGTATACTCCCACTTCCGCTCGGAGATCGCCCTCGACCGCGAGGTGGGTGAGCGCGACGACATCGTCGGGCGTTACTACCGCACGTACTTCGAGCACAGGTCGCGCTGCAATCCCGCTGCCCGCATCGGCGTGCGGCTCGATGGCGACACGGCGGAGCTGGATGCCGATGAGTACGTCGCCAACGTGAAGTACATGCGCGATGAGCACGGCCTGGACCGCTACGGCCTGTATGCGCTGTGGATCGGGCACCGCGGGACCCACCGAATGCCCGCTGATGCGACCTGGCGAGGGCGCCAGATCTTCGCCAATGCGGATCTGACCGAACTCGACCCCGCGTTCGAGCACCCCTTCCGCGATTACCTCGCGAAGCTGTGCGGTCGGTTGCGCGAGGAGGGCGTCCTCCTCCGCCCGAACGTCAAGTTCTTCGACGAGCCCCAACTCACGGATCAAGCGACAGTCAACGGGCTCAAGACCCTCTCAGAGCTGATCCTCGACATCGAACCCGAGATCACCGTTGCCCTCGCCGCGAGCGACCCGCATCCCGAGCTGATTGGCGTCATCAAGGAGTGGGTCCTCCACACGGATGCCTGGGATCGCGTTCTGCCAAACATCGAGGCCGCCCGTGAGGCCGGGTGCGAGATTCATGTCTACAACAACGCGGTGAACTGGCCATCCCAGAGACGGATGCGCGTGAGGTTGTGGCCATGGATGCTGTACGAATACGGCGTCGACGGCACGTATAGCTGGTGGGGAACGGTCTGCTGGCGGGGCGATATGGCCGACCCATGGACTGTGGGCCAGGGAGAGTTCAGCGGCATCCTGCTCTACCCGCCGAGGTCGGACGATGAGCGCGGGCCGATCGACTCAGTGCGCTGGGAGCTGTTCCGCGAAGGCCTCGAGGATTACGAGTACATCCGCATGGCGAGCGAAGCCGGCGCCGACGACGTCGTCTCCGCCGCCATGGAACTGGTTGATCGCTGGCCGAACGTGCGGGCGGGGAATGACGAGCCGTATGAGGTCGATCCGCGCAAGCTGGATCAGGTCCGTGACATGCTGGCGGAGGCCATTGTAGGGGCTTGATTCATCAAGCCCAAGCCCGCTACATCAGCCCCTCGCAGCAACGCCGCACTGCATCCAGAGGGATCGCCCCCACGGTCGTGCCATCCCTGCCGGTGAGGGTCTCGGACCGCAGCACCGAATTCCCGATCGCCTCGTCCGTGGCCTCAACAGTCGCGCGGAAGAGCGCCGTGATGTCTCGGCCCTCGACGAACGTGCTTGAGGGCTCGGTCGTTGAGAACGCGACCACGACGTCGCCGCTGCCGTGACTGCTGATCGCCCCGGCGCGGGCAAGGCCATGCGTGGCGCGCTTAGCGACGCGCTCGAGTTGGCGCGAGGTCAGCGGCGCATCCGTGCCGAGGACAATGATGATGGAACCGTCCTCGTTAGCGGCTTCGTTTGCTGAAGCGATGAGACGTTGGCCGACGGGCAGGCCCGCGAGGCACAGCTCGCCCGGCGCCCCCGTGTTGCAGACCACAACCACCCCCACCGCGTAGTCGCCGCCCTTCGTCGCCGCGATCCGGCTGGATGTCCCGACCCCTGCCTTGTAGCCGAAGCCGCACATCCCCGTCCCCGCGCCGACGTTGCCCTCGGCGACTTCGCCGTCATGCGCCGACTCCAGCGCCTCAAGCACGTGCTCGCGCGTGACGTGTCGCCCCACGACATCGCTGAGGCGCGAGTCGTTGCACTCGCCGACAACGGGGTTGATGCTCCGCGCGTCGTTCTCTCGCAGCGTCCAGTCGACCAGCGCCTCCGCGGCGGCCCAGACGGAGAGCGTGTTGGTGATGACGATCGGCGTCTCGATGCGGCCGAGTTCGGCTGTCTGCATCAGCCCGAGCGACTTGCCGAACCCATTGATTACATGCACGGTGCCGACCAGCGGTTGGGTGAACAGATTGCGCTCAGCTATCCGGATCGCCGTCGCGCCGGTGCGGATGGACTCGCCCTCGATCAACGTGACGTGCCCGACGATCACGCCGGGCACATCGGTGATCGCGTTGAGTGGTCCGGGCGGCAACGTGCCGGGCCTCAGACCGAGGTCGCGAACGCGCGGCCGTGTCATGCGAGTGCCCCTCAGTCGCCTAGAATCGACTTCGTCCGGGTGAAGTCCATGCCCGGCTCAAGCCTCGCCACCAGCGCGGCCAGCAGCTTGGTGCAGTTCTCGACATCGGTGAGGTTGACCACCTCGCTCGGCGTGTGCAGATACCGCTGAGGCAATCCGATCAGGCCGGTCGGCACGCCCTCGCGGCTGGCGAAGATGCTCGCGGCGTCAGTGGGCGTCCGCCCGGGCCAGGCGCAGAGCTGATACGGAATCTCCTCGGCCTCCGCCGCCTCGATCAATAGCTCCGCCACAATGGGGCTCGAGTTCGCTCCACGGAAAATGACGGGGCCCTCACCCAACTTCAGCTTGCCGTAGCGCGTCGCGCCCTGTCCCGGCACGTCTGAGACCATGGGCCACACATCGACTGCAACGGCGAGGTCGGGCTTCGTTCGATACGCCGCAACCGCCGCGCCGACGCCCGTCACTTCCTCCTGCACGGCCGAGACGACGACGACTTCCGCCGCGCTGCCTGTTGACCTGGCCAGCGCCTCGATGCACATGAACACGGAGATCTTGTCATCGATGCCGGCGCCCATGATGAGGTCCTCGCCGAGCGTCTCAACTGGCGCGACCCACGTGACGGGATCCCCGATGCGGATCTTCGAACGCGCATCGTCGCCGTCCTTGGCGCCAATGTCGATCCAGTGCTCGTGCGGCTTCATGCTCTTCCGAACGGCGTCGCCCTCCTGGAACATAGGGAGCGTCCGGCCCACGACGCCACGAATCGGGCCGTCCTTCGCGTGGACATCCACGCGGTGCGCCAGGAATGCATGGGGGTTGATCCCGCCGATGTTCTCGAAGTGGAGATAGCCCTCGTCGGAGATATGCCGCACGATCATACCGATCTGGTCCACATGCCCCGTGAGCACAATCCGCGGGCCCGCCCCCGAGGCCTTGCCGATCAGGTTGCCGTGAACATCGACCGTCAACTTCGCGCCAAGTTTCTTCAGCCGCTCGGCGGCCACCGATTGCGCGCGCTCCTCGTAGCCCGATGGGCTCGGCGTTTCGATCAGGCGCTTCATGAAGTCAAAGGCAGCTTGTTCCATTCGTCAAACTCCTACTCACTGCGGTTGTCGTCAATCTCTCCCGTGATCTCGTTGTCTTCCAGCGTCACGGGCCCGACCTTCTCTCCGATAAGCACGCCGAGATCGCCCGACACCGTATTGCCACGCAGGACGATGTCATTCGTCTCGCCATCGACGCGGATCTGGGCCGCCGGCCCGCCGGAGTGCTCGCCGCCGTGGCCGTTGTCCTCGATGATCGAATCCTGCACGAGGCAGCGATGTCCCGCCGCGTGTTCGGCCTCGTTGCGGAAGTACATCCCGCTCAGCGCGTTCCGACGGATCTGGTTGCGGACGAAGCGGTTGTCGGTGTCTTTGTGCCCGTTTGAGATGCCCATCTGTCCGTTGTCCTCGAGCACGTTGTCCTCAAAGCGCCCGTGCTTAACCCGCCAGCAGACGAACATTCCGCAGCCGCCGTTGCGGCGCATGATGCTGCGGCGGACGGTGGGGCGCTGCGAGCCTGATCCGGGATGGCATCCGCCCCCCGCATTGTCCTCGAAGATGCAGTCCTCAACCGTGACGTCGGGCGAGTTCTGGAAGCTCAGACCGTCGCCGTTCATGTTGCGGAACGTCACGCCAGTGATAAGCATGTTGGACGCGCGTAGCGTGCAGAAGGCCCCCCCGCGACAGCCATCCTCCGGGGGGCAATTCTCCTTGTTGCCATCGAGGATTAGGTCTCGCACGATGACGTCCGAGACATCCACGCCTCGGATGAGCGGGCAGGCCTTCGATACGGTGGCATTCTGCGCCACCATGAAGTCTGAGTTCATGATCGCGTCGAGCGTCAGGCCGCCGTCCTCGCCCTTCTCAACCACCGTGCCGACCGTGCTGTGGAAGCCGCGTTGGTTGTCGCTGTAGACGGTCACGCCGTCGCCCACCTCAAACCCGGATGGGTCGCTTGGCAAGACGCGAACGTCGCCGTAGTCGCCATCCTCGGCCAGGAGCGACAGGCCGCCAGCGGCCTTGGTGAGGATCGTCTTTGGGCCTGAGCCGATGACCGCCACGCCCGAGCGCATTCTCACGGAGTCCCTCAGCGTCCATGTCCCTGGCCCGAGGTAGACTGTTCCCCCACCGAGACCGGCGATGTAATCTACGGCTGCCTGCAGTACGCGGTGATCGCTGCCACATAGGTCCCCATCAGTGATGCCTACGTTTACCGTGGGTCTCATGGCATTGCCTCCGTCCGCCGCGAGGGCGAGGTGGGTAAGTGAAAGCAGCATGACGGCGAGTAGCGCGATTCTCATGGTTGCACGCTCCGTCTTGGGATGAGATCGGAAGGAGCAAGTCGTGGCGCATCGTTGGCGGGAGCGGCCGATGAATCCTGCTTGCGGTAAGTGAACGCGCTCAGCCGGTGAGTTGCAGCACCTTGGAGAGGAGGTAGACGGCGATGATCCCGACCGTGCCGCCGATGGCCGCGCCGCCGAAGATGCCGCCGATGGGGTTGCCGATTCTCTTGCCGATCCACTCGCCGATATGCGTGCCGATCAGCAAGCCGCCGACGGCGCCGATGAGGTAGACCAGCATCATGAGCAGGAGGACGGTTGTGGGCGTCATGCGCGGCTCAGACTCCTAACAGCGCCTCGGCGTTCTTCCAGCCGATTCTTTCGTAGCATTCGCGGGAGATGTGGCCGCTCTCGACGGCGGCATCGAGGTAGCCGGGCAGAGGCGTCTCGTTGCGAGGGTCGCAGACGTCGGTGCCAAAGAACAGCCGATCTTGGAACTCATCCATGAACGCGTAGCCGAACTCGGGATCGCGGCTGATAGCGTTGAACCCGCTGCCTGCCGACATGTCGCCGCACAGGTTCGGATATTCTCGGAACAGGCGCGGCAGCGCGCCGCCATCGGCGACTTTGCCCTTGGGGTACGTGTTCCGCTGGCCCTCCGTCAGGTCGCCGCTCATCTCGGTCCAGAACGGCTGCGAGTGCCCGAGGAACTTGAGGCCCGGGTACTTTGCGAGCGCGCGCTCGAGTCCCGGCAGACCGAGCTCATCGACGATGCCGTAGAAGCCGCCGAGCTTCGGCGCGACGTGGAAGATCATTGGCAGTTCATTCGCCTCGGCGTGGGCGAAGAGATTCTGCATGAACGGGTCGTCCCATGGCAGGCTCGCGGTCACCTCACCGATCCCCTTGCACCCGCGCTCCTTGTAGTGGCTCATCAGGCGGCCGAGGTCGGCGGCAGGGCTGTTCGTGTCCTGGCGCGGGTCCACATTCATGAACGGGATGATGAAGTCGGGGTGCTGCTCGGCGGCCCAGAGGATCTGCTCGGTCGACTGAATCACCCACATGTGCTCGGGGCTGACAATCGGCAGGGCCACCACGGCGCGCACGCCGAGCGGTTGGAGCTTCTCTTTAAGTTGCTCGGGCGTGGCGAAGAGGCTCGCGAACGCGCCGTCCTGGCGAGGGGTCTCGAACATGCGCGTGTGAACATGGATGTCGATGAACATGGCTGGCCCCCGTGACGACGGACTCAGAACGCAGCGGCAGAAGGTAAGTTTGACGCCCGGCCGGGAGTTCCTGCGTGGGCAGAGCAACTTCGGTGGCCTTGGGCTCGTCTTCCTGAGTGGTGAGGCATGGAGGCGATCGCGTGGCGACAGAACCTGATCCGGGCATCCAGCTGAAGGCCAAGTTGCGCAAGGGCTGCCGCGAGGGGTGCTTGGGGGCGCTCGCAGTCGGGATTATGTTCGTCGCCGGCATGGCGGCGTGCTTCTACCATGACACTCGCGTAGCGGATCGGGTGCTGGCCAAGATCTCTGTAGGCATGGCGCGCGCTGACGTGGAGGCCGACCTCGGCGAACCCAGCTGGGTAACCACGCATGTCGATTGGGTCGCGATGCCTGAGAATGAGCGCATCTACTACCCGGATCGCGACGTGACCGGTGAGGTGTGGGTATACAGAAACTCGCAGTGGGGCGGGTGGTGGGTATTCATGGAGATCCTGGTCTACTTCGACCCCGATGGCTGGGTCGAGGAGGCCCACATGTGGAGGGCCTAGCCGCCACCCCTAGCAGGTAGTCAGCGCTCACCACTCGAACCTCGCCACGCAGTCTGCCATGAACCGGAGGCCCACCGATGCGCGTCGTCCTGACCATCACTCTCGCGCTCCTCGCCGCCGTCGCTCTCGCCCAGACCCCGGCCCAAACCCTCATTGAGTGGACCTTCGACGAGGGACAGGACGGGTGGATCGTGCCGCATCACATCACCGATCTCGCGGCCGCGGATGGCGAGCTGCGGGGGAAGATTGCGGATTGGGATCCCTTCTTACCCAGCCCGCGGTTTGAGATCCAAGCCACCGCCTGGCAGGCGATTGAGTTGCGGCTGAAGACCACGTGCGAGGGTCAGGGCCAGATCTACTGGACAGGGACCACCGAGAGCGAGCATGGCGGGTTCTCAGGCGAGAAGGTGACGGGCTTCGATGTCATCGGCGACGGCGAGTGGCACGAGTACCGGATCATGCCGTACTGGCACCAGGAGGGCCAGATCATTCTCCTTCGGCTGGATCTGCCGAAGTTGCCGGATGGGGACGAGTCGCACGACTTCGCGGTCGATTGGATCCGCGTGGTAGAGTTGGCGCGGGCCGACGACCCGCGGACGGATCCGTATTGGGATTTCGCGGCTGGCGATGCGTGGACCGCGGACGAGACCGGGACGCTGGTTAGCGGGCCAATCGGAGTCGAGGTGGAAGACCGCCTGTGGGTGGCGGTTGAGATGGCCGCAAGCGGCACCTCGGTGGCCAGCCTGGTGTGGGTCTCAGACGAATTCTCCAAGCTGCAGAGGCGGCCGTTTGAGGTGTGGGATGACGGCGAGACCAATACCTACAACATCGATCTCGCCGCCGTGACCGCCTGGCAGGGCACCATCCTCACGCTGGGGCTCGACGTGCCAGGCGAGGCGACCGTGCGATCTGTGACGATGTCGGAAGGTCCGCTGGGCCCGCCGGATGTGGAAGTGACGTACGTCGGGCCGGCGAACGCGGTGAACCGCGCGGGCAATCCGTTGCCCTTCGTGTTGGCGCTCAAGAACCGGGGCGGCGCGGACGCGACCGACCTGCGGATCGAATCGGTGGAGTTGCCGGGCGGCATGAAAGTAGCCGGCAAGAAAGGCTGGCGCAACTGCCCGTCCGTCGCGCCGTTTGATCCGGTGACGCATCAGTTTGGGTTGGTGGCCCCGCAAGCGGTGAGAGGCGAGGTTGTGGTCACGCTCACCGGTGCCGGGGCTCCGCCCGAGCCCGCGCGCGGTGAGATCATCGTCGAGCCGGGGCTGGACCTGCCGAAGGCCGATTACGTCCCCGAGCCGCAGCCCGTCGAGAGCGATTACGAGATCGGCGCGCTCTACTTCCCCGGCTGGTCGTCGATGACGCGCTGGGAGCCCATCCGCACCGTGGCGCCCGAGCGCAAGCCTGTCCTGGGTTGGTATGATGAGGCGAATCCCGAATGCGCCGACTGGCAGATCAAATGGGCCGTCGAGCATGGCATCAAGTTCTTCATGGTCGATTGGTACTGGTCTGGCGGCGGTCGGAACCACGATCACTGGGTCCACGACGCCTACTGGAATTCGCGCTACCGGAAGTCCCTCAAGTGGTGCATGATGTGGGCCAACCACAACGCGCCGAACACGCATTCGGAAGCGGACCAGAGAGCCGTCACGCAGTACTGGATCGACAACTACTTCGGCACCGAGGAGTACTACCGCATCGATGATATGCCGGTCGTCATGGTCTGGAGTTCCCAGAACATGGAGCGCGACATGGCCGGCAAGGGCGGCGCGAAACGGTTGCTCGATATCTCGCAGGAGATGGCGAAAGAGGCCGGCTATAAGGGCGTGTACTTCGTCGCCATGAAATGGCCGGAGGCGAGCACCGACGTCAACATCATCGAGGGTCTCCGCGACATGGGCTTCGCGATGACGTCGATCTACCACTACATGGACCACGGCGGCGAGGCAAAGAATCCCGCGCGGTTCGACTTCGACCTCGTCGCCGACGCCAGCGACCCGTTCACGCGCGCGTGGCATGAGTCGAGCGAAGCGGCGGGGATCCCCTTCCTGCCGAATCTGTCGACCGGATGGCACTCAGAGCCTTGGCACGGCGAGAAGGGAATCCACATCGACGGGCGGACGGTCAGCGCCTTCGAGCGGATCTGCCAGGACGCCAAGGCCTTCGCTGACGAGACGGGCGTCACGCGAATGGTCCTCGCGCCGGTGAATGAGTGGGGCGAGGGCTCCTACGCGGAGCCGAATAAGGAGTTCGGCTTCGGGATGTATGACGCGATTCGCGACACGTTCTGCAACGTGCCTGAGGGCGGCTGGCCGCCTAATATCACGCCTCAAGACGTGGGTCTGGGCCCATACGATTTCCCGCAAATCGCGGCACGGTATGTCTGGGAGTTCACCCACAGCGGCGAAGGGTGGGGGGCGTTCATGGGCATCGGTGAGTTCGAGGGCGGAGACGGCAAGATCAGCTTCGTAACGACGAGCCGCGACCCCGCGATCGGCACGGGCTTGTACCGAGTTGAGGCGCGGGAGTACGTGGGGCTGAAGGTGCGGATGAAGATCGACGCGCTCGATAGCGATGATGAGGGGATGCAGCTTTTCTGGACGACCCCGACGATGGCAACCAACGAGCCGGCCAGCGTGAAAGTGAGTCTCATCGGCGACGGCGAGTTCCATGACTACGTTCTGCCGGTCGCGGAGAACTCGCGCTGGAAGGGCCGAGTCACCACGTTCCGGCTGGATCCGTGCTCGCACCAGGGCGCGAGGATCGAGATTGAGAAGATCGGGCTGGTGAAGCGCTAGTCGCGCGCCGCGATGTCAGCGATGAGCGACGCGATGAGGTCGCTGTGCTCTGGCGCGCGGATCAGGTTGGTGAGTTCAAGTGGGTCGGCGTCGAGGTTGTAGAGCGAGGCGTCGGCCCGCTCTGACATCGGGTCTGTTGCGGGGCCATCGTAGAACAGAACCAGCTTCCACTCCCCGCGACGGACCATGACGAGACGGTCCTCAGGTCGGTATCCCCAAGTCCCTTGGCTGATCTCGCTAATGACGGGTCTCTCGGGCGGCTCCTCGCCGGTACCGAGCGCGCTCGCAAGGCTGAGGTCGCGGCAGTAATCCGGCACGGGCAGCCCCGCCAGATCG
>CAZKUN010000177.1:0-19446 GCA_964555935.1 uncultured Armatimonadia bacterium | reverse complement strand
ATTCTCAGGTGCCTGATGGCTAGTCGTAAACCTCGAGTTCGGCGATGGACATTTGGGTGCCGGGCTGCTCGGGACCGTCGGGCTTGCCCGCGGACACGCGGACATATCGCGCGCGGACCGGATCGAAGCTGGCCTCAAACGGCGAGCCACCGTGGTCGGCCTTCGACGCAACGGTCTCCCAGGTCTGCCCGTCGAGCGACACGCGGAACTCAAAATGCGTCGCATACCCCTTGCCGAAGGTCACCTTGACGCGGCGGATATCGGCGACGTCGACCAGGTCCACGTGAAACGACCACGCCCATTCGCCGCCGGCGAGAGCGTGGGTATCGAGGCGGCCGTCAACCCCGAGCTTGGGGAACTGAGTGCCGCTGTTGACCGTGAGTTCGCGCGAGCCATCGACGCTGAGGAGCTGGCCCTGTTTACGATATGCGAGGTTGCCCGGCGGGACGGGCGGACGCGTCCTGCCGGTCCGGAGTTCATGATCGACGGCCTTGAGCATCTCAACCTGCGAGCGGTCAAGGGAGCCATCCCGGAAGAGCAGCACCTCGATGGATACCACTCCCCCACGCTGATTCACGTCGAACACGTACTCGGCGAGATCGCGCTTAGAATACTGGCTTCCGGGCTGCCCCCAGCCTGTGCCGAGGTATGAGAGGATGTGCCACTGCTCGCCATCGAGGAAGCGCTCGGCGGGCATATCGAAGAAGCGATTCTGCTCGCCACACGTGTAATCCTCGACCGGCGTGTAAGACATGACCTGGGGATCGACGCCGCGGTTGAAGGCGACGATGCTATCGGGATTGCCCGCGCGCATGGCGTCCCCGAGAATGGCGAGCGTCTCATCCGTATAGCCGATGAATGGATACGATCCATCCACCCACCAGCCGACGACCTTGTCGCCATAGCGCAGCGAATACTCCTCCGCGACGCTCGCCCATTTGCTGACGAAGTCGACCGTGACGGGGTCACCGAACTGGAAGGCCGCGTTGGCTTGAGCGTCGGCACGCGGACCGTCGCCCGTGTAGTAGAGCATGAGCGGGATGTCGCGTTTGCCGAGCGATTCGGAGAGGTCCGCGATGAGATCTCGCGTCGCGCAGGCCTCGCCGGGCGCGTAGCCGGTGAGCCGGTCGAACGTCGCGTTCGGCGCGATCAGGAAGCGGTTGATCTGCATGACCGTGAAGATGACATACCGCGCGCCGACCGCCTCCATCGTGGCGGCGAACAGTTCCGTGTCGAACTCGTCCACGCACTCGTCCCACGAGGTCTCGCGGCCGAGGCTGGCGACGTGCTCGGGGTTGTTCTGGAGCCCGCTGAGGTAGTGGACAAAGACGCCGTAACCGGCTTCGCTGAACCAGTCGGTCTTGGGATTCATGGTGTCACCGCGGGCGAACGACGCGGCCAGGATGAGCGAGGCGATGGCGAGTGGTCTAGTCATTTGGATGTAGTCCCTTGGCGGGCGCGCTTGCACCGGATGTGATGTTCCCGTGCCTGCGGGTCGCCTGACCCGCACGCCCAACCCCGCGGTCTTCGGTGCGGGTCAGGCGACCCGCAGACACAGGAACTGCCGATCACGGAGAACGGTTTGCGCGAGCACTAGCGGACCATGATCCACTGGATGGTCGCGCCCGCCGGGGCGGCATTCGCGAACTGCACGGTGAAGCCTTCGGCCGATTTCGTCGGCGCGCACAGCGCGGTCATCCATGACGGCGTGACTGAAACGGCGTAAGCGGCATCGACCTCGGCGCGCGGGAAGGCGATCGCGAGTTCGGTCGCCCCCTCCGGAACGGCGACGTCGATCCCTCGGAGGTTCATCGCGGGCGTGCCCGTGGCCGACACGCCGGATGCGTTCACGAGCGACTCGCCGCTGAGGTTGAGCGCGCCTCCGGCGAAGATGAAGTCGCCCGTGGATGGATCGACGATGAGACTGCTCGAGCCGTCATCGCTGCTCCAGCGGATGGGCTGCGGATGACCGTTGGGCTGGCGGAAGACGATGGCCGCATCGAGCACCTCGGTCTGGAAGTCGATGCCGACATCGGCGAGGGAGTTTACGCGCATGACCGTGGCGAAGGGCGCCTTCTTGTCCTTGCGAGATTCGAGCTGGTCGCGCGAACGGATGATCCCGGAGATGCCGATGCACGTGGGCACCTGAACGCGGCCGAGTTGCTGGACCTCGATGGTCGCATTGTCCATCGTGGTGGGGATCTGATCGAACTGGCGAATGCGGAGCGGACGAGGCTGCCACGGGTCGGCGCCGACGGCTTGCTCGATCTCATCGCCGGACTCGAAGTCGAAGCTCGTGCCTCGATCTGCATGGGCTACGACCTTGATCTTGCGCGGGTGGCTCGCGTCGAGGTGACCGCCCGTTGAGTGAGTCTTCGCGAAGCCCTGGCTGATGTCATAGACCCATGCGCCGGGGGCGATGGCGTAGCTGAGCGGCCGGTCGCGATCGTCTGTGGTGTAGTTGTCATCATCGAAGAGCTTGGGCGCGCCGGCGGCGACGGCAGACCATCGAACGCGGAGAATCCGGAGGACCTTCGTACCGTCATCGTTGGCCTCGAACTCCATGATTCGATACCAGCGGCGGATGGGGCGGCTGGGATTGCTCGCGTAACCGCCGACGGTGGATGTGTCATCAGGCGTGATGACTTCGGAGGGATCCGTCACCGCGAAGAAGCGGCCGATGATGTTATCGTCCCAGGGGCAGTCGGCCGAGCCCTCGATCAGCCCGCCTTGGTAGTTGAAGACGTTCTGCGGGCCGCCGATTACGCCGGGGTATGTCTGGCCCTTGTATGGTGTGCCGGGAGCAACGATGCGGACCTCGCCCGCGGTGATCCACTTGCTCTCGTTGAGGTTGATGAGCGGGCGGGAGTTGCTGAGCGTGTGAGCGTGGACCTGGCCCGCCTCGTAGGTGACCTCGTCGCGCGACCAGTCGACGGCCTCGACCTTGGAGTGGAAGGACTCGATCTCCCCCACCGTCTCCGCATTGAGCACGATGCCACCCTCATCACCGAAGCCCGAGAAGACATCGCCCATGTACTTGAACATTCCGCTGAGGACGAAGCTGTCACCGACGCCGTAGTTATGGCGCGTCGCGGAGATCTCGCCGGGGGTCTGGTTGTCAGCGTTGGAGTAACCGTTCACCGAGAGCCCGTTGACGACGTGCTTGTTGTAGACGAGCGCGCCGACGGGGTGGTCGTGCTCGAGATCGGCGGTGAAGTAGTTGCGCTTCTTCCCGTCATCCCAGCCGATGCTCTTGACGGTGATGCGATCGTACGGCTCGGCGTAGCCCATCACGCTGCTAGTGACGTTGAGGTAGGCTCCGACCCAGATGCCACGGATGAGATCGACGTACAGCCGGGCGTCGGAGCCGGCCTCCGCGACCTCGGTGAGCGTGGCCATGTACGACGAGCTCCCGCTGACGATGAAGTTGTCGATGGCTTGCGCGGCGTGCCAGCCGCAGTGCGGAAGGCTCTGATCACCGAGGTTGAGCATGCGCTCCACGCGGAGACCCGCCCACGTGCCCGCTTGGTGCTTGCCGATGGGCGCGACTTGGTAGACGAGGAAGCCGCGGCGCTGGTCGATGATCGTGACGACGGGGCCCTCATTGGTGGTTGAGCGGGCGTCCTGCCGGAGATTCTCGATAGACGCGCTCTCCGGCACACCCTCGGGAATGACCACCACTCCCCCACCTTCGTCGATCAACTCGCCGACGGCAATGCGAAGCGCCTCCTCCGCCCCATCGACTGTCGAGACGTCACCGTATTCGTCGAGGGCGTGAGTGCCCTGGGCAGAGGGCGCGGGGGCGAACGAGATCAGCGCGAGCACGACTAGCAAGAGGGGCGCAGCAGGGCGGTGCATGAGACGAGCTCCCTTCGGGCAGGCGAGCGTCACTCTATGCCACGCATCAGACCGTCGCCAGCCATGATCGCTAGCGCTGCCCCCACGCGCAGACGCTCGCTCGCTGACGCGCTGCGTCGAGACCGCCGGTCCGGCAGGGCCCGATTGTGGGGCTAATGGCCCAGTAAGACGGTTCTGTTGGTCCCATTTCCACGCCCACCCCCTAGTTCCTGTCTGCGGCCGGCTGTGCAACGCGCCCCGCGTAGCGACAATTGGCGATTGGGCCGACCAGGCGGTTATTGTATATACCAAGAGAACCCGGCACTGAGGCGCGCACGGTGTCAGGCTCCTTGCGTGAGGCTGGGGCTGACGCCGCGACACGATCCGCGGGTCGCGGCCAGTGTGAGCGGGAAATTGTGACGCCGGGCGGGCATCTAGCCCTGCGTTGGGCTAGGTTGTGTATGGGACAGCGCCCGTGCGATCGGAAGTAGACAGTTCAGAGGATATATTAGGCCGCACGACCTAGGGGCGGCGGCGTGGACGACATCTCTGGTCGTGGTTGCGATGGCGCTGCGGAGACATGGGGGGAATCGGCCTCGAGATCGTTGGACTGGGGGCGTACGGCCATCCAGCTCGCGGCGGCGCTGCCGCCAGCGACGTCTTGTAGTGGGGCGCGACCGTAATGGATGTCGAGGCGCTTGGGACAGGCGCGAGCCCGCCCCATGCGGTTCCGCCTAGTCTAGTTCCCCGAAGCGGGATGTCGGTGGGTCCAAGCGAGCAACCAGCCGCTCAAGATCATCTGCATCATGGAACCCGACCTGGATGACGCCCCCCCGCTTTCGCATCTTGATGCGGATCTTCGTGCCCAGAGCTCGTTGGAGGCGTTCCTCAACGTCTGTGCGGTTGGGATCGGCGACGGGATCCGCCAGCGTGGCGGGCTGAGTCGACTTGGTGGTCGTGGCGACCGCGTCGGTCGGATCGGACTGCTCGCGCACGTACTCCTCCGTCTCGCGGACCGTCAGATTGGCCTGGACGACGTGTTCGGCCGCCCGGGCGATGGCGACCTCGTCCTTGCCGATGCCCAGGAGAGCCCGTGCGTGACCCTCGGTGAGTGACCCGGCTTCGACAGCAGACTGTACGGCATCGGGCAGATCGAGAAGGCGGACCGTGTTGGCAATTGCGCTTCGGCTCTTGCCCACGACCCCCGCGACTTGCTCCTGCGTCAGCCCGAACTCCACCATGAGCTGCTTGTACCCGCGACCCGCATCGATGGCATTGAGGTCTTCACGCTGCAGATTCTCGACGAGCGCGATCTGCAGGGCTTCGTTATCGTTCGTCTCCCTCACGAGGCACGGTACAGTGGCCAACCCCGCCCGCTGAGAGGCGCGCCAACGGCGCTCGCCAGTCACTAACTGGTAGTTCCCGTTACCCACGGGCCGGACCACCAGCGGTTGTACCACCCCGTGGCGCTCGATTGATCGCGTAAGCTCATCGAGTTGAGCGTCCGCCATTGACGTTCTAGGCTGAAACGGGTTCGGTTCTATCTCATTCGGCCGCAACTCCACCAGCGCGGCGCCCAGCTTAAGTGAATCCGTCGAGATCAGATCGGCGAGCCCTTTGCCTAGTCCCTTACGTGGCATCCCCGAACACCTCCTTCGCGAAGTTGACGTACGCCCGCGCACCACGGCTGTGACGATCATACAGAACGCCCGGAAGGCCGTGGCTCGGGGCCTCTGCGAGCCTTACGTTCCTCGGTATACTGACAGTGAAGACACGCCCACGGAAGTGGCGCCGCACTTCCTTGGCCACCTGCCGCGACAAGGACGTCCGTCCATCGTACATGGTCAACAGCACGCCCTCGATGCGCAACGCTGGGTTGATCTGGGCTTGGACAAGGTGGACCACGTCAAGAAGCTGCGTAAGCCCTTCAAGCGCATAGTACTCGCACTGAATGGGCACAAGTACGCTATCAGCGGCGGCAAGAGCATTCACCGTCAGTAGTCCAAGGGATGGGCCAGTATCGATGAGGATCAGGTCGTAGGTGTCCTTTGCAGGCGCCAACATGCGCTTGAGCTTCGTCTCGCGCGCGATGGCTGCCGCGAGCCCCACTTCGGCGCCAGCCAGGTTGATGGTGGCCGGAAGTAGTTCCACGCCCTCAGCCGTGGTCTGGCACACGGTCTCCCGTAGGCCCGTAGCCATATCAGCATCCGAGCCAGCCATCAACAGGTCGTAAACACAGCGGTCGAGCGTCCCACGGTCGACGCCCAGCCCACTGCTGGCGTTGCCTTGCGGGTCCAGGTCAGCTACAAGCGTACGAGTACCCATGAGCCCGCATGCGGCCGCCAGATTGACGACGGTCGTGGTCTTACCAACGCCGCCCTTTTGGTTCACAATCGCGATCGTGGGCGTCAATAGGCACCTCCGGTGGCGTATCTGGGCAGCCGCGCTGGCGACAGCGCCGCGTAGGCCGGGCCCAGCGGTGATCGCCAGTGTTTCACGTGAAACGTCTAGTAGAAGCCGTCACCCACACAGGCAACGCCCCGCATCGAACGCTCGGTCTAGACTCGTCTTTCGATGGCTCCGGATCCCACGTAATGATCACGCCGTCCGTGCGGCACCACGACGCCGCGAGCCGGTACGACTCGCCATCGGACGGGAGACCACGCGCCAAGACCGCGTCGCCGATCTCGCGCGCGATTACGGCCGCCGGCGTCGCTGCCTCCACGCCCTCAGTTCGGCACTTCCGTATCGCATACCTGCAGAAGGTGACTTTCGTTTCGGACCGATCGATCAAGACCCATCTCCCCGTGCGCATGGCCGCGCACAACGAGACAGCAGTGCAGCCCGATCCCGCGCCGAGATCAACGACCACCGAATCAGAGTCGAGGGCCAGATGGGGTATCGCATAGAGGGCCGGGGTCATGAGAGCGTCAACGGCTTCGGCTACTGAGCGATGAGACGTGAGTTGGGCGCGATCCCGCCAGTCAATAACGGTACGCGCCCATTCGAGCACTGTGGCCGGTGCCTCGGTGGACGGATCGGCCCCTAGGGCCCGGGCAACCGCGAGCCAGCGACCGATAGCGTCAGCCTCCGGTTTCGGCACCACCATCTCCGTCGTCGAGCCGTGTTTCACGTGAAACATCTCCGCGCCATCGCTCAACGAACAGAGCGATCGCCGCAATATCCCCGGGCGTCAGTCCTGCCACGCTCGCAAGGTCACTGACGAACTCAATTCGACTGTTCGCCATCAGATCGCGGACTTCCTGCTTCACCGGCAACGATGTTAGGGGCAGAGCTCCGGGCCATCGCTGCTTGGCGGGAACGGCGGGGGACCGACTCTCCTCGAGGCGGCGGCTCGGCCCGTAGACTTGCGCATCGCGCCTAGACGAAGCAATTCGCCGCGACGTGCGGGCTAGGGGCCCTCGTCGCACGGAGCCGTTCGCTCTTCCCATCGCGTCATGCACGGAGGCGCGGCGCGCATCGTCGACCAAGGCGCGACTGTACGCTAGATCGCTGAGGCGCGCGTGAGCGGTGTCTTGGCTCAGGGACAAGCGGGCTTCCACGCGGGACGTCAGAATGCGATATGGCTCCGGACCCCTTGTGTGCGTCAGGTCATCGACCAGCACACCAATGTATGAATTATCGCGCCGCACTTGCAACGGCGAGTGCCCGCTCACCGACAACGCGGCGTTAGCGCCTGCGACAAGGCCCTGGGCGGCTGCCTCCTCGTAGCCAGAACTTCCGTTAACCTGCCCCGCGACGTAGAACCCTGGAAGGATCGGGATCTCCATGGTCGCCGACCGGTGCTCGCGCGAGACTACGTCGTACTCGACGGCATACCCAGGCCGCGACACCACAGCGCGCTCAAGCCCGGGTATGGCGTTGACCATAGGGATCTGCACGTCGACCGGCAGACTGTTTGACGTTCCTTGCACGTAGATTTCTGTCGTGCCCACCCCTTCAAGCTCGAGAAACACGCCATGGGAGTCACGGTCGGGGAATCTCAGAAGCTTGGCCTCAATGGATGGGCAATACCGGGGGCCTGCGCCGCAAATGCGGCAACTTACCAACGAAGAGCGCTCTATGTCCGCGCGGACGATTGCATGGCAGCGCGGGGTCGTCGCCGTCCGCCAACACGGCAATGGGCGCGCCATGGGCCGTGAGACCCGGTCCCAGGCAAATCGAAGATCGGCTGTATCGCTAGCCGCAGCCCTCAGGCTCGACGTATCCACGGAATCACGGTAGACGCGGGGCACTGTGCCAGTCTTCATGCGCAACGTGCGAACGCCGAGGCCGGCCAAGCACTGGGGGAGAGGGATTGACGCCGGCTCGCCAGCCCGCCCAGCGCTGAACGACTTCTCGCCGATGTGAATCATCCCGTTCAGGAACGTCCCGGTCGCCAGCACAACGCGCCTGGCCTCCCACGTAGCCCCCTCGGCTGTCGATACGACGAACTCGACGTCGGTGACTGGGGGCGCGATATGGGTAACTTCGGCCTGGAAGACACTGAGCCCTGTCTGCTCCTCCATGATACGCTTCATGGCAGGCCCGTACAGCGACTTGTCGGCCTGGGCCCGGAGGGCTCGCACGGCGGGGCCCTTAGTCGTGTTCAGGACGCGGATGTGGGTGTACGTCGCATCGATGCACCGCCCCATCGCGCCGCCCAATGCGTCTATCTCAGATACCAAGTGAGCCTTCGCTGGCCCTCCGATGCTGCAATTGCAGGGCATAGCGGCGATCTGGGACAGATTCCCCGTCACAAGCAGCGTGTCCGCCCCAATCCGAGCCGCAGCGAGCGCGGCTTCGCATCCGGCATGTCCTCCACCAATCACAAGCACGTCGTACAGTCGTCTCACCTGTCCACACGCTCCTGTCTGACCCGCTGTGTAGCCCACAGTTCGCCCCTGGGTCCGCTCTTTCCTGCTATTACACCAAGATGCAGCCCGCGCGCTGCTGTTGAAGGATATGTGGAAAGTGTTAGACACGTCCCTGCTTACCGCACGGTGACAGTCTAGTTAGCGCCCGAGAACCCCGCCATGCTCAGACCACCAGCCAGTATGCCGTCAACGCGCGCGGTCCGACTCTCAGTGTACGGATCCCTCCCCACCGGCACCACTACTATCAGGCGCGAGGTGGGGAGGACGCATCCCCATCCGCGTCCGTCCGGTAAGCTCGAACCCGTCGGTGGGCCAAGGCCGCCCCTGCTTAGAAACTCAACGAAATCGTTTCATGACCGGAAGGTCGAGAGCCGGGGCCTGGTGAATACCGCGTGAGACAGGATCAGGGGACAATGTGTTCGCTGCATAGGCCCTTTGGATTACAAACTGGTCTTGAACCGCCGTTACAGTTCTGCTATAATCACGCAGCGAACAGAGGGCCGGGCTTGAATTGACTCGTTGAGGGCTCACAACGTAGTTTTCCACACATGTGGAAATAGTTGTGGAAACTAGCCCACAGCGCGCTGGGGCCCCTTTAGCGGCGGATTTCTCGGTGCAGCAATGCCGACAGATCCGCTTCCCCGCTGGTGGCGAGGCTGCCGCCGTATCGGGCGTTATTTGCTCCTTGTCTACGTCGACCACATGCCGTTTACTTTGCATGTAACCCGTCAATGTCGCCCGCGTGAAAGCCACAGGGAGGGGGCCACCTAATGGCGAGCGCGCTCTTGCAGGATAAGAGTGCTCTTTGGGATGCTGCGCTTCAGTTGCTGCCCGTACAGGTCGGTCAAGTGACGTTCGACAGTTTCCTCCGCAACTCCGTGCCCCTGAGCCTGGAAGGTACGGTTTTCACACTAGCCGTTCCGAGTGACTTTGCTAAGACATGGATTACCGAGCGCCATCTCGGCGCGCTCGAATCGTGCCTGTCTGATCTGGTCGGAGAATCCATGGCTGTGCGTCTGGATGTCGCGGACACAGAGGCGCCGCCGCGGCCGGCTGAGGCGCAAACCGCGCCCGCGCCGCGCGTAGCGCTAGACCATTCGACCTATAGTTCGCAGCCACTGAACCCAAAATACGCGTTCGACAGTTTCGTGGTCGGCACGTGCAATCAGTTCGCTCACGCGGCCGCGACCCAGGTGGGCAAGGCCCCCGGCCGCGCCTACAACGTCCTGTTTCTCCACAGCAAGGTTGGGTTGGGGAAGACCCACTTGATGCAGGCGATCGGCCACTACGTCCGCCAACATCATCCCCAGTACCAAGTGGCGTACGTCTCTGCGGAGCAGTTCGTCAACGATCTGATCAGCTCTATTCGAGACAATCGAACGCACCAGTTCCGGAATTATTATCGATCCATCGATATATGGCTTGTCGATGATATTCAGTTCATAGCCGCCATCGAAGGGCCCTCATCTGAAGAGGAATTCTTCCATACATTTAACGCGCTATACGAAACAGGCAAGCAGATCGTGATCGCCAGCGACTGCCCGCCCAGGCACCTGCAGATCATGAACGAGCGGCTTCGCTCGCGGCTGCAGCAGGGGATCGTCGCTGATCTGCGCCCGCCAGACATCGACACGCGCCTGGCTATCTTGGAAAAGAAAGCGCAAGCCGAGGGCGTGGAGATCAGCCGCGAGATCCTTACGCGAATCGCGCAGCAGATCGAATCAAACGTCCGGGTCCTGGAAGGGGCGCTCCTGAAGGCCTGCGCGTACGCGTCTCTATACGGAGTCAGTCTCACGCAGCCGATCGTCGACGAGATCATCCGCGACTACGCTACTTCCTCGACGCCCAACCGGGTGTCAGTGGAGGAGATCGCTACCTACGTCGGCAACCACTTCGACGTAACGGTTGAGGAGCTTCAGAGCGCGCGTCGAAGTCAGGGAATCAACCATGCGCGCCAGACGGCGATCTACCTCTGTCGCGAGCTGACGGACCAGTCCTTGCACAGTCTCGGCAGGTTCTTCGGTGGTCGCGATCACTCCACCGTAATCCATGCCTACAAGAAGGTCAGCGCGTCGATCGAGGAGGATCCTCAGACGCTCTGGCTGATCAACAACATGAAGGCCGCGCTCACTGAGTAACTCGGTGTTGCGGCGCGCTCATTTCGGCCGGTTTGGGCCTTGTGGAAATCCAGTGCAAACGGGCGTCAGTGTTGTGTGGAAGAAACGTGCAGGTCGATTCCAGTGGAGAACTTCAGAAGAACCGCACTCGGTTATCAACGAGTTGCACGCGTGACAAACGCTGAAATTCTGGGCTCAATTGAGTATTTGCACCGTTTAGACAGCCCTACTACTACTACGACTAAATAAATATATAAGAAGTAGAAACGACTTTACCTGTCGAAAGAGCATCACCGAAGGCGCTCGTGATCGCCACCAACTGCAGACCGGCAGACGGTCACAGACAGCACCGCTGAACCTGCGACACGTCGAAGGAGGCTCGTCCGGATGCTGAACGCGTTATGTGGGCGGGACGCGCTATACGAAGCAGTCCAAACCGTAGCTCGTGGTGTGTCGGGCCGCAGCACTCAGCCCGTGCAGAATAACATCCTAATCGCAGCCCAGGCCGACCATCTGCGTCTGGTCGCGACGGACCTCGAGTTCATCAGTCTCGAGGCCTCGATCCCGGCGACGCAGACCGAGGTCGGCGCGATCACCGTGCCGGCGCGGCTGTTCGTCGAGTTGACCGGCAACTTGGCAGACGCCGACGTTGAGTTGAAGGAAGCCGAAGGCCCGGCGATGACGCTGAAGTGCGCCCGGTCTCGCTACCAGATCCGGGGCATGGCAGCAGAGGATTTTGAGACGCTGCCGCCGCTCGTGGATGCGACGACATTCGAGGTTGATCAGGCGCTGCTGAAAGACGTGATCCGCCAGACTCGGGTGGCGGTCTCGGCTGATGAGACGCGGCCGACGCTGACGGGCGCCTTGCTGAGCCTGTCGCCAAACCAGCTCGAGGTTGTGGCGACAGATACTCACCGGCTGGCTATGCGGAGAGCGTCGATCAGCCTTCCGGAGACCGAAAAACGTGACGCAATTGTGTCCGCACGGGCCCTCACCGAGGTTGAGCGCATTCTGCAAGCTGACTCGGAGACTCCGGCGAAGGTGTCGGTCTCGGACAACCAGATCGAGTTCGTGGTGGGCACTGTTACGGTTGGCTCGCGGCTGATCGAGGGCCAATTCCCGGACTACCAGAAGGTCATTCCCGAGGGCTGCGACAAGCGGATTACCGTCAACGCCCGAGAGCTGGAAGCGGCGCTGCGGCGCGCGCTGATCGTGGCGCGGGAAGACGCGAATCGCATCAGCGTAACTGCGGCACTCGACAGCCTGAAGATCTCCGCGGAGAGCCCCGACGTCGGCGAAGTTGTCGAAGAGATCGGCGCGGAACTCGAGGGGGAAGAGGTCACGGTCTCGTTCAACGCGCGCTACCTACTCGACGCCATCAATGTGGTGACCGCCGAGCAGGTTCACATCGAACTATCCGGTCCGCTGAACCCCGGCGTGTTGCGCCCGGCGGGAGACGCTGACTACATCTACGTCCTGATGCCGATGCAGAAATAACGGCAGGGGATAGGGGACAGTTACAGGGGACAGGGACGACTAACGACACTGCAAGAGGGCCCGCCGATTATGGTGGGCTCTCTTTTCTGTAGGGATAGGCTCTGTCTCGCCTGGCGGCTACGTCTGGTCCACGACGGCACCGTCGTGGACGAGTGTGGCGACGACCTTGTTTCGGACGCTGAGGGGGCTGGTGTGGAGTAGGGGCGAGCCCGAGAGGACGGTGGCGGCTTCATCAGGTGTGATGGTCAGCTCAGGGCAGGGGAGGGCGCGGAGGCGGTCCTCAATGGCGGCTCTACCATCGGCCAAGTGACCGAGGTGGATCTTGGGTGCGCCCAAGGGTGCGAGGCGGATGGAGCGATCCGCGCTGATCTCGATGCTGAGATCCGTGAAGGGGTCGTCAGGGGGCCACGAGTCGTGATCGTAGCGTGGCTCGAACGGCTTGGGATCGTCATGCCAAGCCCGGAGCCAAGCGTCCTCAGTGAGTTCCCCCACGGGTTTGGGCCACTCGCATTGCGCGAGGAAATCATCGGTGAGGTGAGTCGCCACATCGCGTTCGGATGGTCTGAGGCTCTCGTAATCCCACATGCGTCTGTTGACGCAGTGATTGGGGATGCCCACAGATATAGTCCCGCCGAACTCGCGCTCTTTCATCTCGACGAGGATCGGAGCGTCCGCCAAGTGTCGGTTGTCAAGACACACATTCCAGTGGAGTTCAAAGCCCGCTTCGACCACCCGCGCAGAGGAAGTAATGATGTCCTGGTAGGCGCCCCTTCGAGCGACGAACCAATCGTGGTTATCGCCGATGCTGTGGAGCGTGTGGGATACGCCCGTATAGCCGAACTCGCGGAGGCGCGCGAACACAGCATCGGAATCAGCGCAGCGGGCAAGGCCGAACCCGTTGGTCGCCAGCACGTCCTCACCATCGTTGACGTCGGGGTGCATGATCTCCGGGAAATCGGGGTGAGCGCTCAGCTCGAAGTAGATGACGAGGAGGCCCCACTCATGGGCGATGGCGCGGACTTCGCCGAGACTGAACAGCGCGCCGTGAGGAGGCCGGCCTTCAGCGCCGCAGTGACGGCAGGTGTTGGTGCATCCGGCTGCGTGGATAAAGACAGGCATGTGGCATCAACTCCCGAGAGGTATACGCATGGACCTTGTAGCACGTTGCGGCGACTACTTCTCGTACCAGGTGACCTGCGTGACGACATCGCCGCAGAGAGAGTTCGCGTAGTCTTCCGTAAGGCGGGCTTTGGCGTCAGCGCCGTCCTTGAGATAGGCGTCGCAGAAGGCGAGGGTCATGGGTTGCAGAATGCGCTGGGTATCCGCGCGGGCGGGTGGGGGGAAGAGGTGGGCTTTCGGATTGTCGGCGAAGGAGAAGTGGTCCGCCTTGTCGAGCCACAGGAAATACTTGTCGCCGGGCGGGAGGGCCTCGAAAGCCTGAAGCCGGACGGTCGCCGGCAGCGTCGAGCCGTCGTAGGCGTACATGTCGTCGTTGGATCCGCTGAAGCACAGCAGTGGCCGGTCGATCGTACCGTAGCTTTCGGCGCCGAGCCCCCACGAACCCGGGCCCTGAGGTGACATCGCAACGCCGACCATAATCCGAGGGTCGCTGAGGTCGCCGGCCAGTCCTTCGCCAGGCGGGACTGCCGGATCGAGGTGATCGAGGATCGGCTGAGCCCCGCAGGCGACCAGCGTCGTGTAGGCGCCGAAGGAGTGACCGAGGACGGCGATCTTCTCAGTATCGATGCGTCCCTTGAGTTGCGGATCGCCTTGGTTCCACTCGACGGCCTGGTCGATCGCGAAGCTCACATCCCCCGGCCGCTCAAGCACGGTCTGAGGGTCGTGAGTGATGCGTTGGAGGGCGTAGTCAAAGCGCTCTCGGAGCGAGCCGCGAGCTTGCCTCACGTAGTCCCTCCCCTTCGCCGCGTTGCTATAGACATGCTCGATGCAGACGACCACGTAGCCATGGCCGGCCATGAACTGGGCTTCGTAGAGGTGGGCGTCCCACGAGCCCAGACCTCCGTGAGAATACACCAACAATGGGAACGGACCGTCGCCAACCGGGCAGTGGATCTTAAGCGGCACGCTGCGACCGTCGCGCCCCTCGTCCGCGAGATCGGGGAACTCGAGTGTCACGACGCGAGGCGCGCCCCCATCGACGTCGGTAAACGCCCGGGTCTTCGGCCCACGGGCCGCCACCACGAAGGCGATGGCGGCTCCCAGGCCGAGTATCAGAGCGACGCGCCATATCATGTCAGCCTCCCCGAACGGCGTCGGCATGTCAGTGGTGAGGCGTACAGTGCGAACGGCGTGCCGGGTTGCGGAACAGCCTCGTCTTGATCCGTGATCCGGCGCACGGCTGGCCCGGCCTGTGTAATCGCACCGGTCGGGAAGTTTGTGATCGATACAGCACAATACACACGTAATGATCACGGAAGGTGGGGGATGAGTGGCGCAGGAACTAGACGTCCCGTACCCGGCATGGTGGCGGCGAGGTGATTCGGCGGGCACTGATCTATTGGAATGTTCAATAGAAAACGACCTGCGAGGATCGATCCTGAGCGCGAATCACGGATACGCCCGCCCTGTGGGTCGAAGGGGGTGAGAGAGCGCTCAGAATGCGGGAAATGGGCGGGAATCCGGATATGCATCTGGTAGGCAGTGGGGCTGTTGAGAAAGCCACACCAACAAGGGACAGTCCTGCGCAACGGGCACTGCGTGCCGTTGCTTGGACAGTCCCCAACTGAACGGTGGCTTTCTCAACAGCCCCGCAGTAATGTGGTTTGGCGTGCGGCTGAGGCGAGCCGCAGGCACGGACGGCATCGGGTGAGGAGACAGATTGCAGATACGGGTGCTGTCGCTTGAGGATTTTAGGGTCTACCGCGAGGCGCTGCTGCAGTTCGAGGCGCGGACGACCGTCATCGTGGGTGACAACGCGCAAGGCAAGACGAGTATTCTCGAGGCGATCTGCGCGCTGGCGCGGACGAAGTCGCAGCGGACCAATCGCGATGACGAGTTGATCCGGTGGGGAGAGGATCAGACCATCGTCAGCGGACGGTTCGAGCGGGGCGTCCGCGGGCCGGTGTCACTACGCATGGTGATGATGACTCCCGAGGCCGCGCGATTCACCGGCGCGCCGCAGAAACAGTTCGCGCTGAACGATGAGCCGATTAACGGCTCGCGCGCGATCATCGGCGAGATCACAGTGGTGGTGTTCTCACCGGACGATCTCGCGCTGGCGAAGGGCGACCCGGGCGGGCGACGGCGGTTCATGAACGTGGCGATCGGTCAGATCCAGCCGCTGCACCTCGCGGACGCGCAGCAGTATCGACGGGCGCTTCGCCAGCGCGGAGAACTGCTGGGGATGATCGCCGAGCGGCGGGCGTCGGAGGATCAGCTGAACGCCTGGGATGAGCAGGTCGCAAAACACGGCGCGGAGATTGTGAAGGCCCGAGGCAAGTACATCCGGGATCTGGCGGAGGCGGCCAAGCGCATCCATCACGAACTGACGGGCGGCGCGGAGGAGTTGTCGGTCGAGTACCGATCAAACGTGTGGGAGGGCGATGGGGGAGAGGCGGTCGCGCTGCAGGGAACGATGCTGCAGAAGCTCGACGAGAAGCGCCCGCAGGAGATCAACCTTCGGCGGACGTTGACGGGCCCGCATCGGGACGATATCCAGTTGAGGGTCGACGAGAAGGACTTGAGGAAGTTTGGCTCGCAAGGTCAACAGCGAACGGCCGTCTTGGCGCTCCGACTGGCCGAGGCAGAGGTCGCTCGGACTCGACTCGACGAGACGCCGCTCGTGCTGCTGGATGATTGCCTGAGCGAGCTTGATGAGAGTCGCGCGGGACGGGTGCTGGAGCAAGCCGGGGACAAGACTCAACTCATCATCACCACCACGCATCTCACCGAGCCGCTGCGCCGGGACACGGACGCGGCGGTCTACTCAGTCCACGACGGCGTGCTCACCGCGGAGGCTTGAAGTGGCAGGTCCGAAAGGTCGCCGATCGGGGCAAGTTTCGCCCATCGGCGCCGCGCTCGACAATCTGGTCGCGCGTACCGAGGGGCGCACCCGCGTTAGGGAGCGGCTGGCCGCGTTGGTCTGGCGCGACTGCGTCGGGGAGTTCTACGCCGACCGGACGCGCGTGAACAAGGTGCAGCATGCCATCATGTGGGTGTGGTGCGATTCGCCCGCGCTCGCGCATCAGTTGAGCCTCGATTCGAAGGAGATCATCCGGCGAATCAACCGCGAGCTGTCGGGGCCGGTCGTGAAGGAGATCCGCACGTCGACGCTGCGGCGAGGCAAGGACCCGGAGGAGTATCAGCTCGGTCTCGCGGAGCAGGCGGGGCCATCGAAGTCGGAGCTGGATTCGATTGTGATGACGAAACGCGAACTCGACGAGATCGACAGCGATGCCGAAGCCATCGCGAATGAGGGCATTCGAGAGCGATTTCGGAAGGCTGCCATCAGCGAGCGTCGGATGAACCGCTGGCGGTGGAACAACGGCTACGTGAAGTGCTCCGACTGCGGGTGGATCGTCGCGCCGAAGTTTGACGAGTGCCAGATGTGTGGTCGGAAGGTCAGATGACGAGGCAGCAGAACCAAACGCGCCGCCCGTCGTATTGCATTCCCCTAGAAGGGGGGCGACATGGCGAAGACATACGAGGGCAAGCTGGAGAAACTGGACGAGTACCGGTGGCGGATCCCCGTTGACGCGAACCAGGGCATGACGGTTCCGGGGATCATCTACGCGGATGATTCGATGATGCAGGCGATGCGAGAGGATGCCGCGCTGCAGCAGGTCGCGAACGTCGCGACGCTGGTCGGCATCGAGCGGGTATCGCTGGCGATGCCGGACTTTCATTACGGCTATGGCTTCCCGATCGGCGGCGTCGCGGCAACGGATGCGGAGACGGGAGTCATCTCGCCGGGCGGAGTCGGCTATGACATCAACTGCGGCGTTCGGATGGTGCGGACGGACCTGATGTACCGAGACATCAAGGACCGGATCGGCGACCTGATCGATGGCGTGTATTCGACGGTGCCCGCCGGCGTCGGTGGGAAAGGCAAGTCGCCCGTCCAGCGTCGGGAACTCGAGAACGTCCTGATCAATGGCGCGGGCTGGGCAGTGAAGCAAGGCTACGGTCGGCGCGAGGACTTGGCGGTGCTTGAGGAAGAGGGCGCGATGGAGGGCGCGGATCCGGACGCGTTGAGCGATCACGCGATCGAGCGCGGGCGGCCGCAACTCGGGACGCTGGGATCGGGGAATCACTTCCTCGAGATCCAGGAGGTTGTGGAGATCTTCGACGAGGACGCGGCGCACGCGTATGGCATCCTCAACGAGGGTCAGGTCACCGTGATGATCCACACGGGATCGCGCGGATTGGGACACCAGACGTGCGACGACTCGCTGGAGATCATGCAGGACGCGGTGCGCGAGTACGGCATCCAGCTCGTGGATCGACAGCTCGCTTGCGCGCCGGTGACGAGCCCCGAGGGGCAGAACTATTTCGCGGCGATGGCGTGTGCGGCGAACTATGCCTGGGCGAACCGTCAGTGCATCACGCACTGGGTGCGGACGGCGTTCGAGAACGTGCTTGGCACGGGGGAGACGAAGCTCGGGATGGACATCGTCTACGACGTCGCGCATAACGTGGCGAAGTTCGAGGAGCACGAGATCGACGGGCAGCTTCGGAAGCTCTGCGTGCACCGCAAGGGCGCGACGCGAGCGTTTGGGCCGGGACATCCGGAGGTGCCGGAGGCGTATCGGGATGTGGGTCAGCCGGTCATCGTTCCCGGAGATATGGGCACGGCGTCGTATGTTCTCAGCGGCACGGACGAGGGCATGCGCCAGACGTGGGGTTCGGCGTGTCATGGCGCGGGCCGAGCGATGAGCCGGTCGAAGGCGCTGAAGCTGCAGCACTCGAACCAGGTGATCAGCAAGCTGAACCGGGCCGGGATCTATATCCGCGCCAAGGGCAAGCGCACGGTTGCGGAGGAGGCGCCAGAGGCGTACAAGGACGTGAACGCCGTGGTTGGTATTTGCGATGGCGCGGGAATTGCGAAGCTCGTTGCGAAGATGCGACCTGTCGGCGTGATGAAGGGGTAGGGCGGAGGGACGGCGGAGGGATGAGGAGTGGGAGTTTCAGTGTCAGACACCCGTTTTGCGACGGCGGCAAGACAAGTGTCCGACACAGGTCAGCGGAGATGGTGCGGGAGTGAGGAGACGGACGGCGACAGGCGAGACGCCTGTCCTACGACGGCGACTGGCACCCTTGGCGCATTCCCCCCAGCAGTGATGCATCCCCAGCGCGGAAAAGACGAGAGAATTGCCTTGACATGCAAATCGGTTTGTAGTACAAACTAGTATGTAGATATGGAGGGAATGGCGCCGTAAGAGGAGCGAGACGATGAGTGACGACATCAACGGCGAGTCGCACCCGGAGCAAGAGATCTCGATCTGGGCCGAGCGTTACGCGGCCAATCGGACGCTGCCGGTAGTGGTGAATCTGGTGGCGTTTCTGGCGGGGTTCGTGGCGATAAGCGGGTTGTCGTATCTGGCGGCCTATCTGTACATCAAGGTGAGCCCGGTGGCCGCGCTGGCCGGCATTGTGCCGCTGGTCGCGTTCTGCGGGTTCTGGCTGTGGTTCAGCCTGGGAGGCGCGGCGCGCCTGCTGCCGCCGGTGACGCGGCGGCTGTACGGCGCGGAAGGCGAAGCAGTGGCGGAGGAGCCAGCGGCGTCATCGAAGCTGGCATGGGTTGGGGGCGGGTTGCTGCTGGTGGGCATACTGACGGAGATGGCTCTGACCGGCCTAGGGATCCTGCCGATGAAGTACATGCAGCCGGCCTCGGCCCTGTACCTGGTGCCGGCGATAGCGCTGATCCTCAGCTCGCCGGGGGTGCGGGCGACGGGCAGCCCGTTCATGATGATTTGGCCGGGGCTGTACGTCCTGCACGCGGGACTCGTGGTGGCGGGAGCGCCCATCCAGTTTCAGGGACACCTGGCCATGCTGAACATGCTGATCCCGGTGGTCGGGTATGGATTCATCGCGGCGCTCGCGGGCCACATCTACAGCCGTTACGCGCTGCGCAAGCTGAAAGAGGCAGCGAGCGGCGC
>CAZKUN010000176.1:678-19560 GCA_964555935.1 uncultured Armatimonadia bacterium | reverse complement strand
CATGAGCTTCGGCCCGTTCGGATCGAGCAACCCTTCGATGGTGAGGATCTGCAACTTCGGCACTGCCGGCATCAGCGACGGCGGATCATAGAACCCCGCCTCGGTCGCCACTACATGGAGGCGCCGATAGGAGACGTGGAGAAACCGTTATCTGGTGATGACAATGGACAGAGAGCGGCACAATGGTGCCAAATGGTTGCGCTGTGATCTTCACGTGCATACGGCGTTCGACGCGACAAGGACCTTCACTGAGGACTGTGTCGGCGCTCTGGCAAGGTCTGCGAAGGGCGATCAGTCCTGTTTGCGGGGCATTGCCAGTCGCTTCGTCGATGCCTGCAACGCGGCGGACGGTGGGGAAGGCCTCGACCTTGTTGCGGTGACCGACCACAACAGCATTGAGGGCTACAGGCACTTGGCCCCCCACTGGGACGCCATGCGCAGCGCTGGTGAGCGCTTGCCGATGATTCTCCCCGGTGTGGAGGTGACAGTTGGCGCGGACGCCGGATGCCACGTTCTCGTCGTGTTTGGCCACGAGACTGCAGCCGAAGATATCGCCCGAGCGTTGGTGACCTTCTTTGGGGAGAACGCCCCGTTCGGCTCTGATGGCAGTCCCAAACCCACTCTGGACGGACAACGGCGCTTCCTGGAGAAGCTCGCCGCGTTCTGTCGCCCGGAGGATGCGTCGCGGCGAATCGACCACTTGGTCCTGCCGGCTCACGTTGACAGCAACAGCGGGCTGTGGAAGGACATGCGCGGCCTCTGCCGTCGGACGGGCGTTACCCGCGCCGAATGGAGCGCCTTCCAGACAGGCGGGCCATTCGGATCATTGGATGAGGAGTTCCGGAATCTGTTGTGCTGTTGGCGGGTCCGACGGAGAGGTGAGGACTGGGACCAACTGCCTTCTGATGAGAAACGTGAGGTGAGGGAACAGCTCCACTGGCCGTTGGTTGAGTGTTCCGACCCTCACGACTATGAGGACATTGGGTCGCGATACACATGGCTCAAGATGGAGACCCCGAGCACGGAGGGCCTCCGGCTGGCGTTCCTGGATCCGGAGAGCAGACTACGGAGGATGGCGGACGGTCCACCGCGTGGCGGCCACCCCGTTATCAGGTCGTTGCGCATAGAGCACACAGACTTCATCGATGACGTGACCGTTGAGTTCACGCCTTGGTTGAACGCGCTGATTGGGGGACGTGGGTCTGGCAAATCTACCGTCATCGAGTGCCTTCGCCATGGGCTGGACCGTGCTCATGCTGCGGACCTGGGAGGAGACGGCAGCGCTGCGTGTAAGGCGAGCCGAGGCCTGCTGAAGAGCAAGGAAGACCGCGACCACGGGCAGACCGAGGGAATACTGCTACCTGGTCACAAGGTGACGGTAGAGGTGACTGTCTCCGGATCGCACTACAGGATCGTGCGGTCTGCAGACGGCGAGGTGGTGGAAGCCGCAAGCGGGCTTGGGCTCGCGCAGGACGACATCGAGACCCGCTCGCTGATAGCGCCGCGCATCCTCTCACGGCGGCAGATTGCCGAGGTCGCCGAGACGCCTCGCGCGCAACTGCAGGAACTCGATGCCTTGACCGGCTCCGACCGCGTCCAAGACTTCGACCACATCGCCGATGAGTTGCGCGACGACCTCGCCGCCTGCCAGGCGGCGTATTCGCGGGCAAGTGGTCTGACCACCGGTTTTGCGGCCAAGAGGACGGAACAGCGTCGCGTGTCGGACCGCATCGCGCTCCTGGAGCGGGGCAGCAGCAAGGAGATTCTTGGAGCCAAGGCGCGATCGGACCGTGAGGAAACGTGGCTGTCGGATCTTGCTGCGGCGCTGGCCCCTGTGGTCGCGGCAGCATCGGGTGCCCAGACGGCCGCATTGCGGGCCGCAGATGCCCTCGGCCCTCCGCCAGAGGATGCCCCGGCGTGGATGTCTGAACTCGGTGCGGGAACTGCGGAGTTGCTTCGCACAACTGGAGCGGAACTCGCGGAGCAGGCGGAGGCGGTGGATGGCCGCGGCAGAGCGATTGCAGACCAGACCAAGGCCCATTGGGAACCGTTACGCGCGCAGGTGGATGCCCAGTACCGTAGGCTGCTGGAGGAGATGGAGACAGCCGGCGTCGGGGCCGCCGAACATGAGACGCTGCTCCGGAAGATGATGGTGCTCGAGCGCGAACTGCAGAAGCTGGAAGACGTGGAGCGCACGTTGCCCGACCTTGATCAGCAGGTCGATGATGCGCGAGATGCATTGGTGCGCCACCATCTGACTCGCACTGCCGCTCGCACGGCCATGGCCGCGGGCCTGGAACAGCCGGGGGTTGACGCCAGGATGCAGGTCATCCCATTCGGCGACCGCGCCGCGATGGAGGAGAAGAGGGAGAAGCTGTTCGGCGGCACAGGCATGCGTGAAGGTGACTGGTCCGCCATATTGGACTATGTGTTCGAGACAGGCGAGTCGATCCCCGAACGAATCGGGGCGGTCGTTGGGACCATGCGCAAGGACGCTGAGGTCGCGGCAGCCTCGGAGGCAGCGACCGATGATGACTTCGGCCACGTTGACCGACTGGTCAGCAACGGGCAGGACAGCCGGCTTTCAGGCTACTTCCGGAAAGCAGTCCGGGAGACGCCACGCGAGCGACTGGACGAACTGGGGGCGTATCTGCCGGAAGACCGAGTGGTCATGAGCTTTCGCGAACCAGTGACCGGTGAGTTCCGACCGATCGAGCACGGCTCCTTGGGCGAACGCAGCACTGCTATACTGGCCCTGTTCCTCGCGGCAGGAGAGCAACCCCTGGTTATTGATCAGCCGGAGGATGACCTCGACAACCGCTACGTCTACGACATCATCGTGGCCCTTCTACGAGACAGGAAGTTCGACCGCCAGATCATAGTAGCAACCCACAACGCCAACATACCGGTCAACGGCGACGCGGAGATGATCGTTGCCTTCGGTACTGACGGCGACACACGTCTTGGGGGAATCGTGGACGCTGGCAGCATCGACCGTGCTCGCATGAAAGAGCGCGTAGCTACCATCATGGAGGGAGGGCGCGAGGCCTTCAGGCTCCGGCGCGAACGATACGGCTACTAGAATGCGCGGAATCGTGACCGGCTGCCGCCTGGAGTGCGAGGCCGAACGCGCTGGGCGGCAAGTGTTGGGCAAGTGGAGCCCGAGGTGGTGCACGGATGAGGGGCGGCGACGGCGTCATCACCTCCTGGCGTGACCGCGCAAGACCCCAAAGAATGAGAGTGGGAGCGGGAGTCTCTGTACGGTGCAGCGTGTCAGACACCCGTTTTGCAGACGGCGGCAAAACAAGTGTCTGACACGGGTAGGCGGAGGTCGGCGCAGGGATGAGGGACGGCAAACGGCGGGGTGGTAGGCGGGATCGGCACGGAGCCGAGTTGGAAACTCGGCCTACGCGGGCCACGGCGGCGGGTCGGTGCGAGGAGCAGCGTTGCTATCTATGCCGAGGTCGGGCGCGTCGCAGCCAAAGCAGCTCCTACACGGAGGGCTCTACGGCGACGGCAGGGCGCAATGAATTGCGCCCCTACCAATAGTCGAAGCTGGAGCTTCGACCTACGGGCCTGGGAGAGGGCAAGCCGAGAGTAGGGCAAGAGAGGCCGGGGCCACCATCAACGCCCGGCCCTGGGCCCCCGTCTGCGAGGGATGAGGAGCGGCGGCTGCATTTGGAAAGCCAACTCGACGGGCTGGAAGCCCGTCGCTACGCGAGCAACGGAAACGGCGTCGGATTTGGGAATCCGACCTACGACGGCGACGGCGTCGTGGAAACTTGGAAACTCAGACCCCGAGTTTCCTTGGGAGTTTCCCTGCTAGAGCTTCGACCTACGGGGGCAAGGGCAACGGCGATGCGGACGAGGGCGGATATATCCTCGAGACGTTCCCCATCGTGAAGCGCCACGACGAACAGAAGTTTTTGGGGAAGTATCGTACCAAGGATCTCATCCTGCAATACATGAACGCGTATGCCGCCGGGGATGTGGATGCGTGGGTGAAGGGGTAAGGCGAGGGACGGCATGCATGAGCGAGACGCTCATGCCACGAGACGGCATTCGACGGGGCGGGAGTGGGAGTTCTGGTGTCAGACACCCGTTTTGCAGACGGCGGCAAAACAAGTGTCTGACACGGGTAGGCGGAGATCGGCGCAGAGATGAGGGACGGCGACGGCGTCGTGGAAACTTGGAAACTCAGACGACGAGTTTCCCTGGGAGTTTCCCTGCTGAAGCCGCTCCTACAAGGGATTGGGATGCGAGCGACGTAGCGACGGGCTGAAATGGGAACTTGGAAACTCAGACGACGAGTTTCCCTGGGAGTTTCCGCGTCCCTACGCGGGCAGAGGCGACGGCATCGACGATCGAGACGATCGTCGTACGGGGCCGGGCGGCGACGGCGACGCGTTGGAATGGAAACTCGTGGCGTCATGGCAAGGCGTGGGGAACGAGGGTGCTCGCCGAGCGCCGGCGAACGCACTAGAAGCGGCTTCAGAACCTCAGCAACAGGGCCTGTCGCGGAAACTCGTGGAGTTTCCCTGGAGATCCGACCTACGGGAGTTCTGGAAGCACTTGTAGAGTAGGGCCGGGTCGCACGATCCAATGAGTTGCCACGGCGCCTGAGTTAGATGGGGGGACGAGGCGATGAAGATCACCACTCGGCAGCACGTCAGCATGCTGTCTGAGGAAGTCGCGGAGCCGCTGAGGCGCTTCCACTGGCACTGGCGCTTCGTGGATGCCCGGTGCCTCATGAAGGATGACGACCACGGGCCGGGGGGCATTTCCCCGCCCATCATCCCGCGCGCCCCCTTCGAGCGGTCCCGCGTCTTCACCGGGACGCGTGATACCGGCTCGTACAACCACCACTCCCAGATCGCGCGGTTCAACGGGCGCTACTACTTGGCCTGGTCGAACGGCCTCGTGGACGAGGAGGCCGCGGGGCAGCGGATCCTCATCGCCACCTCCGAAGACGCGAAGACCTGGAGCGATCCGATCTGCGTGGCTGGCCATACCGGAAGCCCTCTGGCCCACAACTGCGTGGCCCTGCATGTGGCCGAGGAGGCGATGTACTTGGTGGGGATGTCCGAGGAGTGCCATCGGGACGCGTCGTCGGTGGGCATGCGCCGCATCGACCCAGAGAGCGTCCGAGTCGATATCCACCGGTCCGTCGACGGAGTCAACTGGGAGACAGTCCAGCAACTCGGACGCGGCATCAAGTGGATATTCGAAGCGCCGAGGCCGACTCAGGAGAACCGGTTGATGTGCGTCTGCACCACGGTGAAGAGCGGCCCCGCCGTGCTCCTCTGGGACGGGATGGACATCCGCCAGGACCCGGAAGTGATCCGCATCCCCGAGCCCGACGGGGCGAGCTTCCCGTACGGGGAGGCAAGCTGGTACCAGACAGATGAGGGGAAGATCATCGTCTTCTGGCGTGACGAGGGCGGATCATGCCGCCTGTATGTCAACACAAGCGACGACGGCGGTCGCAGTTTCTCCGCGCCGATGATGTCAGACATCCCCGACTCCATGAGCCGCGTTCGCGCGGGTCGACTGGCGGACGGCCGATACTACCTGTGCAATAATGCGGTCCCGACGCTTCTCGACCGCAGACATCTGATGCTGCTGCTGAGTGACGATGGCTTCACGTTCGACAAGGTGTATGTCCTGGTGGACGACCCCACCTCGCAGCGGCTCAAGGGCATGCTCAAGGCGGACGGTTACCAGTACCCGTCTTGCGTGGTGGAGGGCGACAGGCTGCTCGTCGCGTACTCGGTGAATAAGGAAGGCATCGAGTGTGGTGTCGTCGATGTGACGCGGATCTGATGGGACCTTCCCCGGCCACCGGGGTCCATTGCTGAACGCGCGCAACGAGCCAGATGAGAGGAAACGCGAATGATGCACTCCATGCCAAACTCCTGCGCAGTGATGCTTTCAACGTGGCTTGTTGGCCTGACGGCACTGGGGTGTGCGATGGCCCAGGCCGACGACGATATCGATCTTAGCGCGCTTGGCCGGAGCCTGAAGATTCGAGATGGCCATCCGATCCTGTTCGTCGACGCCGACCTGTTGGCGGAGATTCGGGCCAGACCCCAGAACTGCGAGGCGCTGGCAAACACGACGCTCAAATACCGGATGCGACGCGCCACGAGCCCGGACGATGTCGAGGCGATTCGCGAGGAAGTCGAGGCCTTCAACAACGCCACTCACCCGGGCGGATACCTCCAGACGTCCATGTGGTACGGCGCGGACGCGTACATCAACGAGAACCCGCTCTCCGCGGCATACGGCCGCGAGTACCTCCGGGCTATCGTCGGGCTGAAGATCCCCGACGCCGAGAACCAGGAGTGCCACGCGCTGGGCCAGGCGTTTGCCATCGGAGCGCTGTATGACTGGCTGCACGACCAGTTGGATGAGGAGTTGAGGCACGAGGCGCGCGTGGCCCTCATCGCGGCGGGCAAGACGTTCGAAGAGTGGGGCTACCTGAACGTCGACCGGTACATCGGCGGCCATGCCAGTTGCTGGACGAACCCGTACTTGCTGGTTGGCTTGCTCGCAATTCGCACGGACATTGAGCAGGAATCCCAGGAAATCCAGGACGAGTACTTCGGGTTGCTCGGCAAGGTCGCGCACCACGTCCGCGACGGCATTGCGCCCGCGCGTGAGTGGATCGGCAAGGACGGCGGCTACCACATGGGGTGGGACTATGGAAGCTGCTACACGACCATGCTCCCGTACGTCGTCTGGGACTTCGCCACGGACGAGCCCACGCTGTTTGAGGGCTGGCAGGAGCAGCAGACCTACTGGTATCTCTACGCGTTGCGGCACCAGAATCAGGTGACGCGCGCCGGCGATCTCGACCTCATTCGCAAAGGCTACAACCTATACCCGCAGTCAGGCGACTGCTATAGCGGGGGGCGGCTCGGGGGCGAGCCGGGCGCGATCCTGATCACGGCCGCGCGGAAGTACGATAACCCCCACGCGAAGTGGCTGGTGAACCACTACCGGCCCGAGTTCGGCGACGTGACGGACTGGTGGACGGCGCTATACCAGCTCTTCGACCCGGACGAGGGCACGCCGCCCGATTCGCTGCCGCTGTCACGAGCGTTCCGCAACGCCGGGTCCGTGGTGATGAGAGACAGTTGGGACTTGGATCGCAACACGCTGGCGGTGTTCAAGTCGGCGCCGTTCTTCTCCAATAACCACCACCACCGAGACCAGAACAGCTTCGTCATCTACTACCAGGCTCCACTGGCGATTGACTCGGGCGGCTACAACCTCTGCGGGGCGTACGGCAGCCGCCACTGGTACGACTACTACATCAGGAGCATTGCCCACAACACGATGCTCGTGCACGACCCGGACGAGGACTTCGGCACGAGCCGGTGGGGCAAGAACTCAAACGATGGCGGGCAGGCGATGATGGTGAACCGGGAGGCCGGCAACCTGGAGCACATCGTGCCGGGCGGCCCGTGCGCGCTGGACGGGATCATGCGCTACGAGGACCAGCCTGCGTACACTTACACGATGGGCGATGCGACGAAGGCCTATTCGCCTGACAAGGTGGAGCTGTTTGAGCGACACATGGTGTACCTGCGCGGCCACAGCGCCGATCACCCGGCGATCGTCGTGTATGACCGCGTGATCTCGAAGGACCCCTCGCACCTGAAGACCTACCTGCTGCACTCGATCGGCCAGCCGACGGTTGAGGAGCGGACGTTCTGGACCGAGGCCGGCGATGGCATCGATCCGAGCAACCGCGGCCGTCTCTACGACCAGGTGCTGCTGCCGGAGGACGCCACGATCGGAGTGGTCGGCGGCGTGGCCAACGATCGGGAGTTCTTCGTGGCTACCGATGGCGATGGGCAACCGCACAACTACAGCGAGGAGTTCGCCGAGGATCACCCGGAGGAGGCCCAACAGGAGCCGATTGATCGCGAGCGGGGCGCCATGCGCGAGCTTGGCGGCTGGCGCGTGGAGGTCAGCCCTCCGGTGGGTCAGGCCGAGGACGTGTTTCTGAACGTATTGAGCGTCACCGACGGCGGGGATGATTCCGGGCCGGTGGAAGCCGAGCTGCGGCGCGGAGAGATATTCGATGCGGTTGCCGTGCGGGACAGCGATGGCAGCGAGGCGACGCTGGTGGTCTTCCCCCGAGACGGCGCTCTCGCCGACGACATCAGCGTTCCGACTTTGGGGTGCCGGCAGGCGCTCGTGATCGGGCTATCGGCTGGCGACACCATTTCGGCCGTGGTGGCGGATGGGGCGCTCTTGCTGGCGACACGTGCTACGGCGGGCCAGCCGAACGAGTTGGTCTCGGATGAGGGGACGCTTTTCTTGCGTCTGGCCGAGTGAAAGGAGGCGGATGCGCGGATGAACGCGAGTCATGTCCTGCTGCTACTCCTGGCTATGACAGCCGCGTGCGCAAGAGCGGAGGCAGACGGGCGGCTGGAGTTGATCGAAGTGAGCCCGGACGGCGCTCACTTCGTCGGTGCCGAGACAGGAGAGCGCTTTCTCGCTTGGGGATGCAACTACGATCATGACGAGTCCGGCCGACTGCTAGACGACTACTGGATCGACGAATGGGAGCGCGTCGAGGAGGACTTCGCCGAGATGCGGGAACTCGGCGCGGATCTCGTTCGAATCCATCTCCAACTGGGCCGCTTCATGCGGAGCCCGAATGAGCCAGACCCGGCCGCTCTGGACCAGCTTCGGCGATTGCTGCAACTGGCCGAGGAGACCTCGCTCTACCTGGACATCACGGGACTGGGGTGCTACCACAAGCAAGACACGCCCGAGTGGTATGACAGTTTGCCGGAGGATCAGCGGTGGGCCGTGCAGGCTCGGTTCTGGGAGGCGGTCGCGGAGGCGTGCGCGGGCAGTGACGCGGTGTTCTGTTACGACCTGATGAACGAGCCAATCGTGCCGGGCGCGGTTGAGACGGAATGGCTTGCGGGTGAGTTTGGCGGGACGCACTTCGTGCAGAGACTGACGCTTGACCTCGCCGGGCGCGCGCAAGAACAGGTCGCGAAGGCGTGGGTCGAGACACTTGTTTCGGCAATCCGGAGCCGCGACCCAAGGCACATGGTCACCGTCGGCGTCATTCCGTGGGCGCTCCCGTTCCCCAAGGCCAAGCCGCTGCTTTACTCCCCGTCCGTCGCCGCGATGCTAGACTTCGTCAGCGTCCACTTCTACCCGAAAACGGGGGAGATCGACAAAGCTCTCGAGGCGCTGGCCGTGTATGACATCGGCAAGCCGATCGTCATCGAGGAGATCTTCCCACTGTCGTGCAGCGCCGACGATGTCTGCGAGTTCATCGATAGATCCAAGCCCATCGTGGACGGGTGGGTCTCCTTCTACTTGGGGGACAACGTCGGAGGAATACGCGCAGCAGGAAGGGCTGCCTGCCGCCATCAAGGCGGAATGGCTGACGCGCTTCCGCGAGCAGGGGGCAGAGATCCTGCAGCGAGGCGAATGAGGCTATGATCGAGGCGTCCCTCATCGATGTCGGGCCCGCGCCCCGTTGCGCCGTCGCCTACCTCAAGTCCAAACAAACCATCGCGCCCTTATTCCGCACGAGCAACCGACCCATCGCCACGATCGGGGCGGTCCAGCTTTGGCCGTCAAGCGGCTTGATGCGTCCCAGTTCCTTGTAGCCCGCGGTCGAGGCCTCCGCCATCACCACATCTCCGCCCTTCCCATTCATCGCGATCACGACGCCGTCCACGATGAGCGTTCCGCCCTTCTCGAAGCCGCTCTGTCGCCACATCACCTTTCCGTCCGCCGGCGTCATGCAGATCAGGTCGCCCGGATCGGTTGTGCCGTAGAGGAAGCCCTCGTAATAGACCGGCGAGCTGAAGTGCGATTGCATCTCCTTCGAGAACCAGACCTGTTTGGCGCTGGAGCCGCTGATCTCGTAAAGCCCGCCGCCGTACTGGTAGTTGCTGGTGGCGAAGACATGGTCCCCATCGGCGACCGGCATCGCTGCGTTGACGCGATGTTTCGTCGGCCACTGCACGTCCCACAGCACCGTGCCGTCGTCGGCCTTCACGCCCGTGAGCGCCTCGGCGGTGAAGACGATGTACTGCTTAACGCCGTTGATGGTGGCGATTGTCGGCGTCGCGTAGCTCGCGCCGGACGGACCCCCGCCGGCCCAGATCGTATCCCCGGTGGTCTTGTCCAGCACGGCGACGCTGGATTGGCCGCCCGGCAGAACCACGAGGCGGTCGCCGTCGACGACCGGCGAACTCGCGTAGCGCCAGTTCGGCGCCTTGCCTCCGAAGTCTTGCGGCAGGTTCTTCGACCAGACTTTGGTGCCGTCGGCGGCGTTGATGGCATGAAGCTGTCCGCTCATGCTGAGGGTGTAGAGCGTTCCGTTGTCGTAGCACGGCGTGCCGCGGGTGAAGCCATAGTTATGACCGCCTGGCTCGGGGTATGGGAACGTCCAGGCGTCCTTCCCTGTCGCAATATCGATCGCCCTGACCACGTCGTCCTTGCCCTGGTGGTCGACGATGAACACCTTCCCATCGGCGACCGCCGGCCCGGCATAGCCGTCATCGCCCAGCGAGACGCGCCACAGTTCCTGCGGCGGCTTGGCGCTCCAATCCTTGTTGATGCCGGTGTCGGGACTGGTACCGTCGGCATTGGGCCCGAAGAAACGCGGCCAATCGCTCCCCGCGAGTTCGCTAGCATCCGCCGCCGGCTCGGACGGTGGAGCGGCCTCGGTCGTATCAGCGTCCGGTTGAGTCGCGACCACCGGCTGGTCGGTGACCGGCGGCGTGGTTACGGTTTCTTTGGGGGTGCAGGATGCGATGAGTACCGTCGCGATGAGAGCCAGGCAAAGCAGGGGGTATGCGCGCAATGTGGGTGTCCTCCATTGTGTTCGTATGGCAGGCGTAGCTCCACTCCGCGAGTGTCCTCGCCTGTCACGTTGTTCAACCGCTACCCGACCTCACTTACCTTCACGATCCGTCCACCCTCTTCGGCCATCACGTGCCTCCACGCCCTCGATGCCTGTTAGCCGCTCCATGTGCCCTTACGCAATGCCGCCCGTCCCGATGAATCCCAATCTGATCGCCATGACTGTTAACCTTCGGTGATCCAGTCCCGGTGACGTTCCCCGCCATCTCCGCCATTCCTCCGCGCGTCGGTACCTGGTCCCCGTAGCAACTTCGTTGCAGAGCACGATTCATCAATCACACTCGAAAGGGACCACGCACGATGACTGAGCCCACTCCCACTCCCCACAAGAACCGCAGGGACGGCGAGGGCCTCGCGCTCGGCATAGCCGTCGGCGTCGCTATCGGCTTGCTGATGAACAACCTTGCCTTGGGCATCGGCCTCGGAGCCGGACTCGGCCTGATGTACGAGGGGTCGCAGCGGAGGCGGGCGTCGAAGGAGGACTGACCTCCCCGTGGGCACTCGCCCTGCAATCATTGTCAACAGCGCGCTGATCGGCGCCGCGTTGGGCGCGGTCGGAGCGCAGTTGCTGGCATCCCTGCTGGGGTCGGATGATGCCGACCCCGAGTGAAGTCGCTGCTACTCCACCACCAGCTTCCCGTTCTCAACGGTCATCTTGGTGATCTTCGGCTTCATGACGACGGTCGCCAGGTCCAGCAGCGGGTTGATCTTCGCCAACACCACCTTGATTCCGCTTACGGGGATCGGCACACCGTTGACCTTCACCGCAGTGGGAACGAAGTTGATCTTGTAACCTCCGTCAGCCACCAGCTTCCCGGCCATCTTGAACTTGTTCCCCACGAGCAACCGGTAGGTCCCCGTCAGCGTGATCTGCCCGCCGTTGAGCGTCGCGGTGAGGTCCGGGATCACATCTTGGGCCATCTGGAGTCCCTCGGTGAGGTCCTCCTCAGTGATGGCGATGTGGACCACCGTCGCGCCCCTCGACTTCGTGTCGATGCTCGACGGGTTGCCCCTCATCTTCGCCATGTCGAACACCACATCCGTGCCCTTCGTATACAGCGGGCGCATCACGATGCCGGCTCGGCTGGCGGACCCGGCGCGTACTGTCACCGACTTGAACCGGCCCTGGTCGGTCAGCATCTGGTCCGGGTATGCAACGACGCTGACCTCGAGGTCCTCGCACTCGAAGGTCTCGAGAATCTCCTCGCGGAGTTTCCTCGCCACGTCGGCCGCTGTGACGGCTTCGGCGACCATCGGCAGAACGAATACTGCCGTGACACACAGCGCGGCCGTGCTGCAAAATACTCGTCGCATATCTCTACCCTCAGTTTCGATGTAGTCCCTTAGACCGTTGGTCGTCGCGTTTTGTTGCCTCCGCCTTCCTCAATATTCATCAATTCCGCCCGGGGCGCCCTGCGAGTTCGCTGCCCGGCCAGCGTCGGTGGCGGAGGTACCCTCGCCTTGCGCATCGAACGTGAGCCCAATCGACCGTCGGGCGGGCTCTAGTCACGTTGAGCCCTTTTAGGGCTACCGCGGCGTTACGCCGCGGGTGCAGCTTCGCCTGGTATCCCATCTCAGCAGTTTGCGGGAGCCTACGGCTCCGCACAAACTGTCTCGGATAGATCGCGAGCCGCTCTTGAGAAACTGTGTTTCTCTCGCGGCTCAGTAGGGCCCGCCCGAACGGTCACGTCGTTCTCTCGCAGGGGGCACTAACTGTGGCCGGCTGGCTGAAGCGGCTGATAGGTCTCGACAGATCTCCCAAGTCGGCTCCGCCTCCAACGATGCGCGGGCCGACCTCGCCCGCAATCCCGCCCTACTATCCCGTGCCGGAATTTGACTGGCGACTAAAGCAACCGCAGCGGCCACCGGCTCCCTTCTTCCCTCCGCAGGCCCGCAAAGAACCGAAGGGCGTCGACGAGCCCGACTATCTCCCAGTGCGGCGACGCCGTTTCCCGCGCCGCACGCGCAACGCCCGGACGACTGCCGTCTACAACCCCGAGCAGCTCTCGCGGTATAATCTGCCTCTGATCGAGACCGCCGATGATCTCGCGGCCAGACTCGGGACGTCGCCGGGCGCGCTAACCTGGCTGACATGGCCAGAGGACGCGCCCTCGCACTACGTCTCGCGGGAGATCCCGAAGCGCTCTGGCGGGAGCCGTCTGATCTGCGCGCCAAAGCCGCGAACGCGCGCCGCGCAAGACTGGATCATGCGCCACATCCTCCGCAGGCTGCCCGTGCACGATTGCGCCCATGGTTTTGTCCGTGGCCGTTCCATACTGACCAACGCGCAGGCGCACGTCGGCAAGCATATCGTCGTCAACCTCGACCTTGAGGACTTCTTCCCAAGCATCTCCTTCGCGACGGTCGACGGGCTGTTTGAGTGGATGGGCTACTCGAAGGATGTCGCGTGGCACCTGGCGATGCTGTGCACCTGTCGCTACGGCGGCCGCCGCTATCGCAGGTCACTCCCGCAGGGCGCGCCGACCAGTCCCGCAATCGCCAATGCCATCTGCTGGAAGCTCGACCGGCGGCTGTCGGCGCTGGCGGCCAAGAGTGGCTTCACCTACACGCGCTACGCCGACGATCTCACTCTCTCAGGCGACGGCGCGTTCGCGAGCGGGCTCGCCGGGACGCTCGTGCTGATCGGCAAGATCATCGCCGAGGAAGGCTTCCGGATCAACGGCGCCAAGACGCGCTTCATGCGCCGCGGCGAGCGCCAGGAAGTGACCGGGCTCGTCGTCAATGATCAAGCCGGCTTGCCCCGCAAGGAGTTGCGCAATCTCCGCGCCACGCTCCACAACTGCCTCCGCCGAGGGCCCCACGCCGAAAACCGCGAGCACGACCCGCTGTTTCGCGAGCGGCTGTCAGGCAAGATCGCCTTGGTAAGGATGATCAATCCCGCCCTCGGCCAGAAGCTCCTGCAGACCTTCGACGCCATCGATTGGCCCCACTGAGTGCCGCCCGCAATCCCCCTCCCACCGAGCGAAAGGACGCCCAACCGGATGGCCGACATGATGCAGGCAGTCGTGAAATTCGGCGCCGAGGACGGTCAGGTTGAGTTGCGCGAAGTCCCCGTACCCGTGCCCGGGCCTGGTGACGTTCTGCTTGAGGTCAAGGCCGCCGGTGTCTGCGGCAGCGACATCGAGCAGTACCGCCACGCGGTCTCGTATCACATTCCGACGCCGGTCATCATGGGCCACGAGTTCGCCGGTGTGATCGCGGAGGTGGGCGAGGGCGTTGAGGGTTGGGCCGTCGGCGACGAGGTCGTGAGCGAGACGGCTGCCTACATCTGCGGGAGCTGCAGACTGTGTCGGACGGGCAACTACAACCTGTGCCCCGAGCGCCTCGGCTTCGGGTACGGGCTCGACGGCGCGTTCGCCAGATACGTCCGCGTCCGATCTCCATTGCTACACCGCAAGCCGCCTGGCGTCAGCTGGAACGCCGCCGCCCTGACCGAGCCTACGTGCGTGGCGTACCAAGCCATCGTCGTCATGAGCGACCTGCGCCCCGGCGAGCCCGTCGCGATTCTCGGACCCGGCGCGGTTGGCCTGATGTGCCTCCAGGTCGCCAGAACTCTCGGCGCGACGCCCATCATGATCACCGGGACCTCCCGCAGCGCCTCACGGCTCCGCATGGCTTGCGACCTGGGCGCTGATGTTGTCGTGAACATCGACGAACAGGACCCGGCGGAGGTGGCCAACGAGATCAGCGCGGGTGAGGGCATTCCTCTCGTCATCGACGCCGCCGGAAACGCCGCCGCCACCCGCACGGCCCTCGACATCGTCGCGCGTCTGGGCCAGGTTACCAAGCTCGGATGGGGGCCAAAGCCCGTCGACTTCTCGCTTGACCCGATCCTCGCGAAAGCCGTCCGCTTCCAGGGCTCCTTCAGCCACACGTGGCGGACGTGGGAAGCCGTGCTTCAGATGATGCGCTCGGGCACGCTCGACCCCGAAGCGTTGGTGAGCCACGAGCTAACCATCGCTGATTGGCGGACGGCCTATGAACTGGTGGAGTCGCGTCAGGCGGTTAAGGTGATTCTGGCTCCGCAATAACCATGGAATGTTGCGGAGGTTGATCCGCTCAGACGCGGAATATCTGCGCAGAAAGTCTCACAGCGCCTCAACTGATCGCGGTGATTCCCGCGCGGAGTCGGCGCGTACCGGGGGATATATAAAGATGAACGAGCGTACCGTCAACACGCTGCAATACTTGATGTTTGACGTTGAGCCACACGACTACTCCGACGAGCTGGAGGCCGTCCGCAAAGAGCAGAAGGCCGTCCACGCCGGCGGAGACGACTGCCTGAAGGCCGAAGCGGCGGACCTGATCGCCGAGAACGCGGTCGACATGCAGAGCTATCTGGCGGACTGGCACTTGACGTCAACCGAGCGCCATCCCGACACCGCTCTCACCTGTGATGACCTTGCGGGCGAGGTGGAGAAGAACTACGCCGTCCTCGAGGAACTCGGCGAGACCGAGAAGCTCGCGGCGGCCAAGGCGAAGGCAGCCGAGGTTGTCGGTTCTCAGCTTCTGAAGCTGGCCCGCGGCGCGGACGCCGGCACGCACAACACGCGCTGGGGCAACGACTACGCCTCCGGCCTCCGCGACACGATGCAAAAAGGTGGCATCCTCGTCACCACCAACCCCGTCCTCGTCGGGATCGCTGCGCAAGAGGATCCCGCCCAGTGGCTGCCCGTGCGCGACAAAGTCGCGGTGGACAACCCCGGCGCCAGCCCTGAGAAGATCGCCGAGATCATGACGATCAAGGTCGTCGTGCAGAACGCCAAGCTCATGCGCCCTGTCTGGGAGATGTGTGACCGCAAGCTCGGGCTCGTCAGCCTGCAGCTCTCGCCGAAGACGGCCTTCGACGCGGATGTGATGATCGAGGGCGCGGTCGGCATCTACGACCAGCTCGGCATGGAACTCGGCGGAGTGCCCAACACGGTCTTCAAAGTGCCGGGCACGAAGGCCGGCATCACCGTCGCCGAAGAACTCACCAAGCGCGGCATCGGTGTCAACGTCACTGTCAACTACTCGCTCCCGCAGCAGATCGCCTTCGCCGGCGCGATCGAGGCCAACAGCACCGCGCCGCTGTCCTTCCGCACGCAGATGGACGGGCGCGTTGACGATCCGATCGGCGAGGAGTTGAAAGAAGCCGGCGTCGCGGATTGGGAAGAGACCAAGACGTGGGCCACAACGGCCATCCGCCAGCGCGAGTACAGGATGCTCTGCATGCCGCCCGAGTGCGGCGGTTTGGGCTTCACGAAGAGCTTCTGCCTCGGCGCCTCGGGGCGGGGTAACTGGAACGTCCTGCGCTCGATCACGGACGGTCCGGCGACTCTCTTCCTGACGATCTTCCCCGACAAGCAGGCGCTGTTTGACGAGGAAGAGCGCGACATCGATCCGAAATCGATGCACGAGCCGGTCTGTCCCGATAAGATCTCCACGCTCGCCCACAATTCGAAGCTCTTCCGCCAGGCTTACGAGCCCGACGGCATGACGACCGACGAGTTCGATACCTACCTGCCCGTCCAGCAGACGCTAGGCCAATTCGCGGGCGCCTACGACAACTTCCTGGCATGGTGTGGCGGCCAGGACAACGCGATGGACGACTAGCTTCGCGAAACCGTGGCGCAGGCATTCTTGCCTGCGGCCGTGCCAGAGGCAATGACGGGGGCCGCGACCAACTCGGTCGCGGCCCTATCCGTAAACCCAGTGCTTGGGGATCGAACATGAATGACGCAAAACGCGCTGTCGTGCTCCTCAGTGGCGGGCTGGATTCTGCCACATGCGCCGCCATCGCCCGGGCCGAGGGCTTCCAGGTCCACGCCATGTCCTTCCGCTACGGGCAGCGCCATGTCATCGAGACGTCGGCCGCCCAGCGCGTCGCCGAGGCCGTCGGTGTTGCCCGGCACGTGATCGTCGACATCGACCTCCAGACATTCGGCGGCTCCGCGCTGACCGCCGACATCGAGGTCCCGAAGGGTCGCTCCGTCGAAGCGATGGGTGAGGCCATCCCGGTCACCTACGTCCCCGCCCGCAACACGATCTTTCTGTCCTACGCGCTTGCCCTCGCTGAGGTCATTGAGTCCTGGGATATCTTCATCGGCGTCAATGCCGTCGATTACAGTGGCTACCCGGATTGCCGCCCTGAGTTCATCGCCGCCTTCGAGCAGATGGCCAACCTCGCCACCAAGGCCGCTATCGAGGGCGATCGCAGCCTGACCATCCACACGCCCCTCATCGACCTCACCAAATCCGAGATCATCCGAAGCGGCGTCGATCTTGGCGTTGATTACTCCCTCACGCTGAGCTGTTACGATCCCAATTCCGCCGGTGAGGCCTGCGGCGAGTGCGATTCTTGCATTCTTCGCCGAATGGGCTTCGCTGACGCCGGCGTGACCGATCCCACCTCTTACGCGTGCCCCTAAGCCGCTCTGCCCGCGACGTTTCTACCCTCCGTGACGCCGATCACTGGAACTACTACCGTCGATAGTGGTATACTACTATCAGACGTAGTAATAACCACCCGACGGCGAATGGAGGCACTCACAATGCGTGCTATCTGGAGATTGACACCGACGTTGGCGGCGTTGACGTGTGTCGGGCTTGTCTCAGTCGCCGAGGCAGGCCCCGGGTTCCGAGGCCGGACGACGAGTCGCGGACCGGACGCGTACCGGCATGACATCCAGTTCAACGATGGATACACGTACAACGACTACTGGGGCGGCAACATCGTCGACGCCGGCCGAGGCTGGGTCGCGATCACCTGCCGAGGCGTCGCGATCCGCGTCCGGATCACTGATGGCAGCCCCCGTCTTCGCATCGGCGAGCGGATCCGCGTGGTCCCCTTCCGCCAGGATGGACGAGAGGCCATCGCTGAACTGAGGCTCGCGGACCATGGCTTCCAACCAGTCGCCGAAGGAAGCTACAACTCCAGTCGAGTTGGCGCGAAGCGCACGAACGATGGCGTGTATGTCCCTGCCCACAGCTATGAGAACCGTGGCGACGCGGGATTTGCCATCGATCGGCGCGGGAATACCTACCGGACCAACCACTTCTACAACGAGGGCTACGGAAAGAAGCAGCCCCGGACGTCCGCCCGGCTCGGTCGCGGACGGCGCTCTCGATAGCCGACTAAGCTGCCGCTTCATCACGCAGGATCACCGGGCCCGTCGCGAGAGCGGCGGGCCCGACTATTTCCCACAGTTCCAACGATAGTGACCCCCGACACGTTTGATACTACAGGCTGTAGTGGTATAATACTACTGACGATAGTAGACAGACACTCTCCAACGAACGGAGGCAAGGACGATGAAGACCATGAAACATCTAGTCGTAGCGATTTTGGCAATCGGGTTGGTCGGGCTCGTCTCGGCCGCCCAGGCAGACCTCAGGCCCCTGATGCGCGGAGGCCGCGGAGATGCCTACAGTCACCAATGTGGACCAGGATGTCAGTGCGGCCGGAACTCGGAGCAACCTTGGCACGGTTACGTTGTCGAGCGCGGCCGGACGTGGGTCCTGACTCACAACCAGGGCCGGAAGGTCCAGCTCAGCGTCGTGCGGGGTAGAGTTCACCTCTGGCGCGGAGAGCGGTTCAGGGTCATTCCGATCCGTCAGAGCGGCCGAGATGTCGTCGCGGAGCTGAGGCATGAGGGTGATGTGCTCGCGATCGTGAAGTACGCCCTCCCTCGGCATGGCGGACACGGTGGACGCAGCTTCCACGCCACCCCGTCCCGCGGAAGTGGGTTCCGTAGCCAGCCCGGCTACAGCCGCGGTGGACGTGGCTCCCACAATCCGCCGGCGATGAGGGGACGTGACGATCATCGCCCGCGGTACGAGGCTCCAGAGCCGCGTGGGCGTGACGGCCGAGGCCCGGGCAACGACGGACGCGGTCGCGGCGGAGGGCGCGGAGGCGGACGCCGGTAACTGAAACCAAGCCCAACTGATCGGGCAGCCTATACGTAC
>CAZKUN010000176.1:0-668 GCA_964555935.1 uncultured Armatimonadia bacterium | reverse complement strand
CGAGAGCGGCGGGCCCTTCTCTGTGTCCCCCTGAATCTCCGGTCACACCTTGACTACTACTGGCGGTAGTGATAGCATACTACTCGCGGTAGTAGATCGCGTGGTATCGACGGAGCGGAGGGTCAACATGCGGAGGCAACTGTTCGCCCAGATCTCGTTCCTGGCTGCGATGGCGGCGTGCGTGTCCTCGAGCGCGCAGGCTCAAGGGACGTCGCCGTTCGTCGGTATTGTCCCCAGTAGGGGGCCGTATCAACGTCCCTTCAGGCCCTCGAACGTTCGTGCCAAGTATTCAGCGCCGGTCGTGGGTTTCGTCCCCATGATGAAGCCGTCTCAACGTCCGCGCAAGCCGTGGACGGCTAATGTGGTGAGGATCTTCCCTGACCGCATTGTGGTGGGGCGAGGGGAAATCGAGGCTCGGATCATTGGCGGTCATCCGAAGCTCTGGATCGGCGACCGCGTCGAGTTCCTCCCGTTTCACAGGACCTACGGCTCGCGGCCCGACGTCTCCGCCGCTGAGACATCCTTCCTACGCCGCCAGTATGTCCCGCCAATGGTCACGGCACACATTCGTCTTGCCGGCAACAAGAAGAACCGCGTCATTGGCGTGGTCCGCTACTAGCCCGCATTGCCCATATGAGCAGGGAGGTTTTCGGTAGAGGTGCCAAGAA
>CAZKUN010000175.1:0-19698 GCA_964555935.1 uncultured Armatimonadia bacterium | reverse complement strand
CAGCTGACTGCTCAGCCAACGCCGGGGCGCCCAGTTCCATATGGGCAATCCCGGCCAACAGAGAACCGCTCGACGAAGTCGCGAACCGTTGCCGTGGCCTCGGTGATGTCGATCGACGGGGCCGCCGATACGAAGTCGTCGAGGTCGGGGGCCGGCTCCGCCGATGAGGAGCCTCCCCCGGATTCATCGGCGCGCGAGGGCTCCGAGAGGAAACGCTCGAGCCGGCGGACCTCCGAGATCGGCGCGCGGAGACGTTTTGCCACGGCCTGCGCGCCACGCTTCTCAAGCGCCTCCTGGATCTTCTCCAGAGCATCAGGCTCGTCGGCCAGGTCGTACTTCTCAAGAAACGCGCGCACTTCGTCGTCTAGCCGCTGCTCGTACGCCTCGGACGGCATCCGGCCTCGGCCGCCACGGCGTCGCACCACGCCCATCGAGTGCAGCTCGCGGAACAGGGGATCCGCCTCGATCTCATGGACCGTGCTGCGGAAGTCCTCCTCCGACGCCGACAGCATCTGGATGTAGGCCATCGGAGGACGCTTGGTCCGGATGTTAACGCCGGTGCGGGGTGCGGCCGTGGGTCGGATCCTGAGCATGAGGCAAGCCTGTTGGGAGAACGTGGTTGATACGGACGGGGCGTCCAAGCCCGCGAAGCTCCTTCTCCGCCGGACCCGCGGCCTCCTCCGGGTGGCTAACGGATGGTGTTGAGCCGCTCCACCTCGGGGTCGTCGAGAACCTGGACATCGATGGCATCAAGCGCGGCCCTGGGAGTGGCTCGGCCGCTCAGCGTGTACTCCAGCAGCTCGCTGACAAGCGGGCCGACATCGGCCCACGTAGCGGGCGACGGTCCATGGGCTTTCGCCAGCGCATCGGCAAATGGCGCCCACCGCTCGTCCTGAGGCAAGCGCTTGAGCGCATCCTTGCGCACGGACGGCACGCCCAAACCGGCGAGGCCGCGCTGCTGATCGCGAGAGAGAGCAAACTGGATGAAATCAACGCAGGCATCGACATCGCGAGCGGTCTCAAGCACGATAACGCAGTCAGTCGTTATGTGGTGATGCCCTGACTCGGAGACCGGGACAGGCGCGACACCGAATTCGAAGGGTGGCGGGCGGGAGATCAGCTCGCGCAGCAACCACGGACGCTCGATGAGCATCGCGAGTCGTCCGTCCAGAAAGAGCTGGGCCAGTTCAACGTCCGCCCAACTCAGCACTTCGGGCTGAGTGCCGCCACGTGTCAGAATGTCGGTCAACCAGGTGAGGGCCTGTTCCCCTCGATACTCGGCGATGGCCAGGCGGCCTTTCGAGTTGAACAGCAGGCCGCCCATCGCGCGGTATATGGCCATGAACGCATCGGGCGAGCCGCCATCGCGCAGGCCCGGCAGTCCGAAGCCGTACATGTCCGGGGGATCGGCGACATCGGTAGCAGCTTGCGCGAGGGCATCGAGTGACTGCGGAGGGGCTATCTCGGCCTCTTCCAGGACGTCCGCCCGGTAATACAGAGCGCGCGGGGCCGTCATCCACGGGATGGCGAGCTGCACCCCTTCCAGCCGGCCTTGCGCAAGCAGTGCGGGGTGCAGATCGGCCAGAAACGCGCTCGGGAACCGGCCCTCGAGCGACGCGGCATGTCCCGCCGCCGCGGGCAGATGATAGTCGTGGATAATCAGCATGTCGGGGGCATAGCGGATCTGATCCCCGAGCCACTGCTCGGTGCGATGCGGGTACTCGCCCCACGAATGCGTGAACAGCTCGACAGGCCGTCCCGTGGCCCGCTCATAGGAGCCATTCAGATCGGCCAGATAGTCATTCTCGCCCGCGAACTGGTATAGCCACACGCCGATGGATACGGGTGAGGGAGTCTCCTCGGCAGCCTGCGTGCGCGCGCCCCAGCCGGCAAACAGAAGGACCGCGGCACAGACAGCCGCAGTCCTTACTTCAGCGTCCAATTGGCGCGAGGCGCATCCGTTCATCCCCTGCTCATCCTCATCGCCATTCGCGGGCTCACGACTTCAGGGCCACGCTCAGTTCGATGTCGGCCGTGACTCTGAGCGGAGTGGCTGGCTGCGTCCCGCCCATGCCGCCCATCCCGCCCATTCCGGCTTCACCCATTCCGCCACCCATCATGCCAGGCATTCCGCCGCCCATTCCGGCTTCACCCATTCCGCCACCCATCATGCCAGGCATTCCGCCACCCATCATGCCAGGCATTCCGCCGCCCATCATGCCAGGCATTCCGCCACCCATCATTCCGGGCTCGCCGCCGCCCATCATGCCGGGCATTCCGCCACCCATCATGCCAGGTTGGGCGCCGCCCATCATGCCGGGCATTCCGCCACCCATCATTCCAGGTTGGCCCGTTCCGCCGCCCATCATACCGGGCATTCCGCCACCCATCATCCCAGGTTGGCCGCCGCCCATCATGCCGGGCATTCCGCCGCCCATCATCCCAGGTTGGCCGCCGCCCATCATACCGGGCATCCCGCCACCCATCATTCCAGGTTCACCCATCCCGCCACCCATCCCGCCGGCCTCGCCCATGCCGCCCATACCGCCCATCTGTTGCTGCTTGGGCTCGATGACGCCGGCGTGGTGCATCGTGTCAACGATGCTGACCGGGTAGCCGTCTTCGTAGGCAAAGTGCGTGACGCGGGTGCCGGATAGGGTGCCTTTGAATGCCATCGGACTGCCACCCACCGTGGCTTCCAAATCGGCGTGCTCTTCGCTCCACGTACTCACGATGCGCGCGCAGCGTTTGCCTTCCAGCCACTCAAACCCGTCGACCCTGTTCTCGGCGGTCACGATCTGGTGATGCAGCCCAGAGACCGCGAGCACGACGCCCATGTCCGACTTCCAAGGGCGCGTGGTGAGTGTCAGCTTCTTGCCCGGGAGCTTGATGAACAGCTCGCCGAGTTCGAAGTGTTCGCCATCGCCCTTGTGCGGGCCGATCGGGCCATTGCCCTCGTACTGCTGGGTGAATGTCTTGGCGTTATCTTCGATCCACTGCGGCTGGGTGCCCGGGTAAGGAAGCACAACGCCTTCCATGCACGTCTGGCGCGAAAGGCCGCCCGCGCCGTCACCGGATCCGCTCAGCATCTTAAGTTGGTAGTTGCCCCAAAGCTTGCTCTCAAACGCGAAGCGGTTGTTCTTGAAGTAGTAGTCGCGCCAGGCCTTCTTGCCCGCCTCGTCATAGTCTTTGAGAAGCTCATCGAGATTCTCGGGGGAGGTGTCGATGACGATGGTCTCTTCGGCATTGAACTCGTAGCCGAGTTCGTCGTTGGTCTTCAGGAGAATCTTGAGTTCAACGCCATCGGCCACGTCGGCGGCCGGGATGTCGTTCTCGATCCGGAACTTCACCTCAGCGTTGCCCTGAAGCTCGCCGTCGCCATCAAAACCGTTGACGGAGACCGTGTACTCGCCATCGGGGTAGTAGCGGAGGCCGTTCTCGTCCCGAACGCGCGTGTCGACCGGGAACGGGCGCCCCGCGACCGTGTTGCCGGAGAACTCGTCCTGATCGCCGCCGGTACGGGTGACCTTCCAGGCGTACGTCCCATCCTGGGCATTGGGCTTGTCCGCCACGAACTCGACGATGCCGCGGACAACAGAGTCGTTCTCAGGCGCCAGAATCTTAACCTGACCGCGCTGAGCAACACAGATGCTGGCCATGAGCGCCAACCCAACCGTTACCAAGGCCTTAAACCCACGCATCATCAGGCCTCCTCATAAAGTTTGCTTGAAGTGGTTCATCAACAACTCACAACACTCCTGCAGGCTCTGCGGAACAACTCGCGTGTCGGTCAGGACTGGCATGAAGTTCGTGTCACCATTCCAGCGGGGGACGATGTGCATGTGAATGTGTTGCTCGATCCCCGCGCCGGCGACCTGGCCGATGTTATACCCCACGTTAAACCCATCCGGATACATCGCGCGTTTGAGAACGTCAACCCAGACCTTCGAGAGCTTCATCATGTCGACCAACTGAGCTTCCGTCAGGTCCGTGATATCAGCGACGTGCTCGTACGGCGTGATGAGCAGATGACCGTTATTGTAGGGGTACGCATTCATGAGGACGTATGAGTGTTCGCCCCGGTTTAGTATCAATTCGGAGGCGTCGTCTCCGGCCTGGGGTTTGTCGCAGAAGATGCACCCCGCAGCCCTCTCACCGAGGACGTAGCCGATTCGCCAGGGGGCCCAGAGAAGATCCAATGTGGATTATCCTCTTCATGGCTGAGCGGCTGAATCACCCAGCAGCGAAACGAAATACGGCAGGTGAGATTATACCCGTCGCCTCAGAGGACTGTCAACCAGACGCATCGACCGTCCGCGCGTCCGTTTCCGGGGGTTCGGTGCAGTAGATGCGCGCTCCATAGGCGGGGACATCATCAGCAAACAGACCGTTCTGAGTGCGAGGAGCCTCCATGCCGTCGGTGACGCGATAGAGCTTTGTCACCTCGGCGCCAGGCACTGCGAAAGTGGACAGCGCCGCGGCCGGCTGGGCGTTGGCCGCGAGGACGTACGTGCGGTCTTCGACGTCCCAAGCGCCAACGTGTACGGGACCTGAGATCTCGCACCCACGGTACTGTCCCGCGACGATCGCGGGCGAGATCAGGTTAACGAGTTCGTTCGTGTCCTTCATGCCCGCCCAAAGATCCGGGGCATCGGAGGGGAGGTAGTACTTCTCCCGCGAGGGCGCCGCCGCGAAGAAGTACCCGTGGTGCAGCAGCCCCTGAGCGCCGTGGGCCAACGAGAGCATCGCCATCGCGCGGTGCTCCCCCGCCGACGGAGGGCGACCGGAACTTTCGGGATCCATGCCCCCACCACGGACCTGCCAGGCGCGACCGACGGCCTGAATCGCGGCCCAGACAGGCTGTCCTGGGCGTGCGGCGGCCTGCAGGCGCTCGAGGGGATCAATGCAAGTGGCGACGGGCAACGCGGGCACGGGCTGGGCTGCCAGCGCGACAATATCGCAGTGGCGCGCGTACTCATCTAGTCGGCTGAGCATCGACAGCAGCGTTACCGTGGGATGATAGGAATCGATCTTGGCCATCTCAATCTGCTGGGTGCGGAAGTCCGCGGTCGGCATGGGCGTCGCGTCCGGCTTGGCCAGCAGATGCCACCCAACCAGGGCACTTCGCTGGCCGTATTTCCCGGCCGCATGCTCCCAGAAATTCAGCTCAGCGCCCGAGCCCGTTACCGGCGGCGTTGCCGAGTAAACAACGACCATCATCCCCAGGTCTTTGGCCTCGGTCATGAACGAGCCACCCGCGGCCGCCGAGGGCACGACCGCGAGGTTAAAGCCCTGCAACGCGGCCTTCTCGAGGGCGGTCGCGTCCGTAATGTTGTAGATCCCGTTTGCAAACACGGGCTCGCCGCCGACGATCAGACGACCGGATTCGTCGTAGGCGACTTCGTGCTTCATCTCCGGCGCGCGAGAGACCTCAAACGTCGCGGCCGCGATCGAGCGTTTCCCATCAGACGCGCTAATCGCGAGGGTGTAGCGTCCCGTCAGCAGGCCTTCGCGCGGTATCACCACCCGCCACGACCGCGGCCCGCGCGGACGCGTGATTCCCTCGCCGTCCCTTGCGATAATGCCGGCCCCGCCGAGATCGGCAACCAGTTGCAGGCTGGCGGCGATCTCGTCGGGCGCGTTGATCCGGCCCTCGACGACAATCTCATCGACCGGCACGGACGACATCACCGTGCCGCGGAACGCCGGCGAAATGACGTCGCCACTGAGCAGCGGCTCCACGTCCACCGTGAGAGTGTCGTACACGGCCGGAATCTCGGCATCCTCGAGGGACAGCTCAAGCAAGTGCGGGTCGGCGGGCCCAATGTTGTACGCCACGGAGACCTCATCAGACGCTCCGGCATCGAGCTTCACAGTGATCGATTTCCGGATCTTCTGCTTCCCCTGCCCGCCGCCGGCGCTGAACTTGAGGACCTTGTCCTCCGCTGATCCGTTCACGATGCGCACGCTGACCTCGCGGCGCGAGGGAGCCTTGACCATCTCGCCAAGCCTGATCGGCTCCATGTGGATAGGTGTCTCCACGGGGCGGATCGAGATATCGTCGATCCCCAGTTCGCCTTCCTGGCCGATCTGGACGTACAACACGGCATCGACAGTATCCTCGGGACAGTGAAGCCGCCACGAGAGCATGCGCCAGTCCTTTGTCGGGGCCAACGGGTGGCGCTCGCTACTGAGAAACGGCGACCGGCCCTCAGCCTCAACAAAAGACTCGGCGTAGGTAACGAGTTGGATCTCGCCGCCGGGCTCGCCGACTGTCTGGTGGAAACAGCTCAGGATGATGTCTTTGCCCGCGACCGAACTGAAGTCGATGGGCCCGTTGAAGCACATGATGGAAGCGGGAGAGGTCTCGCTGCGCAGTCTGAGTCCCTTCGTGCCCGTGCGGGACCGCTGGCCCTTGGAGAGGCCGATGCCTACGCCCGGCAGGTCCGCCCACTCCGCGCGCCACGATACGGGCGAGCCCGTATTGTCCGTTGTCTCGAAGCTGCCGTTGCTGAGCAGTTCGTAGACCGGCGCGATGTCTCCGGAATCGTCTTGCGCCGCGCCATGGGCAACCAGCGCGAGCAGCGACAGCGCGGCGAGAGCCGCGTGCATGGAGCGCGTCCGTGAGCTAGGCATCAGTGTCGGTCCTCCAGATAGGCAGAGCTGCGGGTCTTAAGGTATGTAGGCGTATGCCTCGACCTCTACCAGCGCGTCGAGCGGCAGGCGCGCGACCTCGATCGTCGAACGCGCGGGCCGGTTCTCCCCGAACGCCTCCGCGTAGATCGGGTTCATGGCTTGGAAATCGTTCATGTCGTTCAGGAAGACGGTCGTCTTCACTACGCAACAGAGCCCGCTCCCGCCGGCTTCGAGGAGATTCTTGAGGTTAGACAGTGCCTGGCGCGTCTGCGCCTCGACTCCCTCGGCGAGCTGGCCGGTCTCGGGATCGGTTCCGAGCTGCCCCGAGCAGAAGATCACCTCGCCCCACTTCACAGCGGGCGAGTAAGGGCCAACGGCATCGGGGATCTTGTCTCCGGTGACGGGCTGATGCTTCGGACTGCAATCGGACATGGGCGTGTAGCCTCCCTATACCTGACGCTCAACACCCCGTGGGGTGCCTCGCTGTTTGCGAAGATTGTCAGTTTAAGCCAATGAGATGAGCCGGGCAACCTCCGCGCCCTCGAATACGGCCTCCTGCGCGGAGCGCGGCTCGCGCGCGTCGCCGATAACGTGAACCGCCACGCCGGATGGGGTCAGTTCCCCGACCAGCGCATCTTCCGGCTCGCGGTGAATCGCCAGCACAACAGTGTCCGCGCCGACCGATCGCTCGGCCCCATCCGGCGACGAGACGATCAGCCCATCGCGCTCGGCGCGTAGCGCCCGCGTGTCCGTGAGGACCTCTGCGCCGAGTCGATCCAGAGCCCCCATCAGCACGACGCGAGCGCCCGACGCCACCTCGGAGGCGATCTCGTCGCCGGAATCGATGAGAGTGATCTCGTGGCCTCGCTCGGCCAAGAAGTGAGCCACCTCGGTTCCCGCGCGACCGCCGCCGACGATCGCGACCTTAGCTCCGAGCCGCGTGGAGTGGCGGATCGCCTCTTCGGCTGGGATGGCGCCGGCAAACTCAGGCGGCGATGGGCGCCGGGCGCCTGTGGCGATGATGAGGGTGGCGGGCGCGAGATCAGCGACCATCGCCGCCGTGACGAATCCACCCGTCGTCACCGCGACTCCCAGTTGCTGGAGACGACGGATCTGGAACTTCAGAAACGCGCGAAGATCATCCTTGCCCGGCGGCAAGCATGCCAGACGGTACGCCCCGCCCAGCTCCTCGTCGGCCTCCCACAGCGTGACGCGATGGCCAGCATCGGCGCTGGCGGCGGCGGCCGACATGCCCGCCGGGCCTCCGCCGATCACCAACACGTGTTGGGCCGCGTCAGCCCGCGCGGGGGCTCCGCTCCATTCGTGCTCGCGGCCCGTGCGGGGATTGGTCGTGCATTGAAGCAGGCCAACCGGCGCCGCGCGCCGCGTGAGACACCCGATGTTGCAGGCGATGCATGGGACGATGTCCACTTCGCGTCCGTCGCGGGCCTTGGCCGCCCACGCGTGATCGGCCAGGAGGGGGCGCCCGAGCGCGACGAAATCACACGCTTCACGCCGCAAGAGCGCTTCGGCGACGGCTGGCGTGAGGATCCTACCGACGGCAATCACCGGCACATCGACGACCTCGCGGATACCGGCCGCCAGGTGCGCGAGGTGTGGTCTGCCCGCGTAGTAACTCGCTGCCGCATGGGCCGCCGTTTCGCCGACGCATCCTGAAACATGAATGGCCTGCGCGCCGGCCTCGACGAGCATTGGAGCCAGAAGCTTCGCTTCGTCGAGCGTCATGCCGCCATCCATGAACTCATCGGCGGAGATCCTGCACCAAAGCGCCATCTCATCCCCACACAACTCGCGGATGCGCGCGAAGACTTCGCGGGCGAACTGGCAGCGAGCGCTCGTGTCGCCCCCGTATCGATCGGATCGCCGGTTCGTCAACGGCGACATGAAGGAGCACCCGAGATAACCGTGCGCGAGGTGGACTTCAAGACCATCGACGCCGGCGGCCTTGGCTCGCGCCGCCGCCTGGGCATACTGCTCGACGATTGTCTCGACTTCGCCAGTCGTCAGCGCCCGCGCCGTGGCGGCGCCCGACGGATGCGCGTGCTCTGACGGGGCGACCAACTCCCCCACTACCTCGGGGTCGGCTTGGCGGCCGCCATGGTTGAGCTGAACCGCGATCCGGCCGCCCGCCTGATGCACGGCCTCGCAGAGCCGCCGGAATCCGTCGATGTGGGAGTCATCATACAGCGCCAACATCGTCGGTTGAGTCAGGCCGCCCGGCGCAACGGCCGTGTGTTCCGTGATGTTCAGTCCCACGCCACCTTCGGCTCGCGCGACGTGATACGCGATGAGCTGGTCGGTCACGTTACCGGATTCGTCCGCATAGCCCGAGCCCATCGGCGCCAGCATCGTGCGATTGGGCAGCTCGAGCGGCCCGATGCGGCCGGGCTGGTGCAGCAGTCTCTCGTCGGTCATCGGCGCGCGGCCTCCCTCACGCCTGAATCCGGTCTGCTGGGCGTGAAAGGGCCATTTCGCCGCCGCTGGGCAACGGGCCTTCGGAGGTGAGTCTCGTCACTCCCGCCCAAAGCTGCGTTTGACGGGCGGATCGCGGCGGGTAGAACATAATCACAGGGGACAACGAGGGGAGTCCAGACATGAGCACGCTTCTTTTTGTTGTTGCGAGCCTGTGCATAGGCACCGCGCTCTACCTCAAGAGGCTCGGTTGGGAGTAGCCCTTGAGCGCACCACGCCGGACCCACAACCTAAGACGTGAGTGAACAGAGCCCCGGAAGACTTGGGGCTCTGATGCTGTCTGCTGGTTACCATTGCGCTACATCCCGACCGGCGCCGACTGTGGAATAGTGCCATTAGGCGGACAGCAGTAACGACGCCAAATGGGGGGATGGGTAATGAAGCTGCTACTGGTGATGCTATCGACGGTGTGTCTTGGCGGCGCCGCGTATCTGAAACGAGTGAAGTGGGACCTGTAGCCAACCAGGTCAGCGCATGAGAAAGGGCCCCGGCGAAACCGTCGGGGCCCGTTCGATTCTCGCGCGCCCGGTTACCGTCCGCCGGCTTCGCGTTTCTGGGCGATGTCTTCATCTGTGAGCGTCCGCTCGAGACACCGATAGCCAGACAGGCGGAAGCCGTGCTTCGCGGCTAGCTCGCCCATCTCCTGGACCTGTTCGAGCTTCATCTCCGCGCCGAGGGAGTAGTTCTCGTACCGTCCCTCGAGGCCGAGGATCATCGTCTCGGCCATGCACGCGTAGGCCAACCCCGCCGGGAATCCGAAGTCAAAGCCGAAGTCGAAATTCTCACCAGGCACGGCCACCGCCCCGCCGTCGATGACCAGCACGTCGTTGCGGGTCTCAATGAGCGCGCGGGACGCGTTGCGAGGTCGGGCGACGTCACACACAACCGCGCCGCTTTTCACGTGCTCAGGCTCGATGATGGACTCGACGGCCGATGTGACCGCGATGACGATATCGGCGTCGCGAGTGCCTTCGCCGACATCGGTGTAGCAGTCCGCGTCGGCGCTGGTGGCCTGCTTCACTTCGTCTGCAATGTCTGACAATGCGCCCGGGCGCCTGCCCACGAGCGAGAGCGACGCGACATCATTGCCTAGCAGCAGAGCGCACGCCCGACCGATGGATCCCGTTGCGCCGAGAATGGCGGCGCGCGATTCAGACGGCTCGATGCCCATGCGGCGCGCGGCGTCGATGGCTCCCTCAACGGCCGTGTAGACCGTGTAACTGTTGCCCGTCGTGATCCCAACACCCGAACGCTCGGCAATCGTCACGCCCTTGTCGCCGACGACCGCAGTGAACGCGCCCAGCCCAACGATCTTCGCGCCCCATCGCGCCGCCATGTCAACGGCTTGGAGGATCCGCTCGTAGCCCTGTTCGACCGGCCACTCGGTGAACTGCCGGGGCGTCAGCGGGCAGCCGACGAAGCACCCATCCGCCGCCGCCCCCGTGTCGCCGCGAAGGTTGTGGATGTGGCCGAGGAACTTCGACGACATGCGGCCGCAGACTCCCTCGACCCACGATGGTGGGAAGTACTTGGCGATGGGGTAGCGTCTGCCTACGTCGGCCGCGGACAGCGGGTGCAGGATGAAACCGAACTTGTTCATCAGTAAGAAGTGTCTCCTCGTCAGCCGGCGTCGGTCTCGGCGCGCTCCATCGGTTTGATGTTCTCCGCGAGCGCAAGGATGGCCTGTGCGAGGTCATCCAGCGTGACGGCCTGACACGCCCGTCGGCGGAAGTCGGCCGATCCGGGCACGCCCTTGCTGTACCAGCAGGCCTGCGCTCGCAGCCGGCGGATGCCATACGTCTCCCCGTGCTGGAGCGCCGAGGCCTGGGCCTGCCATAGCGCCGCCGCCAGCCTCCACCGAGCGGGCGTCTTCGGGGCCTGGTCTCCGGCCAGTAGTTTCCGGGCGTCGCGGAATATGAACGGGTTCCCCAGCGCGCCTCTGGCGATCATCACGCCCGCGCAGCCTGTTTCCTCAGCCATCCGCACCGCGTCCTCGCCCTCAAACACGTCGCCATTGCCAATGGCCGGAACTGGCACCGCCTTGACGAGCCGCGCGATGGCGTCCCAACTCGCCTCGCCTTTGTAGCCCTGCCCCACCGTCCGACCGTGGATGGCGATAAAGGCCGCGCCGGCATCAGCGAGGCCCTTGGCCAGATCGAGGAACGAATCATCTCCCTCGTGAACGCCCGCGCGGATCTTCGCGGTAACGGGCACGTCGACGGCTTCGACCGTCGCGGCCACGATCTCCGCCGCGAGTTTCGGCTGGCTCATAAGGGCCGAACCCGCGCCGGACTTGATGACCTTCCGGACCGGGCAGCCCATGTTGATGTCGACGATGTCCGCTCCCGCCTCGACCGCCACCTGGCCCGCCACGCCAACACGCGAGGGATCAGAGCCAAAGACCTGGATCGACAGCGGCTTCTCCCCCGGGCAAGTCTGCAGCAGCTCGTCGGTCTTCTTGCTGCCATAGTGAAGCGCGTTCGCGGAGACCATCTCCGAACAGACCAGTCCCGCTCCCGCTCGCCGGCAGAGCAGGCGAAGCGGCACGGCGTTCATCCCGGCCATTGGGCCAAGGATGAGCGGGGGGTCGATCGTGAGGTCAGCTATCTTCAGTGGGTTCATCGGATTTCGGCTCGTGATCCGTCTCGTAGATGGCCGCAAGGCCCTTGAGTGTCAGGATTTCGTCTAGCTCGCCCGGCTCGTCGGAGTGCTCGCGCAAGATGGGAGCGGCGCCTCCGGTCCATAGCACGGGCGCGTCCTCGCCGATCTCTCGGCGTTGCTCGCGGATCAGCCGATCAACGAGGCCCGCGAAACCGATCCGCAAGCCCGCGTCGAGGCACTGTTGCGTGTTGTGCCCGATAGGCTTCGGTTCGCTGCGGGGGCGATGCTCCAGCCAGGCCGTATCGACCATCGCAAACCCCGGCCCATGAACGCCGACCATCAGCCCGCGCCACGCGCGGTGCGGTCCGGGCGCGATCGCGCCGCCGAGGAACTCGCCGTCATCGGAGACGGCATCGACGGTGATCGCCGTGCCGACATCCACGACGATAGCCTTCCCCCCCACCTCGCGGAACGCTCCGGCGGCGTTGGCGAGGCGGTCTTGGCCAAGCTGGCTCGGGTCGTGGTACTGCACGGGCATCGATGCTTTGAGCGTGTGACCGAGCAGCAGCACCGGGATCCGCCGCCGCTCCAACTCCGCGGACATGCGCTCCGTCGCCTCCGGCACGACCGAGCAGACAACGGCAGCTTCCGGCCAGCCGCGCGGCTCCCGGCGGGAGCGCTCGATCTTGATCTCCGCGTCAAATTGCGGGCCGAAGTTGTTAATCGCCCGCGTCCACACGCGGCGCCCGGCGCTCCACTCGCCATCATACGGAGCCCAGTGGATAGCGGTGTTGCCGATGTCGACCAGAAGCAGAGGGATCGGCTCGGGGGCCATCTACGTCTCCTCCGAGGAGCGCGGCGCATCCAGACCGACCAACTCGTCCATGGTAACCGTTCCCTCGGGGATTCGCAAGCCTAGCACGCGACAGTGGGAGGCGTCTTCTCCGACGCGCGACACGATCCGACCATCATCTCGGACCTCGACAGTGCTGTCCAGTATGTGCTGGTGGCCGGCGAGCACGAGCTTCACCTCGGGACAGACCTCCAGCAACTCGTCAATCTCACGGTCTGGGCGATGGAACAGGGCGACAATGATGTCACATGACCCCACGAGAGGTTCTACTGCCTCCCGCGCCGCGTCCTGCCATGGCGGGAACCGCATGTCGCTCAACCGCTCGAAGAAGTGCCCGGGTTCGATCATCGTGGGCATCACGCCGATCAGCCCGAGCTTCACGCCACCGGCGTCGAGGACTGCGGCGCGGCTCGCGCTGTCGAGGCTCCCGCCTCGTCCACGGCAGTTGGAGCTAACGCGAGCGAAGCCCGCGTGGCCCGTCTTCCATCGCATCCCCGACTGCCGGAAGAAGTACTCGCGATTGCCCAGGCCCATCGCGTCGTAGCCCGCGGCGTTCATCAACCCGACCGCCCGCTCCCGCCACGGCATGACCGTCACGTTGAGCGCCCGCACAGCGTCGCCCGCATCGATCAGCAGCGCGCCATGCTCTTCCTTGAGCCGTCGGAGCAGAGCCGCCTTCTCAGGCGTCAGGCAGTCATGGAAGTCAGATGTGTGGATGATCCGGATCTCGGGCATATCGTGCTCGATGCACCTCGGCCTGCGGACTACTCATTCAGCCCATGATAGCGCCCCATCCAATACGGGAGCAAGTAGTACGCCCCATCCTCTTCGCTGCTGCCGTCGCCGCCGCCGTCGAGGCGGTATGGATTCGCGTTCCAGCGGCCGGCGGGTTGCTCGTCGATGCGGACGGGATCGACCGACTCCACCTCTCCGAAGCGCCCGGATTTGGGCGCAATCACCACGTCGTTCCGGACCGAGTTCCGAACGGGCCAGTTGCAGAGATCAAGCGGGATCTGCCCGAGGGTCTGAGCCGCTACTTCGGCGTCACATGTGTTGCCCGTCAGCGCTCCATACATCAGGTTCCAGAGCGGATTGCGCTCAGGCCGCTCGATGCGCCACGAGCGCTCGAAGCTGAGCAGGTAGAGCTGGCGCAGCGCCGGATCCGTCTCGTAGGTGAGCAGCGGGTAGTAGCAGACGAACGCCAGCTCATCATCCGAGTGGTTGTTCTCGCCCGGCGGCATGATCTTCTGATTGATTGTGTTGAGCGCGTAATGGTGGTCATCGATCAGCCCACGCGCGGCCTCAAGGTAGCGCTCGTGGCCGCACATGTGGTAGGCCGAGCGGAGGTGGCTGAGGATCGAAAGCGAGTTCAGTCCCCGCTCCGCTTCCCGCGAGCCGTTGAGGAAGTAGGGCGAGTACACGCCCCAGCGCGTGGCCTTGCCATCGAGATCGAGCAGCAGGAAGTCGTTGTTGATGAGATGGTCCGTCATCCGCTCCACAACCTCGCGGATCTCCTGCTTCTCCCTCTCATTCGCCACGAGATCGTAGTAGATCGAGAGCGCGAAGTAGTGCCCGTCCAGCTCGTCGCTGGAGGTATCGCCCTTCCACTCCCACGCGCCGTCAGGCGACGGGCCCGGCTCCGCCTCGCCGGGAGCGTGGTAGACTTCGGTGACGTGCCACTCGCCGCCGGACTTCAGGACGTCTTCGCCCACCCTCACCAACGCCCGCGCCGGGAAGCCGGATATCGGCGTGCGGCGCTCCAGGTCGAGCAGCGCCTTCGTCGATTCCCACGCCAGCTTCCGTGCCTTCTTCTCACCGGTGACGGCGTAGCGGAAGCACTCGGCGGCGGAGTAAATCGCGGTCCAGAGCCCGTCGTTATCCGAGGCATCGTGGGTGTGAGACGATGTGTCACCAGGCCCGGGCAAGCGACAGCTCGAGACATACCCTTCCCGCTTGTGGCGAGCATCGATCTGCTGCTCGAAGCGCTCCGCCTTCTCCAGCAGCGTCATGTCCGCGCGCGTCACGTGCGTCAGCCCGCCCGTGGTAGCGATCCACGCGCCGCCATCATCCTCAGCCGCGACGGCGATGACCTCATCAGACAACAGGTATCGCGGCCCGCCGTAGTACTCCCACTTCCCGCGCCGCAGACACGCCGCTCCCTGCTTGCTGCCCAGCCACAGCGTCCCGTCCGGCGCGGCATCACCGCAGAGAGGCACGCGAAGCGGCGAGGGATACTCTTTGAGCATCACCTCGGAGTGGCCATCTCGCCCCACGAGCAGCAACTCGCTATGGCACCACACGATGGCCGCATCATCGCCCAGCCAGGCGATCGGCACTGTCTGCTTCTCGTCGCAGTAACACTGCCAAGGCTCCGGCAAGGGACGTGGATCCGCCTCCGGAGGCTCGGAGGCTTCCCAGGAATCGCCTCGCCAGACGAACACCCCATCATCTGTCGTGACGATCGGATCGCCGTCACCGGTGAGACGCACGTCTCCAATGGCCGATCCGGGCGGCTGACGATCGCCAGTGAAGTGCTCGACTTGGCGCTGCTCGTAGGCATCGGTGTGGAACGCGGGCATGCGTCATCTCCCTGGGCAAGTGCTGCAGTCGGTGGCGCGATCTCGCTCGCCGAGAGCGTCTAATACAAACTTGCGGATCTCGTCCTTCGCGACACCCTTGGGCGGCCGGCATTCCAGCGTCAACGGGCCCGAATACCCGACTTCCCGCAGCCTCTCGATAGCGGGAGGCCAATCGATGTTGCCGAGCCCGGGGCAGAGGTGCTTGTCGGTGTCGCCTTGATTGTCGTGGAGGTGAACGTGGATGATGCGATGGGCAAAGACGTCGATCGCGCGGACGACGTTGTCCACCACGTGGGCATGGCCCGTGTCGAGACAGATGCCGAGCGCTGGGTGGTCGACACGATCGACGATCTCAGCGATCACCTCGTGCGCGCTCAACGCGTGGGCGGGCAGAACGTTCTCAAGCGCGACTCGCATGCCAAGCTCAGACGCGCGGTCGGTCACCAGGCGCGTCGCGTCGATGCAGGAGTCAACAAGCTCTGACAGCGGCCGATCCGAGACAAACTCGCGCCCGGGATGCATCACGACGATCTCAACGCCCAGCGCCGCCGTCGCGGGCAGCATATGCAGATGGGCCTCCAGCGCGTGAAGCCGGAGGCCCGGGTCGTCGTCGATGATGTTCAGTTCCGGCCCAAACGGCATGTGGATCGATCTCATGCGCAGGCCATGATTGGCGAGGCCATCGCGCAGCCGGGCGCACTCGCGCGGATCCCAGTGCGGGAAGCCCTTCCACGTGATCTCCAGACACGAAACGTGGTAGGTCGCTAGGTCCGGCGCGCGCTCATCGAGCGCCCTCGGATCGTTGGCCGCGATGCAGAAACAGAGATCCAAACGCCCCTCCTCGCCTCGCCTGGGCTACATCTCCAGGATCTTGCGGATGGCGGCCGCAGTGTCTTCGATCGGCGCGATACCGGGCGATACCTCGGAGAGGCAGCAACCGTCGAAGCCGATGTTGCGCAGCTCCGCCATGACGGCCGGGAAATCCACGTCGCCCTCCAGCAGCGCCGTCCATTCCGTCGGACGCTTGAAGTCCTTGAAGTGGACCTTCTTGACGCCCTTGCCGATAATCTTCACCCACTGCTCCGGGAAACCAAAGATCGTCATGTTGCCCGTGTCGAAGAAGAGCCCGACGCGGTCGGAGCCAACCTCCTCGATGAACCGCTTCCACTCCAGCGGGCTGAGCAGGAACTTGTTCCAGACGTATTCGATGGCGATCGTGACGCCGATGTCTTCGGCGAAAGGCGCAACCTCGCTGAACGCCTCGAGCGCGCGGGCGTAACCGTCGTCATAGTGGACCTCGGACGTCACTGCGCCCGGTACCACGAGGACGCCGTCCATGCCGAGTTCCTTCGCGATCTCAAGCAGTTTCCTGATGCGATCCTTGCCCTCCGCGCGGACAGATGCATCGGGTGACATGACGTCGATGCGCGTGGAGGTCTGCGGGCAAAGGCTGTCGAGTTCGAAACCCATGTCCTCGCCCATCTTCCGGATGGCGCGGATCTCGTCGACGGGGGTGTCCCAAGTCAGTTCGGAATCGTCGCGCAACACCAGCTCGATGGAGTCGTAGCCTGCGGCCTTGCTCTTCTCAAACGTCTCACGCCAGGTCCACTCGCGGGGGGTTATGATGCAGCTAATGCCTACCTTCACAGACGGTGCCTCCCAGGTGATTCGGAGCGGCTGCTCCGTCACGCTTCAGCTCATCGACGGGCCAAATGCCCGCCGCTACGCGCTTTGATGGACGCGCGGATATTCGACCAACCTGAGCGATTGGCCTCCCGCCGGACACCTGGCTGGGAAACCAACATATCAGAACTGCGCCGACCCGTGGTAACCAACAAACTGTAACGCAACGTGCTGGCGCGTCTGGAGTGGAACGGACCTTACGGAGGCACGTCACATGGCCACCAACGCCCAACCAAACTACGGGCAGGCCGCTGGTCTCGTGGGCGCAACGCCCGTGGGAATTGGCGACCTGACGAAGCGCGCGTGCTCGAGCTGCGGCGAGCTGCTGTACCACACGGAACTTGCGTGTTGGAAGTGTGCCACGCCCCAACCGAGCGCCACGTCCGCGCCCGAGGCGTCCGCGCCTATTGAGCCACAGCCTACAGCAGCGCCGTCCTACGAGGCGTCGCTAACCCCACCGCTACCCCGGGTGACAGAGACGCCGATGCTCGGAGCGCTTGATGAGATGCCGACCATCGGGCCACCGCCAGGTTTGCCCGCGGACCCCGGACCCGCGGTTAGCGGGCTGGGGTCGCTTGACGCGTCCGTGCCGGCTGCAATCCCAGCTCCACCTGCACCGATCCCAGCCGTTGCGCCGCCGCCCGGCGTGCCGGTCACCGTCGTGGCGTCCGATCCGGCGGCTTTCGTCATGCCGGAATCGACTGCAGCGGCCGATGGGCGGGCGCAGACGGCGCTCACGTATGGCATCATCTCGTTCCTGTGTTTCCAGTTGCTTGGGCCAGTAGCCATCTGGCACGGCGTCAACGCCCGCCGCGAGGGCTCGACGAGCCCCAACGCGATCATCGGCATCGTGCTCGGAGGCCTGGCGACCGCAGCCATGGTGCTCTCGATGGTCCTCGGCATGCTCTTCTGCGGGGCGGCAATGGCGGCCGGCCCCCCACCACCTGGCGTGATGTACTGACTCCGCTCCCCGCACCAACGATGACACGTCTCTCGTCGCAGCCCACCTCGGGCTGCGACGCTTGATTCGTGGGAAGCGTGACGCGCGTCTCACCCCAAGACCGGAGGTGGACTCCCGCGTCTCTTCTCTGGAGGGGGTGGACCCAGTGCCTCGCCTGCTGAAGATTGCCGTAGTCGCGCTCGCCGTGGGGGTAGCGTCCATCGTTGCATGGACGGTCTTCGCGCACAATGACTCGCCGGACCCCGCTGAATGGCGCCCAACGTCGCAGCCGGTCTACACGCGTCAGTTCGCCACATCCCAGGCCCGTTTCGCTTTTAGCCTCCTGCATGTGGTTCGGGAACAGGATCCTACCGCAAACACCTTCGTCTCTCCGCTCAGCATCCGCTACGCGCTCGGCATGGTCTACAACGGTGCGGGCGGCGCGACAAAGACCGCGATGGCCGCCGCGCTGCAACTCGACGACCCCGTCCCAACCGCACTCAACATCGACAACGTCTCCTTGGTGCGCGGGCTACGCGAGTCGGGGCCGGAGGTCGACTTCTCGCTGCGGAACTGCCTCATCGTTGATGAAAGCGTCCGCGCCGATCACGCATTCCGCGCGGCGTATGACAAGTACTATGGCTGGGGCTTCGTACCGATGGACCTCCAAGCCCCGCAGTCCGTCGGCTGGATCAACAACTGGGTGCGCGACAACACCCGCGGGCGGATTACGCGCATCGTCGAACGCCTCGACCCGCTGGACGTGATGGTGCTGCTCAATGCGGCGTATCTGGACGCCAAGTGGGACTGCCCGTTCGAGGCCAGGACCACGCGGCCCGCCGAATTCACGCTTCTGAGCGGCGAAGTGGAAGCCGTGCAGATGATGCGCCACGATCACGAGAGCTTCCCGTACTTCGAGAACAAGGTCGCCCGCGCCCTTAGCCTTCCCTACGCCGGCGAGCGGCTCAGCATGATTGTGGTGCTGCCTCATCCGGAACTCGACTTCGGCGAGTTCTGCCAGTCCTTCGATGCCAACATGTGGGAGGACATGGCGGCACAGATGTGCGATCAGGAGCTGAAGGTCGGCCTGCCGCGGTTCACGGCGGAGCAGCACCTCGACCTTGAGCCGCCTCTGACGTCGCTCGGAATGGGTGTTGCCTTCGGGCGCGGCGATGCTGAGTTCCCATCGCTCATCGACACTGACCTGCCCGTCTGGATCAGCCAGGCGCGCCACGCGGCCACGTTGAGGGTGGATGAAGAGGGAACCGTAGCCGCGGCCGCGTCGATGATGGGGGCGGCCATGGGGGGCGGGGGGATGCCCGCTCCGACCACACCTTTCATCGTCGACCGACCGTTCATCTGCGGCATCCGCGACAACCAGACCGGCGCGATCCTGTTCCTGGGCGCGATCGTGAGTCCTGAAGGGGCGTGAATCGAAAAGGGCTCCCCTCGCGGGGAGCCCTTCTGCATTCGCCGAGTTGAGATATCCCAAACCAACTAATCGACCCAGAAGTTGAGCATCGTGTAGAGGGTCGGGCCGGGCCTGAACTTGTCGGAGTTCAGCCACTTGGCGTGCCCATCCGCGAAACCGCAGTTGGCGCCGCCGTTGTGGCGGATCACATGGCTGCCACACGCATACCCGGAGGATCGGAAGGCATAGCCGGGGTAGTACGCGTTGCCGATGTAGTAGCAGTTGCCGCGCGCGTCCGCGAGTACCAGAATCTCCGCGGGCCTCGCAATCGCTCCCAGCGACGCCCCACCATAGCCGTAACCATAGGGCCCGGCGCCGCCGGCTCCTGCCCGGGCGTATTGTGACATCCGATAGTTCATCCCATACGACCAGATCGCCGATGAGTCGCTCGGGCAGACGAACATCTGCTCGTTCTTGCAGTACGGCATCAGGCGTGAGCCGA
>CAZKUN010000174.1:0-19872 GCA_964555935.1 uncultured Armatimonadia bacterium | reverse complement strand
GTTTCTTGGCACCTCTACCGAAAACCTCCCTGCTCATATGGGCAATGCGGGTCTAGCTGACCAACCTGTCGGGTGACGGGCGACTGCGGAGCCCGAGACCGGCTCTAGTGGAAGCCGAGGAGCCAGTCGAGAGTGTCGCTGTACTCCTGCACGGCGAACCAGCGATTCGATCCTCCGTACGCGCGCACGGTCAACGTGACCGGCTGACCAGGCGTGGCCATCGAGAACGGAACGGTCAGGGCGAAGGTACCTGACGTGTCCGATCCATTGTGGGCGGCCGGAGTGAACCGGAGACTCGCGGCCCCGTCATCGGAGGACCATTCGGCGTCCGCGTTGGTGACATGAAAGTCCAGCAACGGCGCCTCACCGACGTGCAGTCGCAGCACCCCCTCGGGTTCTGGGAGCCAGCCCAGCACACCGGTCCAGGCAAAGGTAACCGTCCCGGCCGCGAGCGCCTCGGGCACGGCGGCCGTCTGCCAGGTCACGAACCGCGAGTCGTCGGCTTCGCGGGCGAACCAGGTCGCGACGCGCTCACCGCGAGCGGAGAGTCCGATCGCGGGTTCGCTAGAGGTCTGGCCGCTGTGGGGATCGGGCGAGGCAGCGACCACCCGCGAGAAGCCCTCGACGAGGGTGGAGTCGATGAAATCTGGCGTGGCTATGGCTTGGCGGAGGGCGTCGACGGTGAGTTGGGCGCTCGGAGCGAACTCATCGCTGAGGGCGTAGCGCAGGAGGCCGGCCAGGAGATGCCGGGCGGCGCTGCTGTCGGTGAGGACCTTGCGAGTGAGATTCAGCGAGCAAGCGAGGAGCTTCCCCTCCCCCACTTCTACTTCGAACAGCAGGGACCGAGTGAGCTGACGGAGCGGGAGATCGATCGACTGAATAATCGGCGGAACGCCCGACAGTGCCCCGCTGTGGCGGGCAGCCCTGGACCCCTCGATCATCGGATACCACGCAAGGTCGCACCAGCCTTCGTGCGGGAAGCCGTCCAGAGCAGGATGGTCTGAGATGATGGTGCCGAGGTTGCTGTCACTGGGATTGGGGACCCACCACGGAGACTTGAAACGCAGCCCGTCGCCGATGAACGCTCCGCGCGACAGCAGCAGGACGGGCGTCCCGGAATCCAGTTCCGCGAGCACCGGGCGAGACAGAGAGCCGGCGAGGAGGACGCCGACATCATCGGGAGCCGCCTCGCCGTAAGCGAGCGTGCGGATGCCGGGGTGAAGATCGGCCATCCACGCTCCCCCAATGGCGGCAACGCGGCCTGGTGCCGGCAGCGGGGCGACGTCAGCGAAGACCCAGTAGTCCCACTCGTTAGCGCGCGTGAATTCGCCATCGACGAGGGTAAGATGAAGCGCGAGCTTCGTCGGCTCCTCCACTGTGGGAACGGGCACGCTTAGGTCAGCGATCTCGGCTACCGTGCCAGCGGGGATGGGATCCAGGGCGATGGTCTGCGTGTGGTGCGGTCGCCCCGACTCGCCCACAAGCGACACCTGGAGCGTCGGAGCGTCGAGACGCTCGCGACCGAAGTGGCTAACGACGGCAGTCGGCGTGAGGCGCCCTCCGGCATCCACCTCGCAGCTCTCGCGGTCGAGGAGGACGACAGTCGCGGAGTTGCGTTTGAGCGACTCCTCGATACTGATCCCCTTGGGCTCGTAGAACTGGTTCAGGAGCCCTTGCCCACCCTTCCAGTAGTCCTGGAGCAACCAGAACGTGTAGCCATCGATCTCGGGACTGCGGCGGGCGGCCTCGGTGTTGAGCTTCCGACAGAGCGCCTGCAGCTTGCGGGAGTTCTCGACGAAGGTCGGGAGCATCGCGATCGTGCCATGGCGCTCGGCGAGACCCGCGACGGAGCTGGCTTCGTCGGTCTCCCAGCGGAGCATCTCAGCGAACCCGTTGACATGGGTCGCGTCGTCGCCACCGGGCCGAGGCGTGTCGGTGTAATCGTACAGACCGAACCACCGTTGAGACGCGGACGCCGAGCCGGTGACCTTGAGCTTGGCGGGCTCGCCCGCCGCGAGGGACGCGGGGACCGAAAGGGCCATGACGCCGAACTGATCGACGCCCGATTCGCGCACGTCGAAGGACAGCTCAGACTGCCCATCATCGGACTTCCACGATGCCGAGCCTTCCTCCGGCAAGTTGAACCGGAGCAGCGCCTCGCCGTTGAGATGAAGCGTGAAGAAGCCGGATGGCTCGGGCCGGTACCCGGTAGCGGCAGTGAAGTGGAAGACGACTCGATCACGCGGATCTTCCGGCACGCGGTCCGAGCGCCACTCGATCAACCACGGCTCGCCGAGCTGGCGGACCACCCACATCCGCGCGTTCTCTTCCCGATGGGAGCGATATGCAACCGGGTCGCGCTCGCCTGATTCGACCAGCCACGAGGGCTTCGTCAGGCCCGTGTAGTGGCGCGCGTCCCGGGCGTCGTAGAACGCCACGAAATTACCCATCTCGTGCACGGTTACGGGCTTGGCTGGGACGGCGTCGATCTCGTACTTGCCGGTGTTCTCGCCCCAGGGGATGACGTGTTCGGAAAACTGCACGTGGTGGACATCGAGCGTGTCGCGCGTGCCGCCGGTCGCGTAGGGGTTGCGTGGCACACCATCGGTATCGCAGACGGGCCGCGTGCCATCGAGGTCGTGGGCCATCGCGTAGAGATCGTCGGCCAACGGGTGGGAGTTCCACGCCTCATTGCCCATGCACCAGATCATCAGCGACGGGTGGTTGCGGTACTGAAGGATAGTGTCGCGCCATTGATCGCTGAAGAGCTGCTTCGCGGCGTCGGTGGCATTGTGGATGTGGTTCTCGTACGCGATGGGGAGTTCGGGCTGGATCAACATGCCGATCTCGTCGGCGGCGTCGAAGTACTCCTGGACGGGGGTATGGCTGTGGTGGCGGACGAAAAAGAAGCCGTAGTCCTTGGCGATGCGGAAGCGATTGAGCCAGAAGCGCTTCTGCGCGGGCGGCGCGATGGTCTGCGGGAAGCAGGCGTCATCCCCGTAGCCGCGCAGGAACGTCCGATGTCCGTTCACATAGATATCGTTGCCGCGGATCTCGATCTCTCGGAAGCCCGTGCGGGTAGACACGGAATCAATGATCTTGCCGTCCCGGAGCAACTCGAGCGTAACGTCGTAGAGATGAGGCGTCTCGGGCGACCAGAGCTTGGCGCCGGGGATGGGGACGTCCAACTCGACGGCGCGCGCTCCTTCGATGCCTGACTCATACTCGTAGCCCCCCTCGCCACCGACCTCACGAATCGCGCACCGCACGGTGCAGTTGGCCGGGTCGCCGACTACGGTTGCGCTAATTCGCGCGGACCCACGCCGATCAGTTACTCGGACGAACAGATCCTTGAGATGAGCGTCGCGACGCAACTCGATCCAGCAGTGCCCGTAGATGCCGCCCCACTTGATGAAATCGTATGTATCGTAACAGCCGGCGAGGCCGTCCACTTCGACGTGGTGCTCGTTGTCAACGAGAACCGTCAGGGAAACCTGACGGCCGAAGGCGACGGCGTCGGTGATATCAACCTCAGAGGACGTGACGTAGCCGAAGTGCTCGTGGACGAGGTCGGGTCCGACCCACACCTTTGCCGAGCGGTGGACGGGCCCCAAATGCAGCATGACCCGCCCCCCGTCCCGCCATTTGGCGGGAACGCGGACCAATCGCTGGTACCATCCCCAGCCGGTGAACTCGCGCAGGGCATCTGAGGTCTCGTCGCCGTAGCCTTGCGCTTCCCAGCATCCGGGCACCGTGATGGGACCGGAGTCGACTAGGGGCCGCGAGGGCCACTCGCCGTCGATGCCGATTCTGTCGGGGTCCAGTTGGAACCGCCAACTGCCCGAGAGGTTGACACGGGGTCGAGTGTTGGCCAGCGCCGGTGCGGCGAGCACCAGCAGGGCGAGGGCGAGCGGCAGGCGACGAATCAAGGCGCACCTCCGATGTGGGAGTAGACCGAGGTTCCGCGAACACGGCCGGAGCCCTGCTTGAGGGGAAGCCGCAGGAACGCAGGGCCTGGCGTGTTGACGGAGAAACTCCCCTGGCAACAGTCACGCCAGGAGACACGCCATGCCATCCGCGCCGGCCAAAGACCTCGACATTGTCCGCAGCCTTGCCCACCAAGTCATGGAACTCGCGCTCAGCGACGGATACGAGGCGAGGCGACGGCGCTGGCGCAACGCCAATGAGCGGCGCAGCGGCGACCGCGCGCCCGTGTGGTGCCGGCCGGCCGCTGTCTGGAGCGAGATCCTCACCCCCGACAAGATGGAGTGTGAGGACGCAACCTGTCGAAGCATCGAGCACGCCTTCAGGCAGCACCTGTATAAGGAGTGGGTCGGCGACGACCACATCGCCGAGCCGTGGTGGGGCGTCGGGGCGGCGTTTGACTGCGATAGCGAGCACGTGTGGGGCGTGAGAATCCCCGGTCAGGTTGATGGGACGGACTTGGGCGGATTCCGGTACGACCCGCCGATCAAGGAGCCGGAAGACTACGACAAGGTCACCGTGCCGAGCTTCAGCTACAACGCCAAGCGCACGGAGCGCGGCGTCGAGGCGATGCAAGAGATCCTCGGCGACGCGATGCCGGTGCGGCTGACGTGCGCGCCGCCGCTCGGGCCTCAGCTAGGGACGCTGCTCGACAAGCTGCGCGGGATGCAGCCGATGCTGGAGGATCTGGCGTTCTGCCCGGAGCGCGTGCATCGGTGCATGGCGAAGCTGACGGAGGGCGTGCTCGCCGCATCTCGGGCGGCTGAGGCGACCGGCCTGCTGACGACCAACCACCATGAGCCGATGCAGTGCAGCGACGTTCCCAACGGCGACCCCGGCGAGGGGCAGATCCGGCTGCACAACACGTGGACCGGTGCGAACAGTCAGGAATTCCAGGAAGTCTCGCCCGCCATGCAGGAAGAGTTCCTCCTGAACTACCAGATCCCCATCTTCCAGCAGTTCGGCGCGGTGTGGTATGGGTGCTGCGAGGATCTCACCCAGAAGATCGAGATCGTGCAGCGCATCCCGAATCTGCGGGTCTTCGTTTGCTCGGCGTGGACGGATCTCGAGAGAGTGGTCGACGAGTGCGGGACGGAGTACACGATTATGTGGCGTCAGCCCGCGGCGGAGGTCATGATGCCGGACGACACGACGAGGATGCGGGAACACCTGGACGAGGGCATGCGGAGGCTGAAGGGGAGTCACTATCAGGTGGTGCTACGCGAGGTGCAATCGCTACACGGCCACCCCGATCGCATCCGGGAATGGGCCCGAATGGCGATCGAGGCGGCCGAGAAGCACGCGTGAGCAGGCTGCTCGGGCTACGCTTCGGCGGCCTGGCGCGTCGCCTCAAGCAAGGCATGTAGCATCTCAGCGTGAGTCTTCTCCGTGTGCCATAGGTACCGGAAGAACTTGATCAGCGCCGGATCGTCCGTGGACGCCTCGCCCTTCTTGTAGAAGACGAGCGTCTCCCGCTCCAGTTCCAGCGCAGACTGGTAGACATCCATGTAGGAATCACCAGGACTTATCGCGCCCGCCGTGTCGCCGACGATCTCATCGAGCCGCTCGCGCGCTGACTTTGGCTGGGAGTCGAGATCCGCCGGCTTCGGCCAATCTTCCGTCTTCTCCAATGCCGCGTAGAACAGGTTGACAATCTCCCCGTGCTCCTCCTCGTCGCGACCAAGCGCTACGCAGACTGCCTTGACCACGGGATCAGACACTCGTTCGGCGGCTTCCATGTAGTAGGTCCGGCCTCGGCGCTCGAGCCCTTGGGCGGTCTTCAGTAGATCTGCGACGTCCATGGCGTTGGCCCCTTTCACTGAGGACAACGTTGGGCGCCACGGAGTCGTTGCCCCGGAGCACAGTCGCGCCGCGCCTACACGGTTTCGCCGTTCCCCTCGGCGCGCATCAGCAGTCTCTTGATGCCGGCGACGTGAAGCTGCTCGACATTGGCGAGGAACTTCAGAAACTGCACCAGCTTCGGGTCTGTCGACTCACGCGCCGCGCGAGTGTAGAACTCCAGAGCCCGGCGCTCGAAGTCGTAGGCGTGCTCGTAGACTTCCTTTAGCGCGGAACCCGACGTGAATCCCGCGCCACCGGCATCCACAATGTAATCCACCGCCTGAGCTATCACGGTTGGCGGCAAAACATCCTCCGGCACGGCTGGCCATGTCTCGCCTTCACGTAGCGATTCGTACAAGTGGCCAATCGTGCCGACGTGCTTATCCTCATCGCCGGCAAGGGTCGTCAGCGGCCCAGACAGGTGTGACCCTTTGGCGCGCTCGGCGTGAAGCAGGTAGTAATCACGACCGCGTCTTTCCATATGCTGTGCTGCTTTCAGCACATCCACCGCTCCCATCAGACCTCGCTCCCTCCGCGATGCTACTGCTAGTTGTTGCCTCCCCTCCTTCTTACCCGATCCTGCCGGGATCGTGGGGCGGCGTTCCGGAGATAGGTGCCAATCATCCGGCCCATCAGATCCAGCCCGCGCTCCGACTGCTCCGGCGTGAGGGGCCCGTTGTGCCCCGTGTCCTCGGGCCGGGATGGCGCGAGGTGGGTATCCACCATCTCGTTGTATGAGTAGAAGCCGAAGCCGTTCCCCCACTGCGCGGCCTGCTCCCCATACAGTTTGGCAGACTTGCGGGTCTCAGATAGCGTGCGCTCGTTGCACCAGTCGCTATACGTGCGGTAGGTCAGGATGACCGGCTGGCCCGTGTCAGCCATCCACTCCGCCAGGTACTCGGCCTCGCTCTGGTTCAGAGGACCCGTGCAGCGCAAGAACAGGATGTCGGCCGAACGCGTGCAGGACGGATTGGCCGCATAGGCGATTCGGTACGCCTCAGCGTGCTCGTGCTGGCTCGCGAGTTGGTAGGGCAACTCGGCGAGGATGAGGACATCGGGGTGTGTCTGCCGGAGCAACTCCGCCTGGCGTCCGAGGGACTCAGAGATCGTCTGCGAGCGGAACTCGATGTGATCCTCAACGGCCTGCGGGTGCTTCGACACGCCCGCTTGGTGGTTGGCGTAGTCGAAGACGGTCGTGTCCTTAGGATCGATCTGGTAGACGCGGGTGAAGCTTGTCCCCCACGCCTCGTTGATGGCTTTCAAGCTGCCGTGGCGGGCGCGGAGCCACGTGCGGAAGCGCTCCGTTGTCAACGCGTCGAAGCCACCGAGCCAAGCCAACTCAACGCTGAGCGCGACGACCGGCCGTGCCTCGCCATCCCACATGACGTGCAGCAGCGCCTGGTCGCGGTAGCGGTCGATGTACTCGGAGGCATACGCGGCGCCGGCCTTGATGGTCTCCTCATCCCACAGCAGCAGGCCGCCCGGCGAGCCGTCCTGCACCTCCGTCCGGGCGAGATCGACGCCATACCACTCCTTCATCAGCGCCATGCGATCCTCGTTAGCCACATCGCCCCAGCACTTCAGGCTCAGCCACGGGAGAATCTGGACGCCCGTCTCCTTGGCGATGCGGTGCTCGCGGTCGAGCCATTTCCAGTCGCCATCGATGGCCTGCGACCACTCGTGGTCGGTGCAGAGCACGGAGACGCCCATCTTCCTCAGCCCCTCGCAATCCTTGCGAATCCGATCGTCATCGGTCGTCCACGGCGCCCACCAGTGGCCGAAGTAGTAGACCCCGACGAACGGCCGGTCGTCGGGCAGTCTGAGCGGCGCGCCTGCGAAGGCGACGGATGCAAAGGTGAGGCACGCGACGATGGCGATGCACTTGAGCATGGGTTTGGCTCCCCTGGGGAACGGCGTCGTGGAAACTCGCGGAGTTTCCCTGCTGAAGCCCCTGCTACATGGATGGCGGTTAGCCAAGCAGCTTCAGCCTGATCTCGTGTAGGTCCATGACGGAGTTGCCGGTGATTGATGAGGCCTGAACGGAGAGCTTCACCGGGCCGGCTGTGAGGTTGAGCGTGCCGATAGGGAGGCTCGTCCAATCCCGGCCCTCGGTGGCAACGACGTCGGCCTCAAGGGTCTGGTCGGCGGCGGTGAGGCTAACCTGGGACGCATCGGCGGCGCGATATTCGAGGGAGGCTTCGTAAGTGCCGGTCGTCTCGACATCGACATCCCAGTAGATCACGTCGTCCGTACTCTCCCAGTCCATGATGCGATCCTGCAGCAGGCCTCCGTACTGGTAGCGCGCGTCGCCATCGATGTAAGCGTGCATAGCGATGAGCTTGGCAGGATTGTCGCCGTCGGTGCCGATCGGCACGGGCAGGCGGACGAAGCCGCGCTCCGTGCTGGCATCGTCCCACCACTCGTCATAGGCCGCGGACAGGTCCTGGACGAGGTCGGGGTGATCGGCGGCGAGGTCGGTGGTCTCGCCGGGATCAGACTCCATGTCGTACAGCTCTTCCCCGTTCACCAGCTTCCACTTCTGCGTGCGGGCAGCGCCGTTTGGGTATTTCTCGGGCGCCATCGAGCGCTGCCAGTGGTGAAACATCATCCGATCCGGCAGGCGGTCCACCTCACCTGTCAACAGGGGCATGAGGCTGATGCCGTCGAGCTTGTGGGCGGTGGGCAGCGGCGCGCCGGCAGCGTCGAGGAGCGTCGGCAGGAGGTCGATGTTGCCGCCGATGCTGTCGCACTTCGCGCCCGCGGGGAAATGCTCGGGCCAGCGAGCGTAGAACGGGACTCGGATTCCGCCCTCGTAGACGCTGCCCTTGACGTTGCGCAGGCCACAGTTGTAGCGCGGCCACTGGGGGCCATTGTCAGTCATGAAGATGACGAGCGTGCTGTCGGTCAGAGATAACTCGTCAACGCGTTTGAGCAGGCGGCCCACGTTGTCGTCGATGCACTCGATCATGCCGTAGCACTTGGCCGTGTTCTCGTCGAGATCCATCGCCATGTACTTGTCCTCGTAGTGCTGAGGCATCTGCAGCGGCGCGTGAGGCGCGTTGTAGGGCACGTAGCAGAAGAAGGGACCGTCCTGGTTCTTCTCAATGAACTCCATGGCCGCGTCGGTGAAGACATCGGTGAGATAGCCGGGGTTGTCGACCGGCTGGTTGTTGCGCTCAATCGGCACGTCGTAGTAGGGCCAGTTGCCGTGACGGAAGTAGAGGCCATCATTGAAGCCCTGATTCGAGGGCACCCAGGGGTAGATATCGCCGAGGTGCCACTTGCCGAAGATGCCCGTCTCGTAGCCCGCATCACGGAGGCACTCGGCGATGGTAACCTCATCGAGCCGGAGCGTCTCGCCGCCGCGATACGTCTCCCAGACGCCGGTGCGATAGCAGTGCCGCCCGGTCATCAACCCCGCGCGGGTCGGCGCGCAGACGGGGCAGACGGCGAAGTCCGTCATCTCGATGGCCTGCGTCGAGAATCGATCGACGCTGGGCGTGTCGATGACGTCGTTGCCATGGCATCCGAGATCGCCATACCCCTGGTCATCCGTCATGATGAGGACGATGTTCGGTTGCTCAGCAGGCATGTCGGCCCTCGTTGCGGCGTGGGGCAGCGTGAGGGCAGCACCAGCGGCGGATAGAGCGCGCATGAAGTCTCTCCTACTCAGCGAGTGGACAGGCGAGGACGCCTGTCCTACGAAGTCCGGGGCGGGCATGCCGTGGTGGTTCGGCTGAGACGGCGAGAGGGCCTCCGACGCTGCGGAACGAAGTGGCGACTCATTGACGTTCAGATGCACCGGCGGGGGCACCGGTGCTACGCGAGGATTCGACATGGGACGAACGGCGCTATTGGCTGCATTGAGCGTGTTCACCGCTATTGCGGGGCATGCGGACGTCATCTGGCTGGAAGCGGAGCAGTTCGCTGATCCCGGTGGATGGGTGAGCGATCCCCAGTTTGTCGACATCATGGGATCGCCGTACATGCTGGCCCACGGGGTGGGCCGGCCGGTTGATGACGCGGTGACGACGGCGACCGTCGGCGGCGGGGAACACCGCCTCTGGGTGCGGTGCAAGGACTGGCTACCAGAGCACTCGCCAGGGACGTTTGAGGTGAGCATCGACGGGAAGCCCTCCGCCACAGCATTCGGCCGAGGCAGCGGGAAGTGGGAATGGGCGGATGGGGGCGTCTTCGAGCTGAGCGAAGGCCAAATCGAGGTAGGTCTCCACGACCTTGGCGGCTGGTGGGGACGCTGTGACGCCGTGGTCCTGACGACGGAGAAGCGTCCGGCGAATGGCGGTTCGAAGTTGCTGGAGCAGCGCATCGCCTACGGCGGCATGAGCCAGAACATCCGCAAACTCGGGCCGTACGATCTGGTGGTGACGGGCGGCGGGCTGGCGGGGTGCTCCGCGGCAGTGGCGGCGGCCAGGCATGGGCTGAAGGTCGCGCTAATCCAAGACCGGCCCGTGCTCGGAGGGAACGCGTCGAGCGAGGTCGCCGTGCCGCCGGGCGGTGACCAGAGCCGCGAGCCGCTCGATCCGGGCGAGACGGGGATCATAGCTGAACTCAATCCAGGTCCGCGCGAGGGCGGGCGATCGGACTTGTTCGAGCAGGTCGTGCGCGCCGAGGCGAACGTGGATCTGCATCTCAACACGCGCGCCATCAGCGTGCGGATGGCCGACAAGGATACCATCGCATCGGTGATCGCGATGGATGTCCATACCGGAGAACGAACCGAGTTCGCGGGAGCCCTCTTCGCTGATTGCACGGGCGACGGGTGGATTGGGTTCTGGGCCGGAGCCGACTTCCGCGAGGGGCGCGAGGCCCGCAGGGAGTTCAACGAGCCGCTGGCGCCGCCGAAGGCCGATAAGAAAGGCATGAGCAGCTCGCTCTACAACGCGAGAATCGTCGACCGCGATGGACCGGTGGAATTCGAGGGCCCCGCCTGGGCGTACAGCTGGGAATCGCCCGAGGACTTCGAGGGCAATCCGATGGGCGCTATCCACACGCCCGGCGACCAGCCGCCGGTGAGCTTTGGGGATCTCTCGCGTGGCGGCGGCCGAAGGCCTAGCGACCCCTTAGGCGCGGTGAGACACACGTGGTGGGTCGAGATTGGCGGGATCTACGACCGGATCACGGATGCGGAGATGATCCGCGACGAACTGTTCCGCGTCCACGTCGGCCTATGGGACTACGCCAAGAACCACGATCCGAAGAATGCGGATGCGAACCGCAATCGCGAATTGGTCTGGATCAACCATATCGCCGGGAAGCGCGAGTCGCGCAGGCTGATGGGCGACTACATCCTCACGCAGAAGGACTACCAGGAGAAGACCGTTCATCCCGACAGCGTCGCGTATGGCGGCTGGAGCATCGACGTGCATCACCCCCAGGGCTTCTGGACGCCGGGCAACCAGTACTACCACGCCTACTTCCAGAAGATCAGCATCCCACTCCGATCGCTCTACTCGCGAAACGTCAGCAATCTCTTCATGGCAGGTCGCGATATCTCGGTCAGCCACGTGGCGCTGGGCGGCGTGCGGGTCATGCGGACGACGGCGCTGATGGGGCAAGCAGTCGGGACTGCGGCGGCCGTCGCCAACGAGCACGGCGCGACGCCCAGGGGCGTCTACAACAAGCACCTCGCCGAGCTGCAGCAGAGCTTGCTGCGTGACGGGGCGTACGTGATGGGGGTGCCCAATCAGGACGCGAATGACCTGGCGCTCGGGGCCACCGTGACGGCCTCGAGCGTGGCGCAAGTAGACGACCCGGCTACGGCCGAGAAGCTCCCGAATCAGGGCACGGTGCACGACCTCACCACATCGCGGGCATTCATGTTCACGGCGGAACATGATCGGCTGGACGCTGTGGACCTGTACCTCCGTAATGAGACTCCAACCCCAGTCGAACTGACGCTGAGGCTCCGGAAGGCGAAGAAGCTGGGCGAGTTCAGATCGACCGACGACATCGCGACGGCCACGGGTACCGCGCCCACCCACAGCGCGGGCTGGGTGAGCTTTGGCCTGAGCGCGGATCTGAGGCCGGGCGACATCTACTGGGCATGGTTGCCTGCTGCGCCAGGGCTGAAGTGGGAGCTGTACGAGTACTTCCCGGAGGGCACGTGGCGGGCCTACGGGGGGCCAAACTGGACGCCGATGAGTCATTGCTACCGGCACAGGCTCCACCCCGGAGGCGAATCGGCGCCGCCGGGCGGATGGGAGCGCCCGGGGCAGGTGGATCTAGCGCCTGACAGCGTGGTTGATGGATGGAATCGGGCGGTGCATGGCACTCCGCACTCGTGGGGGCCGGATCCGGAAGAGGCTCCGCCGCACTGGATCGAACTGGATCTCGGCGGGCCAAGGACTTTCGACACGCTGCACATCACCTTCCAGACGGAGCAAATGGCGGCGAGTTTCTACAACATCGCGGTGCCCGGCGGGGATGAGTGGAGGCGGATAGCGACGATCGAGGACAACGCGCTGCGGCGGCGCGTCCACGAGTTCGAACCGGTGACGACAGATCGAGTGCGCATCACCTTCACCGGCGCGCCGAGAAGCAACCAGCCGATGCGCGCCTGCGAAGTGAGACTGTATCGGGCTGACTGAAAACGCAAAGAACCCCTCCATCCGGAGGGGTTCTCGCGTTCGCTCTTGGCTTCGGAGCAGACTAGCAGATTTCGGTGAAACTGTCGCCGGAAGCGCCACAGACGGGGCAGGTATCCGGGGCCTCGTGCAGCGTGTTCCCGCAGATCTCGCAGACATGGATCGCCTTCGCCGACAGGTCATTGCCGGCGTCGACGGCTGCCAGAGCCTCGCTGTAGAGGGTGTGGTGGACTTCCTCGACCGCCAGCGCGTTGGCGAAGGAGGTGATGGCAGCGTTATTGCCCTCGGCCTGCGCCTCCTGCAGCATCTTCGGGTACATCTCCTTGAACTCGAAGCCCTCGCCTTCGATGGCGGCGGCCACGTTCTCCGAGGTCGTGCCTACGCCGTCAAGCACGCGCAGATGCGCGTGGGCGTGTACGGTCTCGGCGTGTGCGGCGGCACGGAACAGCTTCGCCACCTGGGGGAGTCCATCGGCTTGCGCCTTCTTCGCGAATGCAAGGTACTTGCGGTTTGCCTGGCTCTCGCCGGCAAACGCGTCCTGTAGGTTGTCTGTCGTCGCCATTACCACGACTCCTTTCGAATTCTTCTATCACCAGAACACGCGAGCGCCATCGGTTTCTCCCGAGTCGTCAGTCTGTTTTGGGCCACTCCTCGTTCTCGCGCTCTTGCACGAGGTAACAGAACCGATTCCACTCGAATTCCTTACCCGAGATTGGGCAACGAAGCGTGACTTTTCGATCCGTAAGCCCGATGACCTCCCAATCGCCTTGTCTCGGGCCGGCGTCGAGACGGATCTTCTGGCCTACGGCGAATGGATATGGCTCAAAGACGGCTACGGTCGGCTCGATTCGGGACCACCTTCGTGTCACTTCTGCTTGCGCGCGTGTCCCGTTCAACACCGTCGATGGAGGACGGGTTCGCGGGCGCGCTTAATCTGAGGTCCATCGCATCGAGGAGGTCCACCACATGAGCGCGGAGACGATTCGGGTAGGCATCATTGGCGCGGGCGGCAACACTCGCTCAAGGCACATCCCCGGCCTGCAGGCAATCGAGGGCGTGGAGGTCAGCAGCGTCTGCAACCGCAGCATCGCGTCGTCTCAACGCGTTGCCGACGAGTTCGGGATCCGGAGGATCCACGCAACCTGGATGGATACGGTCGAGGACCCGGCCCTCGACGCGATTTGCATCGGCACGTGGCCCTACCTGCATTGCCGCGCGACCGTGGCGGCGCTTGAGGCGGGCAAGCACGTGATGTGCGAAGCGCGGATGGCGATGAATGCTGACGAGGCGCGCGTGATGCTGCAAGCCGCGCAGGCCAATCGGGACCTCGTCGCGCAGATCGTGCCTTCACCGATGACGCTGAAGGTGGACGCCATGATCAAGAAACTCATCGCTGACGGCGCCCTCGGGGAGATCCTCGCCATCGAGATCCGCGCCGGCGCCGGTTTCCTGGACCGAGACGCGCCACTCACGTGGCGCCAGGACATGGATCTGAGCGGGCTGAACGTGATGAGCATGGGGATCTGGTACGAGGCGGTGATGCGGTGGGTCGGCGAGGCAACCGAGGTTAGTGCCATGGGCAGGACGTTCGCGAAGATGCGCGCGGGTGAAGATGGTTCGATGACCTCGGTGCGGATCCCCGAGCATGTCGATGTAGTAGCAGAAATGGCTTGCGGCGCGCAGATGCACGTACAGTGCTCGAGCGTGACGGGCCATGCGGGACCGAATGAGGTCTTCATCTTCGGCAGCGAGGGCACTTTGCGGCTCAGTGGTGATGAATTGACGCTGGGCGGGAAGGACGACGATGGACTCGTGCCCGTCGAGATCCCGGATGACTTGGCGGAGGAGTGGCGCGTGGAGGAGGAGTTCATCGGAGCGATCCGGGGCACCGAATCGATCCGGCTGACCACCTTCGAGGATGGCGTCAAGTACATGGAGTTCACCGAGGCTGTCGCCCGCAGCATGGCGGATAGGCGTACAGTAACGCTGTCGCTGGGGCTGGGGTGAAGCGCATGGGACACCTCTGGGCAGTGGTAATGCTTGGCGCCCTCTCCCCCGCTTCGGCCCAGCCGCGCGTGATCTCGGCTGAGGCCAAGAGCGGCGTGGTTGCGAATCCCGAGCATGCCATCGACGGCGACCCGGCGACGGCGTTCACGTTCGAGTGGGGCAACGGCGGGGCGTCGATCACGCTCGATCTGGGCGAGGCGCGCGTGGTCACGGCTGTGAGGATCACCTCGGCGGAGACCGATCGGCTGGTCTGGCTACGCGAAGTGAGCGCAGGTCCCGACCCGGAGCACTTGCGCCCGCTGCTCGGCAGGCCCGTGAACCTGGCGATGACGCGCGCGGGGGCTGTGACGGATGTCGAAACGCCGCCATCCGTAGCGCGATGCGTGCAGCTTGAATTCGCGGGTGGCGGGCCGACAGGCGCAATCGCGGAGGTCGAGATCGTCGCCGGAGACGCCCAACCTGAGCGCCACCTCATGTGCTGGGCCAGCGACATTCAACGGGACTTCCTGGACAAGCTGGATTACCTTACCGACGACCTCGGGGCGACGGATCTCTGGCTGGACTACGTCGAGACCGGCTTCCCGCAGACAAACAACAACTCGGGCTTCCCTCCATGGAGTGACGCTGGGGCCTTCGAGCGTTTTCGCGAACGGGGAATCAGCTACTGGTTGTCTGAGCACGAGGCGTTCACGTTCCTCGTGAACAGCCCCGAGGACCTGCGAAGTGAGCGGGCGTGGCAGACAACGCTGCGCGAGATGCGCGAAATATACGCGCGGGCGAAGGAGCTGGGCTTCCGCGGGGTCGTCTATGACGCGGAGGACTACGGCGGGGTCACGGAGGCGGCCCGCGAGCAGCACGCTGACGTCGCAGACTACGTGGACGCGTGGTGCTTCGCGGATGAGTTCGGGCTTGCGGGCATGTACTACCACCGCGGGCGACAGGTCGGCGAGGTGATCGCTGACGTGTGGGGATGCCCGCTGATTCAGGTCTACGAGGCGCGCGTCTATGCGGGCAAGGATGACTGCCGGGCCGGGAACTACTGGTGGCTGAAGGGCATCCACGACGCGGGCGTTGAGGTGTGGATCGCGACCGAGAAGACGTACGGCGCGGGCGAAGGCGAGATCGAGCACGAGGGCCCCGACCACACGCGCCGCTGGTTCGTCGACACCGCGGACCACGTGGCCGCCGCGCATGAGGCGTACCCGTTCGCGGCGCGCGTGCTGCCGGGCTTTCACCCATGGAACACTCGCCTGGCCAAGCCGAACTACCTGCCCAGATACCTCGATGAGCAGCTTACTACGGCCGAGAGCTGCGCGTTTGGCTCCTGGATCTACAATGAGGGCAACGCCCACGCGGGCGATCCGAGGGATGTGCTCGACGAGGCGTTCCTGCAAGAGCTAGGCGTGACGGCGGAGGACTATCTGCAGGTTCTGAGACAGCACGCAACGAAACGGTGAGTCAACGCAGACGTATGACCCTCCCGCGGAGGGCAGGGACCAATGCACCCAGACAACTTCAGCAAGAACGCGCCAGGCAAGCTTGTGAAGACCACGGCTGACGGTGAGTCGGGCTGGGCCTTCGTACCTGATCCGCTGCCGCCGGCGCTGGACTACGACGCCGAGTTGGTCAATGCTATCGCCGAGGCTCGCGGGGCGGTCGGCGAGCTGGCCGGTTTGGGGAGGACGCTCCACAACCCACATCTGCTTGTTAGGCCGTTCATCCGCCGCGAGGCTGTTGCGTCGTCGCGGATCGAGGGAACTCGGTCTGATATTGCCGACCTGTACGCTTACGAGGCCCGACGCCCGAAGGACCGAAGTCAATCGGACGCCGATGTCCGCGAGGTCTACAACTACGTGCATGCGCTGGAGTACGGGATTGAGCGCCGGAGCAGTCTGCCCATCTCACTGCGGCTGATTCGCGAGATACACGAGCGCCTGATGGAAGGAGCGCGGGGCGGCCAGCGCCGACCGGGCGAGTTCCGGCAGACTCAGGCCTGGATCGGGTCACCCGACTCCACCGCTCTGGACGCGACGTACGTTCGGCCACCGGTGCCGGAGATGATCTCGTGCATGGGCAGCCTGGAGAAATACATCCACGCAGACAGCCCAGAGAACCGCCTAGTGCAGATGGCGCTGATCCACTACCAGTTCGAGGCCATACACCCATTCTGGGACGGCAACGGACGGGTAGGACGACTGTTCCTGTCGCTGCTCACCGTCCACTGGGACCTGCTCCCACATCCACTGCTCTATCTCAGCGCAGCGATTGAGGAGCGCAGATCCGACTACTACGACCTACTGTTGAGGGTTAGCACGCGCGGAGAGTGGAAGGCTTGGCTCGCGTTCTTCCTTGACCGGGTCTCTGCCGGGTGCCACGATGCCCTGCAGAGCGCCAAAATGCTGCAGGACTTGCGGACGGAGTGGCGGGAGCGCGTCCAGGCCACAACATCCTCGGCGCGGGTCCTCAGCCTGGTCGACCACCTCTTCGAGCAACCGATCCTGACTGTCCCCGAGGCGGCCGAGGTGATGGGGATAACGTACCCGCCGGCGCAGAAGAACTTGGAGAAGCTCGAGAATCTGGGCATTGTCGCTCAAATCGAATTCGCTGCGGGTGGACGGCCGAGGTTCTATGGAGCCCCTGAGATCCTCGATTTACTCGGGATGTAGACGTAGTCAATCAATTATACTTTTCCGCCGGTAAGTATAGTTGAGTCCGGTCGAGTTATACCCGAGTATACACCGTGTACACACGAGGCCAGCCGTCGCACAACTCCTAAAAGGACGCCATTCCCCAATGCCAGCCAACCGACCCAACATCATCTTCTACTTCAGCGATCAGCAGCGGTGGGACACGTGCGGGTGCTACGGCCAGAGGTTGCCCATCACGCCGAATCTCGACCGGATGGCGGCTGAGGGCGTGAGGTTCGAGCATGCGTATACCTGCCAGCCCGTGTGCGGTCCCGCGAGGGCCGTGCTTCAGACCGGGCAATGGGCGACCGAGACTGGGTGCTTCCGCAATGACATCGCCCTGCCGACCGATGAGCCGACGATGGCCAATCGCTTCAGCGAGGCCGGCTACGAGGTCGGATACATCGGGAAGTGGCACCTCGCGTCCACCGGCAAGGAGCACGACTACCACACCCGCGCGGTTCCCACGGAGCGGCGCGGCGGGTTCGTCGACCACTGGCTCGCGGCGGACGTGCTCGAGTTCACCTCCCACGGCTATGACGGGCACATGTTCGATGCGGACATGAACCGCGTGGACTTCGAAGGGTACCGGCCCGATTGCCAGACGGACTTCGTGCTGGACTACCTGCGGACGCGTGACGGCGAACGTCCGTTCTACCTCATGACCAGCTACATCGAGCCACACCATCAGAACGACCGGAACGTGTACGAGGGCCCGGACGGATCGAAAGAGCGGTGGGCCGAATACGACGTGCCCGGCGATCTCGAGGGCACCGAGGGCGACTGGCGGGAGAACTACCCCGACTACCTCGGGTGCTGCCACAGCCTCGATCACAACCTGGGCCGCGTGATGGACGAGTTAGAGGCGCAGGGGATGGCTGACAACACGGTCATCCTCTATACCAGCGACCATGGCTCGCACTTCCGCACTCGGAATGGGGAGTACAAGCGCTCGTGCCATGACGGTTGTTTGCGCATCCCGATGGTCGCGTGGGGGCCGGGATTCATGGGGGGCGGCGTGGTCGACGATATGGCGAGTCTCATCGACGTGCCCGCGACGCTGCTGGCGGCGGGCGGCATCGACGTTCCCGAGAGCTTCGGCGGTCGGGCGCTGCAGGGCGTGGTCGACGGCTCCGCGACGGACTGGCCCCAGGAAGTCTTCGCGCAGATCAGCGAGAGCCAAGTCGGCCGCTGCATCCGGACGAAGAAGTGGAAGTACTCGGTCGCCGCGCCGGACAAGGGCGGCGGCCGGGATCCCGACAGCGATGTCTACGTGGAGGAGTACCTCTACGACCTCGAAGCCGATCCGCATGAGCGAAACAGCCTGGTGAGCGACCCCGCGCTCGCTCCAGTCAGAGCCGAACTCGCGGAGACCCTCAAGCGCCGCATGGCGGAAGCAAACGAGGACGTTCCTGAGATACAGTCGGCCAAAGCCTGAGGGGGAGGCACTGCATTGAACGATGTCCATTGGGTTGAGCTGGGTGACCTTGACCGCGCGCCCAACTACAACTTCGAGGTGGATTTCGAGGACTGGCGAATGCGGGCGCGGCGCGACAAGCTGCGCCCCACCCTCGCTAGGAAGGCGGCTGACGAGGCCAGGCAAGCCGGCGCCCGGGCCGTGGGGGTCCGCGCCGGCGTTGCAGCACTCGAATTCTCTCGCGAGGAAGCACTTGAGAACGTCCGCTCCTTCGCGGCCGAGGCTCATGCTGCTGGGCTCACGCTCATGGTGCAAGTCGGCGGCTACAACCTGTCCGCACCGCGTGCTGAGGGGCTCCCCACACGGGTATCCCCCGCGATAGACCCAGGTGGAGTCGCGGCTAACGGGGCGGATGAAGTGATCGTCTTCTCCCCCGCCTCAGCCGTCCCAGGGACGGCCGATGACGCGCTCCGGGCCGAGGCCGATCGCATCGACGGCGAGCTGCGCGCGCGGCATCTGATGGATCGGCAAGTCTACACGGTCCTCGACACCCGCTACGCCCTTGATGCGTCGGAGAACGAGTGGCAGGAAGACGCCGACTGGATGACGGGGCTGTACTGCGCCGCCATGTGCTTCGCGCACGACGCGACCGGCGACCCCGGATATGCCGACCGCGCCCGCGAGGTGTGCCTGGCCCTCATCGAACTCAACGACGTGAGCGGCGTTCCGGGAGTGGTGGCGCGCCAGATCAGGCGCGAGAGGCCTGTCGACGTCAAGGAGGGGCGCAAACGTTGGATCGCCTCGCCCAACGGCCGCGATTGGTGGTCGAGCGATACCAGCCGAGATCAGCTCAGCGGGCACTTCTTCGGTCTCGCCGTCTACCACGACCTTCTCGCCAATGACGAGGAGCGCGACTCGATCCGGCGAGTCATCGGCGAAACGCTCGGACGCGTCATCGATGGCGATATGTGGATGCGCGACCCCGACGGCGGTCCGTGCACGTACGCGAACTTCTTCGTCTCGACGCTCTTTGGTCTATCCGCGTTTAAGGTCGCGTACCACATCACCGGCGAGCAGCGCTTCCAAGACAAGTACCTCGAACTGATCGACCCGCACTTCTTCCTGGGCCACGCGATGAAGGACTGCTGGCGGCAACAGGACGCGTTCTTCCAGCACTACCAGCAGGATTCGCCGATTTACCACCTGCTCATGTACGAGACAGACCCGCGACTCAAGCGGGCTTACGCGCGGTGCCTGAGGGGACTGCACAACGAGTCGCTGGCCAATGGGAACGTCTACCATCTCATCGGCCACGCCGCGTTTCAGCCCG
>CAZKUN010000173.1:0-20095 GCA_964555935.1 uncultured Armatimonadia bacterium | reverse complement strand
AAGGCAACGAATCCATGAGACTGTGAGTGGTACCGTTAATGGGGGGAGGTCACCCATCTTCGGCTTCTGCTCTGTTGCTGCTGCGCTCATCACTCTCCACCTTTATTTAGGAGTTGCGATACTCCTGAACTAAACGACACGCAGAACCCCATCAACTCGTCATCTTCCGCAGGTGGCCCTCGCCTTCGTTGCTTCTCGCCTTCGTAGGACAGGCGTCCCGCCTGTCATGGCCGTCTCCCGTTGGAGGGGCCGAATACGAGATCGAAGATCGAAGTATCCGGCCCGAGGTCGTCGCCGTCCCCGCCGCTACTCGTCCTCCGCCGTCGCCTCCGCCAAGCCTTCCACCTGATCGAGCAGCACCTCGTGCATCAACTCGCACGCCTGCGTGATCTTCGAGTTCGCGACGCTGAAGAACATGTGCTGCCCATCCCGTCGGGGGATGATGACGCGCCGTTCTTTCAGCACCGACAGATGCTGGCTGAGGTTCGCCTTCGAGCATCCTGTCGCTTCCTGGAGATCCGAGAACGAGCGCTCGCCGTCCTTCAACTCGCACAGGATCTGCAGCCGTTTCGGGTGGCTGAAGGCCTTGCAGATGTTCGCTTGCAGTTGGAAGATGGCTTCATTCATGGGAGTTCAATAGTTAATAACTATCGCAACAACTATATAGTTCCCGCGCCCCATTGTCAAGAGGGTTTTCTCCGCCACGCGCACACCGTCGTGGGGCGGGCATTCTTGCCCGCCGCGGTCGCATCTACTCGGCGGAGGGCTTCTCCTTATAAGTTGCGATGTGGTAGGCCGCCCCCACGAGCAGGCCACCGCCAACGATGTTCCCCGCCGTCACGTAAAACATGTTCCGGAAGAACCCGCCCCACGTCAGCGCCGCCTCGTGGGGGCCGATGAGAGCCATGCCCAGCAGCGTCATGTTGGCGATGCTGTGTTCGTAGCCACAGGAGATGAACGCGAAGAGACACCAGAAGATCAGGATGCACTTGGCCGCGTCGCTCTTGGTCCGAGCGCACATCCACATCGCGAGGCAAACCAGCCAGTTGCAGAGCGCCGCCCGCAGGAAGAGTTCATGACCGGGGTAGGTCATCTTCGCCAGCGACACCTTCTCTATGAACTCGGCGGCGTGTGACAGCGCGCCCGAGCCCACGATCATTCCGGCCAGGACGAGCGAGCCGATGAGGTTGCCGACCCAACAGACCGCCCACAGGTACATCGACTCACCGAAACGCACCTTCCCCTTGCACATACCGATGATCATGCACATGTTGTTGCCGGTGAACAGCTCCGCGCCGGCGAACACGACCAACGTCAGGGCGATCCCGAAGGAGACTCCCATCAGCGTCTTCAGGAAGACGGAGTTATCGCCGGCCAGGGGGGCGCCCACACCGAAAATGAGGGCGATGCCGATCCCTATGTATGCCCCCGCCAGAGCGGAGGACGTGATGTACGATAGCGGGGCCCTCTTGAGGTAATCGATCTTCGTCCTCGCGGCCTTCGACAAGTTCGTTACTGTGTCTAAGTACATGTACTGGCTCTCCGTTCTTGACCGGCATTTCGGTGCCGCAATTCTCCATCGCCCATCCGGCGACCTTCGTCCCGACGGCGCCCGACGATCCGAATCCCTGAAGGTCTGCGACACCCGGAGTTCTGGTGCTGGTCGCAGGACAGCGGTCAATGCCTGACGAACGCCCACGGGCGCCGCAACCACCACGCGCGGAGGGCTCCCATGAAAGTCTACATACACGCTGACATCGAGGGCGTTGCCGGGATGGTTCACTTCGAGGACCGTGACGATCAGTCACCCGAGGGACACTACAGGCGGCTCCGCCTGCACAAGCTGCTGACAGGCGAGGTCAACGCGTGCATCGACGGCGCTCTCGCGGCGGGCGCGACGGAGATCGTCGTCAACGATTCCCACGGCAGCGGGTACAGCATCCTGTTTGAGGAGTTGAACCCCGTCGCCCAGATCATCCACGGACCCCAGACGCGCAACCCGTTCTGGCTCCCATGCTTCGACGACACCTACGACGCGATGCTCTGCCTGGCCCAACACGCCATGGCGGGGACGAACGGGATGCTCGCCCATAGCTGCTGGTGCGTGAATGGCGACATCTACCTCGGCGAGGGCGGCATGGCAATGGCCCTGGCGGGGTATCACAACGTGCCCGCGACGCTGATAACGGGTGACAACACGTGCTGCGCCCAGTGCCAGGATCTCGTGCCTGAGATGGAAGCAGTTGTCGTGAAGGAAGCGCTCTCACCGTACAACGCGAAGGCATGGACGCCTGCCCGCGCTCGCGAGATGATCCGGGAGGGGACGAAGCGATCCATCGAGCGCCTCGACGAGATCCCCCCCTACAAGATCGAGGGCCCTTACACGCTGGGGCTGTGTGCCAGCCCCGGGCATGTGCCCGGTGACGTGTTGGAGGGCGACGATCTCTGGGATCTGGTCTATGAGCGGCTGTGTCGGGGGTATGACTACGCGTTGCAGGAGTTGCCGGTCTGGCCGCTGGAGCCGGGCCGCCGTCGGCCCGTGTTGACCAAGGGCCAGCGGACGCAACTGGAGAGCAAAAAGTAGGGGAGATGCCTAAGAAGTCGGCCTGCGGGTTGATTCCTGGTGTTCCCACCAGTCATCATCGGCCTCGGTGCCATCGACGCCTGACTTCGCCAGGACGCGACGGACGTAATCCTCTTCGTACGGTCCGAGTCGGCCAGCGCGGGCGTAGTACTCCTGCGCATCCCTCTCGTATTCGGCCTGTTCCAGCAACCAAGCCAGCAGGAAAATGTACGATCGGTTCTTCGGCCGGAGGATGACCGTGCGTCGGATCGCGTTGAGGGCGTCCTCCACCTTCCGCAGGCGAAGGTGGGCCGCGCAGAGGCTGATGTAGTAGAAGTCATCAAACGGCGCGCAATCGATCGCCAGTCGATACTCCTCTACCGCCGCTTCCCAGTCCTTCCACCGGAAAAACGCATCGGCGAGTCGGTAGTGGTAGTAGGCATCGCCGGGCGCCAGCCGGATGGCCGTCTCAAGGCTCGCGCGCGCGTCATCCCTCTCGCCAACGCGCCGGTGCGCCTCGCCCAGTCGGCAGTGGTAGTAGTGCCGGTCAGCATCGCACTCGATGGCGCGCCCGTATGCGGGGATCGCCAGGCGGGGCTTGTGAATGCCCATCAGGAATTCGGCCAGCGCGAAGTGGCACTCGGCGTTCTTGGGGTGGATCTGGAGGGCTTGCTTGTAAGCGCGGTATGCCTTGCGAGGCATCTCCGCGGCGGAGTACGTGTCGGCCAGCTTCAGGTGCGCTTCGGCGCTCTTGGTGTCGATCTTCGAGGCGCGTTCGTACGACGTGATCGCGTCGTGCAGCTTGAACGCGTCGACGAACGTGTCGCCGGTGCGCAGGTGCTGCGTGGCTTTCTGTTTCTTGCGCTTTTTCCGTCGTCTTGCAGGCATCGTGCCAACGCCGCCATCTAGTATGGTTACGCGTTCGCTTCGCGCTCGATGATGAGCGTGATCGGGCCGTCGTTTACGAGACTCACTTGCATGCTTGAGCCGAACACGCCGGCTACAGTTGGTATACCGCTAAACTGAATCAGCTCAACAAACTGATCGTAGAGCGGGGAGGACGTCGCCGGGTCACCGGCCCTCGTGAACGACGGTCGGCGGCCCTTGCGACAGTCTCCGTAGAGCGTGAAGTTGGGGACGATCACGACGCTGCCCCCCGTCTCCTCCAACGCCAGATTCTGGTTCCCGTCCTCATCGGCGAAGACGCGCAAACCCATGATCTTGCGCGCCATCCAGTCGAGTTGCTCCTGGGTGTCGGAGTCACTGAAGCCCGCGAGCACCACTAGGCCGCCGTCGATCGATCCGACAGGCTTCTCGTCGACCGTCAGCGATGCCTCGCTGACCCGTTGAACCACGCACTTCATGTCAGTGTCCTACTCTGTCGACGCTCGCTCGAGTTGCTCGATGAGCGCGCCGATCTCGTTGACTGCCTGCTGGTAGCCGCCGAAGTCGCCGCTGTTGCGCTTCGCCTCGGCCTCGAGCCACTTGGCGTTGAGCTGAGCGGAAATCTCAGCTGCGGTGCCGCCGGCCGTCGGCGCGGTGGGCGCGACGCCGGGAGCGTCGGTCGGGTCCTCGGGCGCGACGTCAGTGGGCGACTCGTCACTGAAGAGCCTCTCGATGGCAACCGCGAGCGTCGGCCCATACGCCAGGCGCTTCGCGGAGGCGACGACGACGCGGTCAAGCTGCGGAACCGCGTGCAGCTTCGATTCGAGATAGATCGGCTCGACGTACATCAGCGCATCGCCGACCGGAATGACCAGTAGGTGACCGCGGATGATGCGGTTGGTTTGCGATTTCAGGCGGAAATAGTCGGCCAGTTGGTCGTTCTGACTGATCCGCGCCTCGATCTGCATTGGCCCGTACGATAGCTCATCCCGCGGGAAGCGGAAGACCTTCAACTCCCCGTAGTGCTCGGGATCGCACCGGGCCGCCATCCACGCGATCATGTTGTCCTTCTCTCGCGTGATCGGCGTGTAGGGGCGGATGAGCACGAACTCGGCTTCATCCGAGCCCGGCATCTTCATCATCACGTAGTAGGGCTCGACTTCGAGTTCTGAGTCGATGAGCGTCTCGACCGGGACGGCCCACGAGTCGACGCCCTGGAAGAACGTGACGGGATCATCGACGTGGTAGTTGCGGTATTGGCGGTTCTGGATATCGAACAGGAACCTCGGATACCGCACGTGCTCAACGAGGCCCTGAGGCATCTCTTCCTTCGGCTTAAAGAGCGTCGGGAAGATCTTGCCGTAGACCTGAATGATCGGATCGTCTGGGTCCCAGGTGTAGAGGTTGGTCGTGCCGTCGTAGGCGTCGACGGTGATTTTGACTGAGTTGCGGATGTAGTTGGGGGCGTTGTGGTTGAATGGCTGCGAGTAAGGGTACCGATGCGCGAACGTATAGGCATCGATCATCCACACGATGTTCCCCTCGTGGATAACCGGGTACGGCTGCATGTCGGGTGATATCAGGCCCGGCGCCAGCGCGTAGATCCGCTCAGGCAACCAGCGGTTGTAGATGATGCGGCTGTCCGCGCCGAGTTGGTAGAAGAGGATCGGGACGTCTCGGAAGCGGATGAAGAACGCCAGCCGGCGGAAGAGACTCCTGATTGGAACGCCCGCGTCGCCGGTGTAGGTGGTCTTCTCCGTGTAGTCCGCGCCCTCGGTGCCGGCCGGATAGTCGATCTCCTCCGTGCCGCTGTTGACGATGACGTAGTCGTCCTTCAGCCCCATCTGGGTTAGAGGGTTCTGGTCGCGGCGAGACGCGCGTTGGTCGCGTGCCGGTGGGGCCGGCTCCTCGGCAGCCTCGCCTGGTCCGCCCGGAGGCCCGCTTTGCGGATCTGGGGCCGGTGGGGGGGCACCTCGGCTGCCGGGGTATCCGTACGGATCCCATGCCACGTTCTCCATGAAGTAGATGCCTGGTTGGTCGATTCTCAGGTGCTCCTCATCGGCCGCCTCGCCCACGCGCTTGGGTGGGAAGTCGCGCACCCAGTATTGCGGCAGGCCCTCCGAATCCACCTGGTTCACCGGCGACATACAGACACCATAGCCGTGCGTGTACTGGAGATGTCGGTTAGGCCACTGGTCGTCGACCTTGTCGTAGTCGAGTTGACGCGCGGCGATCGCTACCTGTCGCAACTCGCCGTCGATCCGGTAGCGGTCGAGCGCGGCGCGGGGGAATTCGTAATACTGTCTCATCGCCTGCTGGCGGCGGTATGTCTGCTCCAGCGGACGGTCATCCCAGATCGGCAGGTTCTTGATCGTCTCGCTGTCTCGCTGGGTATCCTCCAGCGTGAGGTCATCAGCGACGTCGTGAGCCTCTTGGACCACCACGTCGAGCTTATGCGCCTCGTTCGTAGCCTTGATCGAGTGAGCGATGTACCCCGCCTCGAGTTTGAGCGCGTTCGGGCGAACGTACAGGTGTTCCATTACGGCGGGGAATGAGACCCCGAACAGAATGCTGAAGATGATCACGCCGGCCAGGGCGAACGCGGGCAGGCGCAGGTTCTTCAGCTTGATGCAGGCAATGCATATCGCCGCCGCCAGGACGACCGCGCCGATCTGGAACGAGAAGACCGGCAGGCGATACTCCGCCGCCGCGTATCCCGGTCCGCCGGGGACTGCCTTGGTCGGTTCGTACATCAGCGCGAAACGCGCGAGGTAATAGCCCACGCCCTTGAGCAGGAAGCACCAGGCGAGCAGGCCGAGGCAGTGCCACTGGGCCTGGATCGTGGCCTGGATGTTGCGCCCGTGGATGCGGATCGACTCGTTGTAGAGATGGATCAGCGTGGAGACGACGAAAACGATCACGCTGGAGTAGAATGCCGTCTTCCAGGCGTACTGGATCAGCGGCAGCTTGAAGATGTAGAAGCTGATGTCCATCCCCAGCAGCGGGTCGACCTTGCTGAACGGGACGGAATTGAAGTAGCGGAGCCACTGCACCCACTGGCTGCCGGCGGTGATGGCGGTGATGATCGATCCGATGAGGGCGAATAGGAGGAGGACCTTGTCGATGTGCTGCTCGATCGACGCCCGCTCGGCATCGGGGAGAAGCCGCTGGCCGATGACCGTATCCTTGGGGAGCAGCTTGCGCGCGACCCGGATGTTCACGTACAGCCACGCGAAGAAGATGACGCCAACGAGAGCGCCGACGAGGACCCGCGTAAACCACATCGTGCGGAAGACCGACGCCTGGCCCATTTCCTGGAACCAGAGATAGTCCGTATAAACGACTGCGGCCTTCATTACGCCTACGACGACAAATAGGGCGACCAGCACGCCCATCAGCAATTTCGAATAGCGTGACACCGGTTACTCCTCCTGAGACTCAACGGATTCATCGTCGGGGCCGATGTCGAGGTCACTTCCTGATTCCAGATCAGTTGACTCAACTTCGTCGGACATCGTGCTCATCAGCCGTTTGAATGTTTCGTATTCCTCGGACTCGGTCTTCTCCGTGGGGATCTCCGCCTCACGGATGACCTCCTCAGCCACCATGATCGGCGCGCTTGCGCGAAGAGCCAGCGCTATTCCGTCGCTGGGCCGCGCGTCGACCTCCATTACCTCGCCCTCGGCGTCCTCCAGGTCCAGCAGCGCGTAGAACGTCCCGCGGTCGAGTCTGGTGATCCGCACGCGCGCGAGCGTGTACCCGGCTTGCTCGATGATGCCATGGAGAAGATCGTGGGTCATCGGGCGGGGGTGCTTGTCCGCCTTCATCTGGCTGACGATCGCTTGCGCCTCGAACAGGCCGATGACGATCGGCACGTTCCGCTCGTTGTCGGCGTCACTGAGAAACAGCACCGCCCGCGTGCCATGGGCGTCCAACGCAACCTTCGTGATGAACATTTGGACCATGGTGTCCGCCACCCATCCACACAGAAAGCAAGGGCCGGGAGCCATGGCCCCCGGCGCCGCACTACGACTGCGGATACGAACAACGGGACCTGCCCCTGGCTCCGCGCGCGGCGGGCCCTGAGCATTGGCGAAAGTCTATCACAGCCCCTGGCCAAAGTCAATGAATCCGAAGCCCCCTCGGCGGCAGCGCTGGGGCATCGAATCGGCGCGTCCGCGGGCCGTATTGCGAGGCCCCGTGCAGGGATATCTGCCCGATCATGCGAAACCACAGGCCGGATCGGTTATGTCGGCGCCAGTGCCCTATCTCGCGGCGGGAATCGACCGACTGATGAACACTGGAGGCATGCGCGTGGACAGGACCACATCGACAGTACTGTTGGCCCTGTTGTTCGTGACACCAGGCCTAACTCAGGGGGCGAAGCGGATGACCCAGGCGGAGAAGATCCAGGCGGTGCTGGACGTGACGGAGCCTCTGGCCTCTCCTCGCGGGGATCGCATCCCAATCCGGGCGATGGGCCTGGAGGGCCTTCCGGCCGATGATGACACACAGAGCCGCCGGCTGCTAAGCGAGTTGGATGCGCGCGGAATTGCCCTTAGCGCCCGCTGGACCCCTGGTAACGTTGAGAAGAGCCTCGAAGCCGCCCTCCGGCTGAGCACGCTGCAGCGCGAGCTGGGGCTTGAGATCGGCATCAACGCCAACTCGTGCATGCACCGGTTCTTCGACGGGAGCGAAGCCACGGCACACGTGGACGCTGATGGCAGTCCGTTCTTCGACATGACCTTCAGCGACAACGTCAAGATGGGCTGCCCATTCGCGATGGCCCACCGTCACGACGCCATCAAGGCCCAGTTCACGCCATTCCTCGCGGCGTACGCGGAGGCCGGGGTGACGGTCGACTTCATCTACCTCGACTGGGAGATCGATGGCCCGGTCGAGTGGAACGGGGCGTGGGAGCACTCCAAGCGCTGCGCCCGCTGCCGCGAGAACATCGCCGACATCGACGACTTCGGCGCGTTCCAGGCAGCTCTCCGAACTCTCCGGGCGGAGATTCAGCGCGAGGTCTTCACCGACACGGTCCAAGCCTACTTCCCGGACGCCCTGATCGGGAACTACGCGGTCTACCCGCACAACGGGGAGCGCTACTGGTACGATTACTTCGAGGAGTTCGTCGAGGAGGCGCCCTACCGGCTTGATGCCCGCGCGCAGTACCGCCCGTGGTTCCGCGAATTCGGACCCAGCGGCTTCACCTTCGCCATGCCGGTCGTCTACACGTGGTATCCCACGTTCGGCTGGTATGACTTCGATGACAGCGATTACCGCTGGTTCTACAACATGCTGCTCGTTGCCAGCAACGCCTGCGAGAACACGCCGCCCGACGTGCCGATCATCTCATGGCTCCACTGGCACACGACAGCTCCGCCCGACGAGCCCGATCCGGCCGTGAAGCAACTCTCCGCGGAGGCGTATCAGGAACTCATCTGGCACATGCTCTTGCGCGGTTGCGATGGCCTGATGAACTGGTGCATGCAGGAGGAGACGCCGACGGAGATCCGGCTGATCCAGGAGGTCTACGCCGCGTCGCTGGAATACAAGGACTTCCTCGATCTCGGCACGCCTGTCACGTTCCACGTGCCGACCAGGCCGACCACCGTGCTCTCAGGCCTGAAACTGGGTAACAAGCTACTCGTCAGACGCACTGATTTCTCGCTCGCGCCCGACCGTCCCGTGGCGCTGTCCGTGCCCATGGATGACGCGAAGATCACCGTTCCGATCCCGCCCGTTTTGGGCGAATGCCAGGTCATCGACCTGCCCTGGCGCATCGCAAGGAGCCACCTCATGAAGCAGAATCGAGTTCTCGCCAAACTTCGCGCCAACGAGCCGGCCCTGATCGGATGGTGCGGCTCCGGCTCGCCTATCATCGCCGAACTGATCGCAACACGCGGGTTCGATGGGATGCTGTTCGACGCGCAACACGGGTATTGGAGCTACAACGGCCTCCTCCACGCGCTGGGCGCCGTTGGCGATAGCGAGACCACCCCTATCGTTCGCGTGTCAAACAATGACTACGGCATTATCGGGCCGGTGATGGACGCCGGCGCGCTCGGCGTGATCATCCCCATGGTCAACACGCGCGAACAGGCCGAGAAGGCCGTAGCCAGTTGCCTCTACCCGCCCGAAGGCGAGCGCTCGTCGGGCGGGCCGCGCCGCGAGCGCTACGGCGGCGACTATGTCGAGCGCGTCAATGAGGAAATGGCCGTCATCGTCATGATCGAGACTAAGGAAGCCGTCGCGGCCGTTGACGAGATCGTTTCAGTGCCGGGCATCAGCGCCGTGCTGATCGGCCCGGGCGACCTTGCCCTGTCTCTGGGATGCTCCCCAGATGTCGACGACGAGCACGAAGCCTGTATCCAGCGCGTCATCGCTGCCTGCGCGGCCAAGGGCGTCCCGTCCGGCATTGCCTGCAGCGGCCCCGAGGACGTCATCATGCGCGCCAAGCAGGGGATGACGTTCCTGGCGGGCGGAAGCGACGTTGGATGGGTCACTGCGGGCGCGGACACGCACCTGGAGCAAGTACGAGCCGGGCTCTAGGAACATGTGGAGCGAGTTGCCTGAACGAGTCTGGGGAGGAGTCGAGAATGCTCTGCGCGAGATCGCCGCTGCGAATTGACCTTGTTGGGATGACGGACCACCATGGGGCGTGCGATCACTTCGGTGGGAAGATCGTCAACGCGACGATCAACAAGTATATCTACGCCACGCTGCAGCCACGCGAGGACCGGCGGATCATCCTCCGCGCGCCGGATCAAGGCAAGACGGTGGAAGTCGCGGATGCCTCCGAACTCGACGCCAGTGGCGACCTGGGTCTCGTGCAGCACATCATCGCCGACCTAGGCATCGACACGGGCATCGAGTTGACCACGTATTCCGAGATGCAGGGCGGAGCCGGGCTCGGCTCCTCATCCACGATCGCCACGTGCGTCATCGCCATTCTGAATGCCTACACGGGGCACGAGTTGACCAACTTCGACATCGCCGAGAAGGCGATTGCGTGTGAGAAGGTCGCCCTCGACACCGAGTATGGCTGGCAGGATCAGTACTCCCCTGTCACCGGTGGCGGCGTCAAGTACATGGTGCATTGGCCGCGCACGGACCCGCGAGACATTGAGATCGACACGCTCCCGATCGGCCGGGACAAGACCGTCGAACTCGAGAAGCGCATGGTCGTCGCCTATAGCGGCATCTCGCGGCCGGCCAAGAGCATCCTCGACAAGGTCACTACCGGTGTTCGCGACGAGGATCCTGAGGTGCTCGCGGCGCTGGCAAGCATGAACGACTGCGCGGAGGAGATGCGCCAGGTCCTGCTGCGGTCGAACGTAAGCGAACTCGGGCCGCTGCTCGACGAGACGTGGGAGCATCACAAGCGCTTGCATCCGGATGTCACCAACGACCGGTTGGAAGACCTCCACGCCATCGCCAAGGCAAATGGAGCGACCGGCGGGCGCGTGTGTGGCGCGGGCGGCGGCGGGACGATGCTCTTCTTCTGCGACCACAACGCCGAGTATGCCGTCAAAGAGGTCCTGCGCAACGAAGGCGCTCAGGTCTTCGACTTCTCCATCGATCCGGGCGGCTTGTACATCTGGGGACACTGATAGAACTAGAAGTCCGTCCAAAACCCCCGTAGGTCGGATTTCCAAATCCGACTGGCCCAGTTATTGGGGTTTTGGGGCAACTACAGAAACGGGCGCCCTCTCCTACGGACCACGGGGCGCCCGTTTCCGGTTCTCCTGAGAGTTTGGCGGCCTACGGCTCGACGTTGCCGGCGGTCTCCAGATTCACCGGCCGGAACGACCCCTCGGGCCACTCCAGCAACCACTCGACCTCCGCCGCCTTCAGCAACTCTCGCTGCTTGGCCGCGACCAGCCGCGTCGAGAGCTGGTTGTCCAGCAGATTGCGCAGGTCGTCCTTCACCTCGTCGTACTCCAGAAGGTAGTCGCGCTGGTACTCGTCGCGCTGAAGCAGATACAGCCCCAGCCCTGGGAAGCCGATGACATCGCTCACGTCCCCGTTCTGCAGCAACCCGAAGGCCGCCTTCAGGAACGGCGTGTTCCCGCGGGTGGTCCATCGGTCGAGCTTCCCGCCATTGACCTTCGTGCGCTCATCCACCGAGAACTCCTTCGCAGCCTGCGCGAAGGTCAGATCCCCACGGATGATCATCTGGCGCATCTCGGTCGCCTGGTCGATCACCTTCTGCATGTCCTCTTGCTTCTCCGGCAGCGCCAGCCGGATGTAGCTGACCTTCATGGCCTCTTTGAGCCGGAATTCGTCAGGGTGGCCCTGGTAGTACGTTGCCAGAGTCTCGTCTGTGATGTTCACGTCGTCGGCAACCATCTTCCTCAACTGCAAGAGGGTCCGCTCGCCGTCGCTGAACATCTCCACGGTCTGGCCGCGCGACAGGAGCATCTGATCGAAGTCCACGCCGGTCTCGATGGCCGTGCGGTCCAGGGACTCGCGCCGCGCGGCAACTTCGGCGGCGATCTCCTCGTCGGTAATCGTGATACCGGCGGCCGTCGCGGCCTGGTCAATCGCCTCGGCCACCAGTAGCTTGAGCAGGCTTGGGTAGCCGTGGCGCCGCACCATGTAATCATACAGCTTCGACGAGTCGATGTTCTGGCCGTTGACCGACAGCACCGGCTCGGCCGGGGCCGCTCCCGCGGCCATAGCCAGCACCAGCACGGCCAGTAGCGCCGTGGATGTAATGCGGGGAATCATCTGCGTTCCTTTCGCGTGGCCGAACTATCCGGCCACGGCAGCGATCTCAGTGGTGTCTTTCGTGTCGATTGCAGTCTCTGTCGCGAATGATGCGCGGGCCTTCTGCCCTTCGATGGTTAGCTCAACGCCCAAGTCAGCCGACAGCTTGGCCAGCCCTCTCAGTATCGCCGTGCCGCGCTCTTGCGTCGGAGTGCGGGGAGCGCGCATCTGAGGACTGATACGAACGGGCGAGATCGTCAAATCGATCCCTTTTCCGACTGTGACGTCCATACTGAAAATCGCGCTCGTCATCCGGCCGTCGGGAGCGTCGCGCTGATCGAAGACGAAGTTGCCCATGCTGTATAGGATCAGCCCGCCGCCGTACGCCTCCACCCCGTTCATCACGTGCGCGTGGTGTCCCAGCACGATATCCGCGCCCGCATCGATGGATGCGTGGGCGAGCTGCTTCTGCCGGCGCGTCGGGGTCTTCTGGTACTCGTTGCCCCAATGGTAACTGACGCACGTAACGTCAGCATTGTTTCGTGCTTCTTTGATCTGGGTCAGGGCGTTGCCCATGTCTTGGTCGACGTCGCAGAGCGTGCGGGCGAACGACAGGTCGTCGTAGGCCAGAAACGCGACCACCGTGTCATCGACCGTCAGGTACGTCGGCTCGTCATCGGGCTCGACGCCCTTCGGGCGGGCGCCGGCGTAGGCGATGTTGTGCTCCTCGAGGGTCGCAAGCGTGTCGTAGCACCCGCCCGTACCCGCGTCCAGGCCATGGTTGTTGGCCACGCCTACGACATCAACACCCCCATCCAGCAGCACCTGAACCGTGCTCGGGTCCGCGCAGAACTGAAGGCTTCCGCCGGGTTGCGCGTGTCCCTGTCGCGTCGACAGCGGGCATTCGAGGTTGACGAACGTGATATCCGCCGCGCGCAGCGTGTCGCGCACCTCGCTCATCACGTGGTGGACGCCGTGCTGCTTGATCATCCGCCAGACGCTGCGATCGAGCATCACGTCGCCCGCCGCGCAGATGGTCACGCTCTTGGCGGAACGTGGGGGAGGCGGAAGCACTTGCGCCACTTCCGGCGGCGCGGGCCTCTCGGGCGTCTCTCCGGCAGGTTGCTTGCGGATGAGGCCGATGACCGCGCCGACGATGATCGCGGCGGCCACCAGCGCGAGGGCGAGCCGGATGCGGCCTCGACGAAGGCAGTGGGGGCGGCGAATGGCCTGTCGCATGACGTTGGCATGATACCTGAACGATGGGGACCCGTCAACGACCGGTAAGACGGCGCGTCAGCGGTGTTTGCGGGCATGCAGCTCGGCCGCGAGATGGTACACCTCGACCAGGCGGCTGGTGGCGTTGGGGATGTCGTATTGCGCGCTCGCCGCCTGCGCCGCTCGGCCCATGGCCAGCCGTTTCCCGCGGTCGCCGCCTAGATCCAGCATCGCGCGCGTCAAGGCCGCGATGCCGCCGCTCACAGGCGTCAGCAGGCCGGTTTCGCCATGCGTGACCATGTCATTGATCCCGCCGGCGTCGACGCCGATAATAGGCGTCTGGGCCGCCATCGCCTCGCTTAGCGACAACGGCTGCACCTCAGTCACGCTGGCTGTCACGAACACATCCGCCGCCGCGTGATACTCCCGGATTCGCTCGTAAAGGACGGGGCCCGGCAGCGAGATCTTCGAGGAACACGGCTGCGCGGCGGCGAGTTGGCGGAGTTCATCGAGCTGAACTCCGCCGCCGATGATCATCAGGCGCCCGTTTGGTAGTTGCGGCGTCGCCCGACAGAACGCCCGGATGACCTTGTCCAGGCTCTTCTCCGGCGCCGTGCGGCCGACGAACATGAACAGCACTTCGTCCGGATCGATGCCATGTTCTTGGCGAACGGCGGATCCGTCCGCCGTGTCGAAGCCGGTCAGATCCGTCGCGTTGGGCACCACCTCAACCGGTCGTTTCACGCCCAGGCCGCGCAGATAGGCCTTCATCGCCCTGCCGGGCGTGATGACCAGGTCCACCTTGCGGCAGTGTCTCCGCACGCCCGCCCTCAGTTGCGCCGTAACAACAGTGCTCGGCAGCGGGAACGCGTAATGCGCGTATTGTTCGTACTGGGTGTGGATCGTCGTGACGACCGGGAGCTCGTGTCGCCGGGCGAAAACCTGTCCCCACTTGCCCAGGAGCCATGGGTGCTGCGTGTGGACGATCTCGATGCCTTTCGGCCCAAGGCCCATGTATGCGGCGCGCGACGCGGGGAACGGGATGGGGTAATCGGGACACTGGCTGAACGGTGCCGCCGGGAAGCGGTAGACGTTCTCGTCGTCGTCATCGTAGCCGCTCGCCGACGGGGCGCAGATCACCACGTCGTGGCCGGCGGCTTCGAGACCGGCCCGGAACGCCTCAATGGAGTTTACCACGCCATTCAGGCTCGGGCGGTACGTGTTGGTGCAGACCGCGATTCTCACGGATGTAAGCCCTCCGGCCTGGGCCGCGCTCGGTGAGCGGTCAGGGCATCTGCGCCAGCTTTGCCTTCAGCAACGGGAGCAGTCGCGGCGGCTCCATTCGGCGGACCAGGATCAGGTCCGTCGAGATCTCATCATCGCGAAGCGCGGGCACGAGTTGCTTCGCCAGCATGGACTTTCCGGCCTCGTATTCCGCCTCGCCCAGGGCCCTCGCGGTCCGCAGGATCTCCGCCACCTGATCGGCCGTGATCTCGCGGCCGTCCGACAGCGATTCCGCCGCTATGGGCGCCTCGGTATTGTACTCCTCGTCGGTCATCTCCCGGACCCAATCGAGGTAAGTCACGGCTTGCATCTGGGTCTCGTCGGCCCAGGTGAGGGTGTCGATCTGCTCCGGCGTCAGGACAGCCTTCACCTTGAGCGCGAACAGCGCCAATAGCTCCTGCTCCGTGTTGATGGCGAAATCCGCCAACTCCGCGTTCAGTTCCTCAATCTGTCGGGTCGTCGCCATCGGGACCGGCTGGTCCCTGAGCAACGCGTCCCGCTGCGCCTGTAGTTGGGCCTCCAGGCGGGACCAGATGTCGTCGCGAAGCTCGCCGCGCCCGCTGAGATACTCCTGGATCTCGCTGACCACGCCCACCAGCTTCGTCAGCGAGTCCTTCGATAGGCCAATACGGTTGATCTCGCTTAGGAGGTTCACATCCTGCGCGAGGTCCTTCGCGCGCGCTTCAGCGCCCTCGGGCCCCTGGCCCATCGCGCATCCACCCAGAATCGCGAGCATCCCAGCCCAAACGCCCCATCTCAGCCTAAGCCGCGTCCCGCGTGCCATTGGGGCCTCCTTCGACCGGCGCGTCCGTAAGTCGCGGCGATTGTAGCACATGCCCCTCTGGGGGTCAACGAACCGACACGGCCACGTTTGCGTTGGAACTAACCGTGGTGTAATCTGTCTCTAGTACGTGCTGGGAAGCCGCGCGGATGCGCATGATTGCCCGCACCTGGGCGGCCTGTATACAACCGACCGGAGGACCACTCGATGCTCTGCTACGCACTCGTGTCCTTGCTCCTTGGCAGTTCTCCATGCGCCGCGCAAGACCAGAAAGTCGTCAAAATCTCGGTCGACAATGCCGCCATTCGCACCGGCCCATCGCGCGAGTACAACCGCGTAACGGTCCTTCCAAAGGGGATCAAGCTCGGCGTTGTCGCGCGCGAGGGCGACTGGTACCGCGTGGCCCTGGGCGACCGCCAGCAAGCATACGTAAGCTCCTCTGTCGTGGAGCTGCTTCCCGCCGGAACGATGTACTCTCAGGCCCGCCTCGGCAACATATCGGCCAGGGCCCATGAAAAGGGCACTCGGATCACCTTCAGCCTCACTGCCCCCGTCGCGTATCGGATCACGCAACGCCTGCGTCCGGCGGCCTTGGTGGTGGAGCTATACAACTGTCGGATGGCCAACTACGGCGTTCGCCAGCTCGAGGGCACGGAATCGATTCTCGCGATAGAGCCCGTCCAGGCAACCACCAACACGACCGAAATCACCTTCCACCTGCCCCAGCGACAGCAGACCGGTTACGTGCCCCAATACGACGCCAACGGCTCGCTCCTCATAGACGTGCGCGCGCCCTTCGACACGACGAGCCTCCAGGGCAAGCTGATCGGCGTGGATCCGGGGCATGGCGGCATCTGGTCGGGGGCCGGCGGCCCGACGGGCCTGATCGAGAAGGACGCGAACCTCGACATCGCTATTCGGCTGAAGCAGATGCTTGAGATGTCCGGCGCGGGCGTCTACATGACCCGCGAAACCGACGTCGGCTTCGGCAGCAAGGGCGACCCCCAGAGCGCGGACCTCGACCCGCGACGCAAGCTAACAAAGCGAGCGCAAGTCGATTTCTTCGTCAGCGTGCACAACAATCACACGGGGTCAGGGAATCCGAGGGCCGCTCGCGGGACAGAGACGTTCTACTGGACGCCGATGAGCATCACGCCCGCCAAGATCATCCACGAAAACCTCTGCGCGGCGCTCGGGACTGAGTTCCGATATGTCTCCTGGCGGCCGTTCTACGTCCTTCGCGATACCGACTGCCCGCGAGTCTTGGTCGAGTGCTGCTACCTCAGCCATCCCGACGAGGAGGCCGCGCTGAAGACAGCCCAGTTCCGTCACATGGCCGCGGTGGGCATTTTCTCCGGCATCCGCGAATTCTTCGAGCGCAGCGCCCTCACCGACGGACTTGAGGAGCCCAGGATTGATCTCCAACCACAGCCCTACGGGTAGACCCACCGCCGCCTCGTGGCGCAGGCATTCTTGCCTGCGTCCGTCTGCCGTCGTAGGGGGCATCAGCGCTAGTCCGTGGACACTCCCGCCCCTATCCGTCCCTCGCGCGCGCGGACCTCATCCACGACCCGCCGGTCGATCGCGTCCCGTGGCTGAGCCCCCGCCTCGGTTAGGACTTCCTCCACCAGCTCGTCCGTCGGCGTGAACGTGACGCCCTCCGTAACGAACCGTTCCGCCGCGCGGAAGACGTCGGGAGCGGGTTGATGGTGGATCCAGCCGCCCCCATCCTTCGGCTCGTACCATGTGGTCACCGCCCAAGCATCCTCACCGGCGTCGGGCCCGCCGACATTGTCCGCTGCGTAGACCTTTGTGCCCGTGTCGGGCTCCTCCACCAGGATGACGCCCTTATGGCCGGCGCTTTGAGGCCCGTCGATGTAGACGTTGCCTATGAAGTTGGCGTGGGCCCCGCCGCCCACCTTGCTGCAGTTGTTGTTGAGCCAATTGTAGGCAACGTTGTTCACGACGTCATACAGGCCCCCGGCGATGCGCGGGTTGCGGTCGGAGTTGTGGGCGAACAGGTTGTGGTGGATCGTGACCCGGTCCGAGCCCAGCCCGCTAAGCCACCCCATGCTATGAGGGCCTTTCTCGTGGTCGCCGCTCTCCGCCCGGCCTTCGGCGATAATGCACCATTGGAACGTCACATCCCTGACGCTGCCCCACGTGTTGACGTTCTCGTCTGTGGCCCAACTGATGGAGCAGTGATCCACAAGCACGTTGGCGACGGTATTCCCATCTCGCCCCCACAGGAGAATACCGTCTCCACTGGAGCCGCCGTGAGTGACTCTGATACGCAACTGTCGTAGCACGACATCGTGGGCCGGGTCGAGGATGTTGATCCCCCGGCCGAGGATCGTGATGCCCGGAGACGGGGCGCTCTCGCCGGCCACGGTGACGTAGGGATGCTCGATCACGAGAGGACTGGATGTCTCGATCGTACCGGCGGTGTTGAACTTGACGATGCGCGGCCCCTCGGTCGCCAGCGCCGCACGGAGGCTACCGGCGCCCTCATCCGCAAGGGTCGTCACCTCGATGATCCGCCCACCGGTCCCGCCGTTGCTGGCCGCGCCGAACCCCTCCGCGCCCTCGATTGCCCCCGCCTGAACGCACGCTTGCCAGCAAATCAGCACGGAGGCGAGATGCGCTCCGACACCCACGGTCCATGGCCTGCTTCTTTTGGTGCCACGCACGTTCACTCGCCTCCTTGATTCGGGTCCCCACACAAGACCGAACGGTCACCATCCGCCTGGCTGCGTGTCAGCGATAGATGTCCACGCGGGAGATGAGCACGCCGCTGTTGTGCGTCCACAGGCCGACGTAGCCGCCTGGAAGCGGATCGGGGTCCTCCCAGCGGAAGACGGGCCGACCCTCCAGGTCTAGCTCGACTCGGTTGCCGATACGGGCCGCGCGGATGTGGAACCACTCCTGGTGGACGCCAAATCCGGGCGGCACTCGGATGCTGTCTGACTCCGCAACCACGACGCCTTCGCGGAGGAGCTGCGTCTTGACGCCGCCCTCGCCGCCCAGGATGAAGCTGTAGCCGCTGCGCGCGTTCCCCCTGTTGCCGCACAGCACCGTGTTCAGGTCCCGACAGCGCTCCACTTCCGAGCCGCCTGGAGCGTCCATCTTCACGCCGACGTAGTAGTCAACCGTCACGTCACCCTCAACCGGGCGCTTGCTCCACACGGCCGCGTCGTCCTCACCCCAACCCGCGAAGAATGACCACCGGCTGTCGCATGCCCAGCGGGCCGCGACCTCCCACGTGCCTGACGAGGACCACCAATCCGTCGGCGCGGCGCCGAACGCGTAGCCGCTATTGCCGGGCGATGCGACCTGAAGGCTCTGGATCGGCACGGGTGGCCCGTCGACTTCCAATGCCACTCGCCGCAGAGCCCCCTCGCTCGGGGTCTCGTAGATAACGTCGTCTCCCCACAGCACCCGCACGACGTCCGCCGCGCGCGCGAGCCGGAGGGTCTGTCCACCGCCAAGGGCCGCTTCCTTCTCGACCGTCTTCTCTCCAGCGCGGGTCACTTCCAGAGATGCCGCGGCCGTTTCGGGGGCGGTTCGCACCGTCACCGACAGCCACACGCTGTCGTCCGAGGTATTGGAGGGCGCTAGGATCAGCCGCCGGAAGGCTGGCTCGGCCTCCGGCGTCAACGCGAGCGACACCGACACATCGCCCGGGAAGTCGCCCTGATGCCACAGAAGCGACGGCCGCGCGGCACTCGCCAACCAGGGAGCGGCCGGATTGGCCCACGTGATGTGGTCTTCCGCCCCGATGTAGGGCGGCACGTCTGGCGCCGGCGTGCCCTCGCCGCGCGGCGAGCGCAGCGGCTCCGCGGCAGGCTGCACTACCACATCGTCGAACCGCGTCGCGCCGCCCTTCACGATGAGACCGATCCCGCCGCCGCGCACCTCCGGGTTCGCGCACGCCACCCTCACCTCGCCGTCCACGAGGGCCTCGAGCTTGCCATTGGAGGCCCGCAGCGCCAGCCGATACCACTGGCCCGACGTCAGGCAGCCCGTGCGCTCCGCCAGAACCGTCTCCCGACCGTCGGTGACCCGCACCAGTCGCAGCGTGGGCCATGTCTTCGGCGCCACGTCCGCGACGAAGGCAATCAGGTCGCCGTTCTCCTGTCTCAGCGCGGCCAAACCGCAGGCCGTTGCGCTCTCGGGATGCGCGGCCACGCTGACCGCGTAATCGTCCCAGAACCAGTTCCCAATCGCCGTTACACCTGTCTCGCTGCTCTCGCCGCGGAGGAAGAAGCCGTTGATCGAGTGCTTCTCATCGCCGACGCCTACGCTCGTCCACTGCCCGCCGACGTTCGTCCATTCGGTGGGATCGTCCGGCTCGCGCATGAAATCGTCGAACAGGACCGGCTCCGCGACCTCCTGGCAATAGGGGTCGACCAGCGGCACCAGTCCGGTCTTCGCCGCCACCAGTCCGCCGAAGTCCACCTCGACCGGCGCCCGCAGGACCTCCTCCTCGCCCAGAACGATCGAGACGAGCCCCAGCCGGCGGCGCACCAGCAGCTCGACAGGCTCCGTCGGCGGTTGCCACGCCGCGCGCGCCAGTGCTGCCGAATTCTCTTTGGTGCCTGCACGTATCTCCACGTTTTTCGCGCCAAACGCCACCCACACGCACGGGC
>CAZKUN010000172.1:0-20193 GCA_964555935.1 uncultured Armatimonadia bacterium | reverse complement strand
TCATCGCGGCGGCCGGAGCGCCGTTGCTCGGCGCCGGCAGGAAGGCGTCGGCGTATGCCGGGGAACCGTGCTCGGTGACGTCCAAACCCTCAATCTCCTCCTCTGCGGTGACGCGCAGGCCCATGATGAGCTTGATGCCGCCGAATAGGACAAGGCCCGTAATGCCGCACCAGGCCATCACGGCGACCACGCCGATCACCTGGGCGACGAGCAGACCAAATCCTCCGCCAAAGAGCAGGCCGTTGCCGGTGGTCCCGGGCGCGATCGCCTCCTGAGCGAAGAAGCCAACGGCAATCGTGCCAAGGGCGCCGCACACGCCGTGGACAGAAATGGCGCCGACGGGGTCGTCGATGCGGATCTTATCGAAGAAACGAACCGAACCCACCATCACGAGGCCGCTCACAGCGCCGATAATCGCGGCGGACATTGGAGATACGAAGGCGCATCCGGCGGTGATGCCCACGAGCCCGGCCAGCGCGCCGTTCATGCTGAGGCCTGGGTCGGGCTTGCCGTAACTGATCCAGCTCAGGACCATCGCGCAGATGAGGCCTGCCGCGGCGGCGGTGTTGGTGGTCACGGCGATGTGCGAGATGGCGCCGGGGTCGGCCGCCATCGTGCTGCCGGGGTTAAACCCGAACCAGCCAAGCCAGAGGATGAACGTGCCCAGAGCCGCCATCGTCAGGTTGTGCCCAGGGATAGCCGTGGTCCGACCGTCCTTGCCGTACTTCCCGAGACGAGGGCCAAGCACCCACGCGCCGACTAGCGCGAGCCAGCCGCCGCACGAGTGGACAACCGTCGAGCCCGCGAAGTCCCACATACCTAATTCGGCCAACCATCCGCCGCCCCAGATCCAGTGACCCGCGATCGGGTAGATGAGGGCCGTGATGAAGATGCTGTAGACGATGTAGGACTTGAACTTCGTCCGTTCTGCCATCGCGCCGGACACGATGGTCGCCGCTGTCGCAGCGAAGACGAGCTGGAACAGAAACTTGGCCATCAGCGGGACATTCGCCCACTCAAGGCCGGCGAATGTTGCGTTGGGATCGCCGCCGTCGTTGAGGAAGAAACCAGTCGTCCCGAAGAATGCATTTCCAGCGCCGAACATCAGGGCGAAGCCGACGATCCCAAACATGATCGAACCGGCCGAGAAATCGAAGAGGTTCTTCATGATGATGTTGGCGGCGTTCTTGGCCTGAGTGAAGCCGGCCTCGACGAATGCGAAGCCCGCCTGCATGAAGAAGACCAAGAACGCTGCCAGGAGCACCCATAGCGTGTCAATAGCGCTCGGTCCGACGGCATCGTCCTGGGCGTGGACTTGCCCGGCGAAGACAACAAACAGCAGAGAAACGACTACACACGTCCTAACCGTGGTTGAGGAGCACGCTTGTCGTAGCATCGCGGCCAACTCCCTTTGGTAGATTTCGGTATTTCGGTACGGCATGACGATCGACGGGCTCATGTTAGCGCCGTTCGCTTCCGGTTTCAACTCACATTCACCGGCAAAAGACTGCGGATCGTGTATCCCACATAGGGTTGATATCCGCCATATAGGGGGGTATAATGCAGTGCGTCGGCAATTCATGCGGTGCTAACCCCGCTTGGAGGTGGGTCATCTGCCGGAAATCGGCCGGAAATCACTCGCCATTCTGAGAGTACTCGACAGCGCGGACGGAACAATGGGGGCTGGCGCGATCGCGGAGGCCCTTGAGGCCTACGGCGTCGAGCTTACCGAACGCGCCGTACGCTATCACCTCGAGCAACTCGACCAGACCGGCTACACGGAGAGCCTGGGCCGATCCGGCCGGCGCATCACCGATGCCGGATCGCGGGAGGTCGCCCAAGCCCATGTCAGCGACAAGGTAGGCCTCGTCTTCGCGCGACTTGAGGCCTTGGCGTACATGATGGACTTCGACGTGGCGACGGGGCACGGCTCGCTCGTGATCAACATCTCGCACGTCCCGGCCAAGGACGCACAACGAGCGCTCAGCGTCATGCGCTCGGCCATTGCCTCACGCTTCTGCACGTCGAGGCGCCTGTTGGTGCTCGCGCCCGGCGAGCGCACGGGCAACCACGCAATACCCGAGGGTATGGTGGGCTTCGGGACGGTCTGCAGCGTCACGATCAACGGTATCCTCTACAGCCAGGGCATTCCCGTCCGCTCGACATTCGGTGGCCTGCTGGCCGTCGAGAGCTACGAGCCGACGCGGTTCGTTGACCTCGTCAACTACGGCGCCACGTCCCTCGATCCGCTTGAGATCTTCATCAGGAGCCGGCGCACATCCGTTGGGCCCGCGGTTGCGCGAGGCGCCGGGATCATCGGCGCGGGCTTCCGCGAGTTCCCGGCGGTCGCGCGAGAGCATGTGACGGAACTCATCGACCGCGCGGCCCGATGGGGCGTCCACGGCGTTCTCGCCATCGGCGGACCGTCCCAGCCGCTGACCGAGGCCCCCGTTGGACTCGGCCGCTGCGGAATGGTCGTCGCGGCTGGACTCAACGCGCTGGCCGCGGTGGAAGAGGCCCGCATCATCACTGAGAGCCAAGCGATGGAGACGATTGTGGAGTACGACGCGCTCACGGACATCGACGACGCGAAGATCCCGTGACGCCTCGTCAGACGGCGACAAGATGAACTGAGGAGATCGCGTCGGATGGTCGTCTAAGAGAGGATCGCTTAGGTACAGAGAGGAGACTCGGGATGCGCAAGAAGACAATGTTTGCCGTGGTAGGAATCGTTGTCGTGCTCGGTCTTATAATTACGACGGTGGCTGTCTACGCCCAGGCCCAGCCGGGCGGTTTCCAGGGCGGCGGAGGCGGGCGCGGCGGCGGCGGCCCTGGCGGAGGCGGCGGAAGCGGCATGATGGGACGCATGATGGGCATGATGCGCGGCGGATCGGCGGCCATCGCTGTAAGCGGGGAGAGCGTCTATGTCGTCTACATGGGCACCCTCTTCAAGTTCAACGCCGACACGCTTGAGGAAGAGGGCCAGGCCAAGCTAGAGGTGGAGGGCATGCAGCAGATGATGCAGCAGATGATGAACCGCGGTGGCGGTGGCGGGGCGCCCGGCGCTCCCGGCGGCGGCCGCGTCAATGACGGAACGCCCCCTCCGGGGCGATAATCCACCATCGAGACAAGCAACCTGCGAAACGGTTAACGAGGCGCTCCTGAGAAGGGGCGCCTCGTTTGCCATCTCCCCGTCGCGCCACGCGCGCTCAGCCAATCCCCCACCAACGTCTCAGGAACCAATCGACGCACGCGATGGCGAGCAGCGCGATCAGCAACGGAACGCTTCGCCCCCAAGCGATGCGCTGGACGGACGTGCGCTCTGACGGCGTGAGATGAATGACCTCCGGAAGACGGTCCACTTGGTCAGCGGGGATGTACGCCCCGCCCGATGCCTCAGCAAGCGCTCTCAGGAAGAGAACGTCCTGCGCCGGGTCCGCCAGCTCGCGCCGAGGGGGCGTCACTGCCACCTCGCGACTGTCAGACCCCACGTCAGCCCCCCGCACAGCTGCCCGCGCGACGAGGGACCTCGTTCCGGCTTCGTCCATCGCAACCCCGCCCTCATAGCGCCCTGGCGCGCCGGCGCTCTCGGCCAGAGACAGAGCGACGCCCCCATCCGCGACCGTGACGGTAGCGCCCGAGACCGGGCGGAATCCGTCGTCGCTGACGTACACCACAACGCGGGCTACATCGCCCGCTTCGTAGACGTCGCGGTCAGTCTCGAGCGCGACCGGAGCGCGGTTCGGGGGCGTGGTCAACCAGGCCACCACGCCACTCCAGAATGCTGCGTGACCGGCGGTGGACTCGTCAGTAGCCTCGCGTCCCAGGACCCACCGGTGCGTGGCGTCAGTCAGCAAACAGAGCGATCTCCCCATCCCGTAGCGCTGCACGACCATCAGCGGAGCGCCCGAGCCCGTCACGAGCGGCGCGGCGGCGCCGGCCCTGATCGAAGCAACTTCATTCAGCCCGTCAAGCAAAGGCAGACGCGCCCAACCTGGAAAGTCGCCGTTGCGTTCGATGTCGGATGCAGGCGGCACCAGCGTGACGCCGGCCTTGGGGGTAGCCTTAACCGGTAACTCCGCGTAGGCGGTCGCCCCGCCGGAGGTGACCGCCAAGGCGGCTTCGAGAAGGGACCCGCCGTACCCGCCCGACGCGAACGCCTGGGCGCCGCCACAAGCCCCCAGGCCTCCTCCGCGCTCCTCGGCAAAGCTCGCCAGCGCTTGCATCTGAGCGGACGTCAGCGCGCGGGAGGGAACGTTGAGGAGAAGCACGGCGTCGTATCGGCGGAGGGCGTCGCCGAGTGGGAGTCCTTGCGGCTTGCCCGACGGCGTGCGGAAGACGCCGGACGCGACGCGGACCAGATAGGTGGCGTCCAGATCCGACATGCGGTCTAGCACGCGGCGCGCGAACTTCAGCTCCAAGCTCGGCTGGCCCGCGACCACGAGCAACCGTGATTCACCGGGGGTGACATGCAGATAGACAGTGCGGGAGTTGTTGGCGCCGGTCCACTCGCCAGGGGTCTCGGAGATGCGGACCATGAGGCGCTGAAGCCCCGGCTCGCGCGGCGTGAGCCGGAACCGAACGCTCTCGCGACCGGTGCCGCTCGCGGTCACCGACTTCGTCAGCGGCTCGCCGGCGCCTGATAGCGTGGCTGCAATCGTTTGTCCTTGGATGCCCCTAACCCCAATCGAGACCTCAACATCGACTGCCGTCCCGGCCCGGACGGATCTCGGCACCGACACGCCGGCAATCCACGCATCCGGAGGGCGGGCCTCATCGCCCACACCGATGCAGAAGACCGGGCTTCGTCCGGACGCAACCTGCCGAAGCATGGCCTCGCGCTCGAGGCCACGGTTGGCGCGGCCATCTGAGAGGAGTACGATCGCGTCGGGAGGGCCGGCGGCGCTCGACTTCAGAGCGGCCTGCAGGGCTCCGCCGATGTCGGTGGCGAGGCCATCAGCCGCCTCCGGCAGTGGGAGGGCATGGGGCTGCACGCCGTCGGCGAAGACAAAGCACGAGACATCTGCCTCGCCGAGGGCCTGCGTCAGCGCGCCGGCGGGCCCCACTAGCTGCGCGCTCCACGCGGCTCGGGAGGAAGCATTCGGGGCATCCTTCACGCTCATCGACCCGGACCGATCGGCCAGTAGCACAGCCCGTGGCGCACGCACGCGCATTGACTCACGCGTGGCAAAGGGATCCACGAGCATCAGGACGAGCGCGACCAGCGCCGCCGCCCTGAGCGCCACAAGCCCCGAGCGCCGGCCGACTGACAGGGCTGAGGTCCTCCGCCAGACAACAAGCAGAGCGAGCGTGGACGTGATGGCAACTAGGCCGATCAGTACCCAGAGGGCGACAGGAGTCATTGGCTACCAGAGCGCATCGAATCGCGTGCGTCTCGTGCGTTTCGGGGAAACACGGCGAAGTCCCTTCGCCGGGCGTGGCTTGGTGGAGGGGCTTCGCGTGGATGCACGAGACGCGTGCGCGGCTACGAGGGGTCGGGCCAGTCGCCGCCGCGGCTCTTCTTCGCCGGCCAGTAACACTGCCCTGGCTCCGCGCTGACACTCCCAGGAGGCGCAGGCCCGCCCGGCTGGTTGGCGAACGGCCCGGTGCCGAGTTTGAAGCGCTTCGCGTGGCCGTCGAGGAAGCAGATGTTCTTGCCCCCGCTATGAAAGTCGTCCGTCTTATAGCCCACATCGGCTGAAGAGCCGTGGGACTGCCAGACGTTCTCGCCCATCGCGTCGCCCCAAGCGCCGGGAGGGTTGGCGCCCTTCTCAAAGAGCAGCACAACGTGGCTGTGGTACGGGATCGCCCCAAGCCGCTCGCCCAGGAAGTAGAGCGTCCCGCCGATGATCTCATGGCGCTGGACGTATGCGGCAATAGCCACGGACCGGCTACTGCGGCTGAAGGGGCTGTCGGGACACCGGAGCACGTCGGTGGACTTGAGGTAATCTTGGATGCTCACGTCCCACGTTACGACGCCCGGGAGCGCGGTTTGCTTCTCAGCATCAGTGAGACCGTTTACGAAGGACGGGTGGCTCTGACTAAACGACGGAAGGTACCCGCTGTGATCGTCTGCGTAGAGCTTGAGCGCGATGCCAATCTGGGTCACGTTGCTCACGCACTGTACCTGCCGCGCCTTGGCTCGCGCGGCCGCGAACACGGGGTACATGATCGCGGCGAGGACGGCAATGATGGCGATGACGATGAGCAGCTCCAGCAAGGTGAAACCCCTTTTCTGCCTCTCCCAATGGGACATGGGCCTCCTCCATTCTCTTGGTCCAACCAGAAATACAAGGGGGACGACCCGCGTTGGGCCGTCCCCCAGTTTCGACATTCAGATGTTGGTCAGGCGCGAGGCTCTAGCTGCCCGGCCAGTCGCCGCCGTCCTCGCAGTAACCCGTGCGCCCGGTAGCCGTGTCGCTCTCCGCGAACGGGCCGCTGCCTTTGCTGTTGAACTTGGCATGGCCGTCCGCGTAGGCGAAGTTATTCCCGTCGTTGTGCCGCAGCCTCACGGTGCCATCCGGCTCGTAGTCGCTGCTGGCGCCGGCCTGAGTGAACTTCTCGCAGGAAGCATCAGCCGCGTGGCTCGGGCCATATTCGCCCTTCTCGACGAGGAGGACGGTCCTGGAAGAGTCCGGGTAGTAGCCCATGAAGTTGCACCAGATGTTGTTCCCGATATCGAGCGTGGTGTACTTCGTCTGAGCGTAGCCTCGCTTCTGCTGCCCACAGCCACTGCCGCTATCCGCGGCGCAACCGCCCTTGTTGTCCGGGCAGATGAGCATCTCCTCGTTGCGCGTGTAAGGCATAATCGCCTGATCCCACGTCGGCAAGTTATAGTCAGTCGGCGCGGGCGTCCAGTTCGGCGTTGCCTGAGGTAGCAACTCGTCGTAGTCGTCGGCATACATTATCATGGCAAGCGAAAGCTGCTTCATGTTCGACAGACACTTCGCAGCGCGCGCCTTGGCGCGGGCACGTGAGAAGACGGGGAATAGGATCGAGGCGAGGATGGCGATGATGGCGATTACAACAAGCAATTCAATGAGGGTGAAGCCCCTCGTGGATTTGTGCGTGATGCTCTTGGCGGTCATCTGACTGTTTCCCTCCGTGGCTTAAGACTGAGTATTGCGCGGGAATTCAAAGACGTAATAGGGGCTGAGACAGATGTCCGCTCGCGAGCCCTGCGGTGCTATGATATCCCTCACGTCTTCTAGTTAAACGTCGAATCGGGGCCAGGGTTCCGATGGCCAGTTTTCTTCCTGCAGCCGCTGCGAAATGCACCTCGCAACAGGCAACAGACACGCACGTGTCCCGCCCAGTTTGAGCCCAGAAAGGGCGGGACACGATGGTCTACTATGCAAGCCCATCCGCAATCAGTATGGCAACTGCGACACGGACTTTGCGATCAGCGCGATGGCGACAGTTCCCATGCCAATGAGACCCATGCCACACGCGTAGCCGGCATTGAGCACGGCGGCCTGCTGCTTCCAGCGCTTGCGCCCGTATTTCTTCTCGAAGTAGAAGCGACTGAGTAGCGCTCCGACCATCTCCGGGAAGAGACCGTGTGGCAATTGGCCTAGCCCTCGCATGATTCCGTAGACGAGGAGAGTGGGCAATCTGAGAGCCGACAGGGCCGTGTATGTGACGATCCCAAACCCGAACCCTCCGAAGACGTAGGGCCAGTAGAAGGCGCGCGAGAAGAGATTGTTCTCCGAGAACGTGGCCGTCATCCAAAGACCACGCTGCAGCGCCGACAGATGCCACATCTTCTGGGCGTACGGGTAATTGACAGATGGGATCGGCGCGAGCCGCCAGATGAACTGCCAGAACAGCAAGCTGCAGAAGACTGAGATCGGCAGGATCAACAACTCGGCCTTTATCAGGCCGGTGATTCTGGTCCCGGTGAGTTCAACGACGCGGAACTTCATGGCCTGTCCGCCGTGGTCGAAGTTCGGGATAGGCGCGAACCAGATGTCGACACCCTTGTAGCCGGAGAGGATGATCGTCCCCTCCTTCACCATCGGGAGGCCGGCCCACTGCCCCGTCAGCCCGAGCATGCGAGCGTCGATGTACGAGTTCAGAGGCGTGAAGATGAACCCGAAGAAGACGACGAAGATGATGGGGAACTTCGGGATCATAACGGCGCACAGCGCGACGTAGCCGATGGTTGAGACGATCCACATGCCTAGGCACACCGATATGGGCACGTCTCCACGGCCCGGAGGCGGCGTCCACCTCGGTTCAGAAGCCTCGGTGGCCGCGTGCTGATCGCGTTTCTTCGCAATGAGTGCCTGCGTGACCGTGAACATGCCGACGACCGCGACGGCAAACGACACGCCGATGCCGATGCTGAAGAAGAAGTCGATCGAGTTGGCGAACGAGGTCTCGATGGTATCCATGCCCGGACGCCAGTGCTGGAGGATGTTCATCTTGAACAGCGTGGGGCAGAGCACAAGAGTCACGCACGCCTGCAGGAACGCGCCGACAACAGCCCAGAAGGGGACGACGAAACCAGCCAGCACCGGCCCAAGGTCACACACAAATCCGGTCGGCGTGGCGGGCAGGAAGCGCTGCGTGTTGCGGGTGAGATCGACGAACGGGATTGGGATGAGCTGGAGCGGCTTGTTGAGCACGGCGCCAGTTAGCGTCGGTATGCCAAGGTAGAACACGCCGAAGACCAATCCCATCATCGACCCGATGGAGAACATCCGCCAGCGCCAGGTCTCGCTCTTGGTCGTGCTTTCAGCGAGCGCCGTCGCGCCTTGGGCCTGGATGGCGGCGAACGGGAAGGGGAGGCGTTCGATGTCAGATGTGACGCGGAAGAGCACGTAGCCCAGGCCGAACCAGTTCATGCGGCCCAGGATCTGTCCCAGGAGCAGGATACTGACCGGCAGGAGCCAGTCTTGGTGGAAGAACGTGCGCTTGAGCAGGGCAGGCGAGTCCGCCGCAGGACAGACCCAGTTCGGGATCTGGTCGGCGATGCCCAGGCCGCGAGCGGCGGGAGAGCCGATGAAGTAAGCGTCCCAGATCTTGCCGGCAAAGACGCCACCAGCGAGGTGCAAGCCTCCTGATGCGCTCGCGAGCGCCGCCGCCACATAGAAAAGTATGTAGACCTGCTGCCGGCTTAGCGTCATGAACGAGCGACGAGCGATCTCCGTGAAAAGGATGATCGTCGTCCACTCCGCCGCGGGGCCCATTGATGCTCCCGCGACCAAACCAAGGTAGATCGCGCCCGGGAGCATCACGAACCCGATGAACAGCGCGCCGATGATGGTGATCCCCCCGAATCCTTCTTCGAATTCGGTGGGCTCATCCATCAGCCCTCGGTAAAGCTCAAGCTCGTCGTCGACGTGCTTCTTGTCTGCCATTAGTTGACCCCTGCCTGGTGTCGTCAGTCAACGGACGCCCGGTGTCGATACTACTCGCCGCCCGCGGCATCCTCGGTAACTTTCCCGTCAACGAAGTCACGGCCACGCTGCCCGTACTGTCCCTTCAAGCCGGCCGGGAACGTACGCCACAGCAGGTACTGTTTGCGCAGCATGTTAACGAAGTTGCGCGTGACGCGGATCCAAGATGACTCGTCTCCGCTTTCACGGGCGATAACTGCGCGGATCTGGAAGACCTCGTCCTCTTCAGGATCCGGCACCGTCAGGAGCGACAGGCGCTCGGACACGCCCAGGTCGTATGGCGCGAGCCAGACCATGAGATTGAGGTCGAAGCCCTCGCCGCCTTCAGACGTCACCGACTCGAGCTTTATGTCACCGGTTGAGAAATGTCCAAGCGAGTAGTCGGCATGCGCCTCGAGGAACTCCTTGAGGAACATGTTGACCCCCATCGCCTGGTCGCCGGTAACGGTGAAGGGCAGGATCATGTCGAGTTTGTCATCGACTGGATCCGGCAGCCGCCAGCGACGCTCGATGCCCGGGACCGCAATCTCAGACGCCTTCTTCGCCGGGTAGATGACCGACAGCAACACGGTCACCATGATGATGAGAGTGCTCATCACAGCGGAGAGCGATGAGTAGTTGAGGTTGAGCCCCTGCAGCAAGCCGAAGTCATACAGGATCTTCGACAAAGACTGTCCGAACAGATAGCCCGCGATCGCGCCAAGGATGGCGTACACGCAGGCCTCGGCGACGAACAGCGAGGCAATGTGTATCGGCGCGAGCCCAAGCGCACTGTAGATGCCGATTTCCTTCGTCCGCTCGTACACGCTGCCGAGCATCGTGTTGAGAACGATGCAGGCGGCAATCAGGATCGGAATAATCAGGTCGCCGGCACCGCTGAAGCTGGTCGACTGGACCGAGCTGCAGAGGTATGTCTCGCCGCCGACGCCAGCATAGATGTTGAGTTCAATGCGCTCCATCAGGTTATCGACGCGGTTGATGATCTCTTCGTGCTCAAGCCCCTCAAAGCCGATCGTTACCGAACGGAGCGAGCCACCGACGTTAATGGCGAATCGGTACGGAACGAGCAGCACTGCGTCGGGCGCAAGGTGAATGTACTCCCGCAACTCGTCCTCGGAGCGCTCGCCGCCGGAGGCCTGCTGTTGCGCCTGCTGCTCTTGCATCAGAAGGTAGTCAACCGGTGTGATCGGCTCGCCGTCGAGGTCATTGTGGCGCTTGAGCTTGCTCGACTGCACGATGCCAATGACGCGCAGGTCCTTGCCAAACACGGAGACGAACGCATTGCCGACATCGCTGTCGTCGAGCTTCAGCTTATCGGCCATGCCCTCGGGCACGATACACGCGTACTCGTCGTCCGGCTCAAACCACCGTCCGCTCTTCACGAACTTGGTGAGCCGATCCCCGCCGTCCTCGTCGACGCCCCAGACGTCGCGCTCTTCGGGCGAGAGCCCGACCATCGCGGTCGCCTGGTACTCCTGGTCGCCGCGGTGGACGCTCACGAACGACTGCTGGCCGATTCGCGCGCCGAAGTACCACGATCGCGGAGCGACCGGGATCTCGCGCGGCTGCTCGGTCCCCGCGGCCACGGCTTCGGCGTTCAGGACCTCGCCGCCATACTCGTTCCGCATGATCGCGGTGGTCGGTTCGCCGATTGGACTCCAGGTCTTGTCTCGGATCAAGATCCCGTCGTATGGAGCTTCCTTGGGCAGTTTTATCCGGTTCGAGCGCATGGCCTGGACGACCGACGTGCACGACAGGACCGTGAACGTCAGTAGGATGAGCGTAATACACGTCAGCAGCGTCCGCGTCTTGCGCCGACGCAGGTTACTGATGCCAAGGCTAAAGGCCGCGGCGGACGCGCTGAGGCGTCCGACGTCGGCAGTGTGGATGCCCGTCTGCTCGTACTTGACCTCCTTCATCTGGTCCTCAAACTTGCGCACGATGATGCTGATTACAATGATGCTCAGCGAGAGGATGATGAAGGCGAGCAAGATAACCGGCGCTGTGAAGCTGATCGAGAAGGCCGGATGGACGAGCGCCAGGAGCAGGAAGACCGCCATGAAGATCCCGAAGCATCCGACAATCTGCCACTTGACTTCGGGCGATGCCAGGAACAGACGTTCGGCGAAGAATGCGAATGGAAGCAACAAGAACAGATAGAAGATGACGCCCTTGATGACGTCATCAAACGTCTTGCGCGTATCCGGGTAGGCGCGGGATTCGAAGCTCCAGGCCTGGCGCGCGGAGACCATGAATCGGTCATACTGCTTCGCGCGCAGGTGCTGAGACGCTTGCTTAAGGTGAGCGAAGGCCTCCTCGTGCGCCGATTGGATTCGGGAGTTCTCGATGCCGTGCTTGACGAGAGTGTTTATTCGATCATCGTCGAGCCGCCACATGTCGAGCGCGACGCGGTAAGGCGTTGCGTACATCGATGGGTGGCGTTCGATGAGGTAACCCTCACCATCGGGATTCTCATCCGTCGGGTTGACGAGGATAAAGCGCAAGCCAAGGACGCTCGCGCCCATCGCGATCTTGACGTACGTGCCGGGACTCCCGTAGACGACCGCGACTGGCTCGTACGCGGAGGTAAATTCCTGAGGCTTCATCGGCAGAACGTAGCCGTACTCGTGCGGCGCGGCATCCGTGGCGGAGTCGAAGACGTAGATCTCGCGCAGCAACTCGAAGAAGCGCTGGTCGACCATGTCGTAGATCGCCATCGGCTCGCAACGGAATAGGACGGCGGCTACAGGCTTGATGTCCTGATCCATCGCGACCGCGGTTGGGTACTTCTCACCGCCATTGACACCCATGTCGGGGGCCATGACGACGCGACCGTCGTCGGGGTCAAGCGCGTAGGAGTCGATGTTGATCTCTCCGCCGCGCGCTCGGACGTTGGGCATGCCTAGGATGTGGATCCGGCCGCCCTCTGTGAAGATGTCACGCTCGACCGTGCGGTCGCCGGACTGCTTCTTCAGGAGCTCTTCCGCCGACATCTCGACATTGGTTGAGATGTCGAACATCTCGGCGCGGACGCCCATGCACGACTTAGAGTTGTAGGCCGTGCGAGCCACCGAGATGGCGCCCTCGATCGGGTCATCGGGGAACGTGGAGACCTCGGGCTTGAAGCGGACGATACGCCCCTTCACCTCGACGAAGTTGTCGTCCAGTCGAAGGTCGTACAGGTCCGTGGGTTCGGAGATCGAGATCAGGTCGCACAGCAAGCACGCCAGGAACTGCGTCTGGCGGAAAATGGCTTCAGAGTTGACGTACTCAGGCGTATCGAGCGGCGTGTCGACCTGGGGCCGCGAATCGTTGACCGTAGCGAAACCGATGCCCGGGATCCCGGCGAGAGTCGCAACCTCGTTCGAGAGGGCGAGCTTGCCGGCCATGTAGACAGACCAGGTCTTGCCCTGGATGGCGTTGATGCCGTCAACGAGGCGCGTCCCGGAGTCAACGCCGAGAGCGTCACCGATCAGCTCGCCATACTCGCGAGACTTCTTGCCGATGTCGCTGAATTTCCACTGGATGGCTTCGGAGTAGTTGTAGAAGTAGCCCTTGTAGAAGACGCCAAACGTCTCGTTGTGACTCGAGAGGTCGACGCTGATCCAGAGCTGGATGTTCTGGTCAGAGAGGTCGAGAGCGTTCATGACCTCGTCGACAGCGTCCTTGGCGGCGTCGAGAGCAACCTCTTTGGTGGTCAGCGAGGCTTCTTTGGAGGTGTCCCGAGAGCCCTTGATCGCGGCTTCGGCATCGGTGAAGGCGGTCTCGATGACGCCATGCTTCGTGTCGAACCGGTCGATGTGTTCCAGTCGGTCTTCGATCTCGTCCTTATCGAGCTGGCGCTCGGCCTGGATGCCCTCGTTGGGGTCATCGTCCTTGCGCGCCTTCTTGATCGTGCTGCGGAGCTTCTTGTTGTTCTTCTCGACCGTCCGCAACGACTTCAGCAGTCGGCTGAGGGCCTTGAGGCGCTCGGTCGCGATCTGATCGGGAGTCTTGCGCTCCTCTTCGCCCTCGTCTTCTTCTTCGTAAGTCGGCTCGGGCTCTTCTTCCCAGACGCGCTCGGCGGCCTCCTGCAGGTCTCGGCGGCTGTTCTCAACCAGTTCAAACATGCGCTTAACGCGCTTGTCCTGGCGCGCGCCGCGGATGCGGTTGCGGATGAACCACTTGCTGCCGGAGAGTCCTTGGAAGTGCCCGGACGTCGCCAAGAACATGACAGTTCGCTTGGGTGGGTGGGCCTTCAGGGCCTTGATGATCTGGAACAGCGACGCAATGCTGCAGGCGTTCTCGGCACCGGGCGCCTTCGTCGGGACGACGGAAATCGAGTCGTAGTAGGCCTGGAGAACGACGGTCTCTTTGGCGAGCGAGGGGTCGGAGCCGGTGATCTTACCGACGATGTTCTTGGCGGTGACCTTCTTCCACAGCATGTCGCAGTCGAGCCGCACGTCAACGCGGTCCTCTGACTGCAGGACGCCCAGCAGATGGTCGGCGACTTCTTTCGGGACCCAGAAGCGCGGCAGGTCGACCGGCATGCTCATGAACTTCTGCTCGGCCTCGCCACGGATCGTCTCTTCTGGCTCGATGAACAGGACTGCCGTGGCGCCCAGGAGGGGGCCGTTGTACCACTCCGACGCGCAGTTGTGATCAAGCAGAACGATTGAGCCGGTAACGTCAAGTCCGTTGAACTCGCGCAGACTACCCTTGTGCGCGTAGATCAGGCGACCAGAGAGTCCATTGCGGGGGGTCTTGGGCAGGCGAACGAGATTCGGCCACATCGGCTCGATGGGCAGGGCAGTGGTTTCGCCATTGACGGTGACGGTCGCGGCGTTCCCCGCCTCATCACGAACAACCGTCGGGACGACGAGGGGGAATGTCTCAATCCCAACGTCATCGAGGCCGAGGTCGTTGAACTTGCCCTCGACGTACTCGGCGGCATCCTCGCACCCCGGGTACCCGGTGATGCGGCTCGGGATGGCGGAGAGACGGTCGATCGTCGCCTGGATCTCATCAAGGTCGATGGTCCCGGCAACCGTCTGGTAGTCGGTATCCGAGGCGAGAACGTGCTCCTCCTCGGTTTGCCTTGCTGCGAGCCCCTGGGGCGCGAACGCCGCCAGAAACACGATCCCCAGGATCCACGGCGCGACCAGCGCCGCAAGGCTTCTAACCCGACACGAATGAATGACTATCATTGCACCAGCCCTCGCTGAGCACGTCGCCCTGCTCGCGGTACGTGAGCCGCGACATTCACTCCAGCTATCTGGGTAAGCAGCGTAAACACGCCGCCGAAGTAGTCTTCTGCGCCAATAATGCAGCATCACCAGAACCGACGCGACGGGCCATTTTCGGCCCGACGCCCGGACCAACTCGTCCGCCGGCTGAGGCTATCTTACGCTTCCGTTTCGCCGTCGATCGTGCCGACTTCGATGTCGATGTCTTCGCGCTTGTCGATGCGTTCGACGCTACCGTCTCGGATGTGCACGACGCGATCGGAGGCCTCAATCATCTTGAGGTCATGAGTCGCCGAGATGATGGTCACCTGATCGAGGTCGTTCAGTTCCTTCAGCAACTCAATGATCTCGCGACCGGTCCGCAAGTCGAGGTTACCTGTCGGCTCGTCAGCGAGGAGAATGGCCGGCGCGTTGGCAAGCGATCGGGCGCAAGCAACGCGCTGCTGCTGACCACCGGACAACTCGAATGGCTTATGGTTGTAGCGCTCGCCGAGACCAACCCGCTCGAGCAGTTCGCGGCCGCGGTCGAGCATCTCGTCTGAGCCCATGCCGGCGAAGATCATTGGCAGGGTCACGTTCTCAAGCGCGGTCATGACGGGAATGAGGTTGAAGGACTGGAAGATGTAACCGATCTTCCGGCAGCGGAGCCACGCCAACTCGAAGGCATCGAGCTGCGCCATATCGACTTCGTCGATGAAGCACGTTCCCTCGCTCGGTTTGTCAAGCCCGCCGACCATGTTGAACAGGGTCGACTTGCCCGATCCCGACGGGCCCATGATGGAGAGGTACTCGCCGCGGCGGATGTCGAGGTCAACGCCGTCCAGAGCGCGGACCGAGATGTCACCCATCACGTACTCTTTGACCAGACCCTTGGTCCGCACAATGAACTCGTGCGTCGTCGCCGAGTCATCGCGGGCCAAACCGGCGCGAGACTTGCGCTTGATCTGCCCGAGATCCTGAAGCACCTGCACCAGGTCGTGCTTGCACTCCGGGCACTGGGTCACCAGGCCGGTGGTATCCACCATGAAGTCGCAGTTCGGGCATTTGATCGTGTCGACGTTCTGTTCCGACATCTGCAGGATCCTCCAAGTTATTCACAGACCGGCGAATGCGTAGTGATCCGACCGAGCGTCGATCGGGCGACCCCTACACTTCGGTCGCGAGAGCAGCGGCCGGCGGGAGCTTGGCCGCGCGCCATGCGGGCCAGAATGCCGCAAGCAGAGAGATCACGATGCCCAGGACGATGGCGGAGCCGACCCATGCGAGCATGTTTCCCCAGTCCATCTTCGCGGGGAGGTCGAACCCGTGTCTGAAGCACCCAAGCAGCAGCATGGAGACGAATCCCAACAACGCGCCGACAATAGAGCCCAGCGCACCCAACACGGCGGCCTCCATGAGGAAGAGCTGCACGATGAACTTGTCGAGCGCGCCCAAGCACTTCATCGTCCCGATCTCGCGGAAACGCTCCGTGACGGACATTAGAAGCGAGTTGGTGATCCCAACGCCGCAGACAAGCAGCGACATCACAATCAGCCAGTTGGCTTTCATGTCATCGCTCTGGGCTGCTTCCGCGGCAGCCTGCGCGCCAAGCGCGTTTTCGCCGCCGACAAAGCCAGCGTGTTGGCGGTCATACTCCTGGATGCCATGATCGATCACGCGCTGCGTCCCTACTGAGATCAGGAATGCGATGCCCAGCACGACGCCCGCGCCTGTCACGGCCGCACGGCCGAGGCGCAAGGTCACGTTGCGCATGCTGATCGCGAATGCCTGCTTCAGAGGGAGCTGGATCTGACGTTCGATATCGCCTGAAATCTCGGTGCGGAGATCGTCCTTGACCATCGATGCAGTCGCTTCTCGGGGCGCTCGCACACAACAAGGCACCCCGCGATGTTGATGTTAGATTCGCGGAGCCGAAACCGACCATTCGTCGTTCGCGGGCAATACCCTCTTCAGAATCAGGAATCTGCCGAGGAAGTTGCCCGCGATTTTGCACCAACCACATTCTGTAGTAAGGCGGGATCGTTGGTCAGAATACCATTCACCCCGAGGGCCGTCAATTCGCGCATCAGGTCCTCGTCGTCGGCCCAGAAGACGTTGATCCACATCTTCCTGCGCCGGGCGTACTCCACGAACTCCTCGGTGACGGCTCGAAACGACGGTTGGATGATGCGATAACCCATATAGAACGCATCGTCGATGTACTCGATGTCGTCGCCGCCGTCGCGCGGCAAGAAGCAGAGCCGGAGCTTCTTCTCGAGTTCGCGGAAACGGTACAGACCGTGCCTGGTGTGGTGCGTGATCCAGCACCGGTCGAGTTTCGCCGAGTCCTTGATCGCCGCGACGATCGCTTTCTCGGCGCGGTCGGACTCGTTTTCGTGGCACTTGACGTGGATGTTGACCAGCGGCTTCCCGGAGTGCTGCAGGACCTCGCGCAGCGTGGGGATGCGTTCGTTGTGGAACTTCGGGTCCACCCACGATCCGGCGTCGAAGCCGCGAATCTGATCAAACCCCAGCTCATGCACGGCGCCCGCGCCGCTCGTCGTACGGTCGAGGGTGGCATCGTGGATAACGACCGGGACGCCATCCTTCGTCACGTGTACGTCTACCTCAAACGCGTCGATCCCGAGTTCGACGGCGGCCTTCACCGCGGCGAGCGTGTTCTCGGGCGCACCACCACAACACGCGCGGTGGGCGATGACATGAGGTCGCTTCTCCTTCGGTGGGGACTTCGGCTGAGTCTTGGCTGGCGCTTCGCGTTTCCGGGGTTGGGCCGCGCCCGCCTCGCGCCGGCGTAGCGCTTCGCTATTCGCCTCGGGGGATTGCTGATACTGGGGACAGCGAAACGACTGGGATAGCGTTGTCGGGTCCTTCGCCTCGACCTCGTTGACCTCGACACCTAACACGTTGCACTTGTGGGCCGGTACCAGGAAGTTCGTGCAGTCGATACACCGCTTGGCGGGCATGCCACAATGTCGGCACGCGGTCTGATTCTCGATCCAAATGTCCTGACCACAATTCCAGCACGGTACGTACATGGTGCCTGGGCCTCCTTAGCCTATGTCCGAGCCATCGAACACGGATCCTCCGCGCTGTTGACACCTGCCGGGCCGTCGCCTAAAATCGCCTCGTGACCACTACCGAGGTCAGTCGGGCACATTGCCTCCTGTGCCGGCGCGCCTGGCGCGCCGTCGGGGTGGTGCAAGACGTCCGAGGACGCCTTCGTCCTTCGCCGCAGCCGGTCCTGCTTAGGCGAGGCGCCCCATGAATGGCTTCTGGACGGCGATCCGCCTGTTGACCTACTTCCCCACGCCGAAAGTCGAGGGCGAGGAGTCCTCGCTATTGGTCGCGAGCCTCGTGTGGTTCCCCGTAGTCGGCGCAGGCCTCGGCGCGATCGTCGGGATACACGAGGTCGGTATCCGTCACCTCCTCCCCAACAGCGCCGTGGCCTGCGGAGTCGCCATCGCCCTCGGCCTGCTGTTGACCAGAGGCGCGCACGTGCGTGGCATGATGGTTATGGCCGGCGCGGCGTTCTCGGCGCGAGACGGCGAGCAACTCAAGGAGCTGGCGGCTCGGCGTTGGCCGACCGGTTTCGGCGTCCTCGCCGGGATGGTGGGGCTGATGCTGAAATACACGTTATTGCTGGCGATTCAGCCGGAATCGCGCATCTGGGCATTGGTGCTTGCCGGTGGACTCTCACGATCATCGATCGTCTGGACGTGCTGGAGGTTCCCGTACGCGCCGATCGACACCGGCATCGGAAGCTACCTGGTGACGCTCGCGGGCGCGCGCGATCTGGCCCTGGCGCTCCCGATCATCGCGATGGGTTTCGGCACTCTGAATCCCATTATTGCCGTCTGCGCCGTGGTCGGCGCGTGGGCGCTTCCCCACCTGGTAGCCATGCGCGTCTCGGCGCTGCTTGACGGCGTGAACGCGAACACGCTGGATGCCGTGGCCGAGATTGGCGAGCTAGGCTGCCTCGCCGCGGTCGCGGGAATCGGGCACCTCATCGGCAGGGGCGTGGTGTAACCGAATGTGATGTGATTCACACAGTTCAACATGTCGCGGGCGCACATCGCGAGGGCTTCGTTGTTGTTTCTCCGTGGAGGGCGACCTATTGGTGACACAGCCAGGCGATCCCCGCACCCCGCGCGAAGACACGGCCGCGCCCGACACGGACGTGGGCGACGCCCCCGCGCCACCGAAGGCGACCCGCAAGCGTCGGCACCCGGCGATCGACATCATCGCCGTCGGCGCCCTGCTGGCGGCATTGGCGTACCTTCACACGCGCGTCGTTCGCGTCGCCCTCGTGACAACCGGTTCGATGATGGCGACCGTGAACCCCGGCGACCGAATGTTGATCCACCTGGGAGCCTACAAGAACGAGCGACCGCGCCATGGCGACGTGATAGCGTTCTGGGATGACGACCATAACGATTACGAGGTCAAGCGCGTCATCGCCACCGAGGGCGACGAGATTGTCGTGGGCTGGGGGATGGTATTCCTGAACGGCGAGCTGCTGGACGAACCGTACATTCGCCGGGCCATGCTATTCGAGCCACGAATGGACGCCAAGCTGGGCGATGATGAGCTATTCGTGATGGGCGATAACCGCAACGGCAGTGAGGACAGCCGGGACTTCGGGGCGATCTACGAGGACAAAGTGCTCGGGCGGATCTTCTACCGCATCCTGCCACTTGAGCGTTTTGGGAAGGTCGCGCGAGAGGCTGGAACGTCCATTCCAATACCCGACCGACGGCCGAGGCCGAGGTCGAACTGAGGCGCCGTTACTTCCGGTGGGCTCGGCGGTGGTAGGCAACCGTCCGGCGAGCGATATCGCAATCATACCTCTCCTGTAGGACTTCCTGAAGCTCGCGGTCGCTCATGTTCATATTGGACGCGCTCAGGCGCAACACGACGTCCTTCTTACGCTGGCAATAGAACTGCAATTCATGCGTTCCGTAGGGGCATTCGACATAACGCCCTCGAACCGCCCGGCTGACGGTTGACTGGTGCTCATCGAGGTCACGCGAGAGATCCGCCTGGCTAACCGGCCTCAGCTTGAGCTCATCGCCCGTTCGAAAGTACTCCTTCTGCTTCTCAAACAGAGCAGCCACCACGCGACACTGCACGCTGCGACGCTGGTTCACGTGCCGCAGGACTGTGATCAACTCCTCAGCGCGCTCCCGAGACTCGCCTTTGTCTATCTCACCTAGGGGCTCCGGCGCGATGACGCACCTCAGACCATAGCCGGTGTCCTCCCCAAAATGCAGGAAAGGCTCGCCATCGTGGAGGTAGACGCGCGCCACGATCGGGACTGACGCTCGTTTCCCCGTCGCCTTTGAGCGCGATGCGGCCACGCCCGTCTGCCCGGAGACGATGTCGGCCGTCAGGACGAAGTTGACTGCGTCCATGACGCGCTGAATCACTTCGGCGGTCGTGCGGTAGCGCCGCGCGAGGGCCTGCGGCGTCTCCTCGGAGTGGAGGAAGTCATCCACAAGCTGAGGCTCTCCAACCCCGCATTGCCCATATGAGCAGGGAGGTTTTCGGTAGAGGTGCCAAGAAAC
>CAZKUN010000171.1:0-20341 GCA_964555935.1 uncultured Armatimonadia bacterium | reverse complement strand
GATTACTCTACTCGTGGATCTCGGTGACAACGCCGGCGCCGACCGTGCGACCACCCTCGCGGATCGCGAACCGGACGCCCTCTTCCATCGCGATCGGCTGGATCATCTCAACGTTGATCTCCAGGTTGTCGCCGGGCATCGCCATCTCCGTGCCCTCGGGCAACGTCACCGCGCCCGTGACGTCTGTCGTGCGGAAGTAAAACTGCGGCCGGTAGCCGTTGAAGAAAGGCTTGTGACGACCACCCTCTTCTTGGCTCAGAATGTAGACCTGACCCTTGAACTTCGTGTGCGGATTGATCGAGCCCTTCGCCGAGACGACCTGGCCACGCTCGATGTCCTCGCGAGCAAGACCGCGAAGCAGCAGGCCAACATTGTCCCCCGCCTGACCCTCGTCGAGAATCTTGCGGAACATCTCAACGCCCGTGCACACGCTATTCTGCGTGTCCTTCAGGCCGACGATCTCAACATCGTCGCCCGTGTGGATGATCCCACGCTCCACGCGGCCCGTCGCGACCGTGCCGCGACCCGAGATCGTGAACACGTCCTCGACCGGCATCAGGAACGGCTGGTCCGTGTCGCGAACCGGCTCGGGGATGTAGGTGTCCACCGCTTCCATCAGCTCGTGGATGCACGCCGCCGGACCGTCCGCACTCAGGTCGTCGGACTCCATCGCGTTGAACGCGGAGCCGCGGATGATTGGGATATCGTCGCCCGGGAATTCGTACTGGCTCAGCAGATCCCGAACCTCGAGTTCCACCAGATCCAGCAACTCCTCGTCGTCCACCAGGTCGACCTTGTTCATGAACACGACGATCGCCGGGACGCCAACCTGACGGGCCAGCAAGATATGCTCGCGCGTCTGGAGCATCGGACCGTCGTCGCCCGCTACCACGAGAATCGCGCCATCCATCTGCGCCGCGCCCGTGATCATGTTCTTGATGTAGTCCGCGTGACCCGGGCAGTCCACGTGCGCGTAGTGACGGTTCGCTGTCGCGTACTCCGCGTGGAACGTAGCGATCGTGATACCACGCTCGCGCTCCTCGGGAGCGTTATCGATCTCCTCAAACGCCAACGCAGCCGGGCTACCAGACCCGTCAAGCGCTGCAAGCGTCCGAGTGATCGCGCTCGTCAACGTCGTCTTACCGTGGTCCACGTGGCCAATCGTGCCAACGTTTACGTGCGGCTTGTCCCTTACAAACTTCTCCTTCGCCATCGTTACATGCCTCCCGAAACACGTTGGCCGAACCGGGATGAATACCGGTTCGCACTTGGGCCCGGCGCAAGCCGCCGGGTGGAATTGGACTACGCCCTAATGAGCCACAGCCCGAGCAATTTCGTATGGAGCCCACGACCGGATTCGAACCGGTGACCTTGTCCTTACCAAGGACACGCTCTACCTACTGAGCTACGTGGGCCTGTAGTCTGGTGGAGGGAGGTGGATTTGAACCACCGTAGGCTTAGCCAACGGATTTACAGTCCGTCCCGATTAACCGCTCCGGCATCCCTCCACCTCATCTCCCCACAGCCGAGCCCCATAGGCCCGACCGGTAAAGCCAAGAACATGGTTTGGGAGAGCGCCCAGTGCTGCCCCTTTTGCGCACGTCTCCGCGGAAACGACCGTGACAGCTAAGTCAGCTTTGTTGGAGCCGACGGTCAGATTCGAACTGACGACCTGCTCATTACAAGTGAGCTGCTCTACCCCTGAGCTACGTCGGCTTGACCATTGCTCCGGACGCCACGGACCTGCGGGAAACGCGCCCGACCGGCACATCAGGCCAGATGTCTCTCGTGATCTTGCGCTTGGCTCGCTGCAGAGCGTTATCTATCTGCTTTACGTTGCACTCAAGGTTGCCCGCGATCTCGCTATACGAGCGTCCCTGCAGATAGAGCCTGAGAGCCTGACCCTCCAGATCCGACAACTCGCTGGTGACTCTCCAACTGACTTCTTCGAACAGTTGGCGGCCAAGCACGACCTGTTCCGGATTCGGCTCTCTCCGCTCCGCCAGGATATCGGCCAAACACTGATCCTGGTCGCGGGTCGTCGTCGGCGCATCCATCGAAACGTAGCTGTTGAGCGCCGAATGCTTCTGACGGCTCGCCGCTTTCACGGCGGTTATAATCTGTCTAGTGACGCACAGGTCAGCGAACGATCTGAAGGCTCGCGCTCGCTGATAGGAGTAGTCACGAATGGCCTTGAACAGGCCGATCATGCCTTCCTGGATCACATCTTCCTGGTCCGCCCCGGCGAGGTAGTACAGTCGGGCCTTACTCTCAACCAGGCTTCGGTATCTGCGAAACAGCTCGTCAATCGCTGATGCCCGTCCACCCTTGGCCCGTCTCACCAGTTCCTCGTCGCGAAGAGCGAAGGTCTGCCAGTTGCGGTCGGTCGAGTCGAATCGATGCATGAAGCCCGCCCCCGAACACCTGTGTATTCATCTTGCGAATACAGTCCCCCCCGGTAGGCGCCCATCCATCAACAACGACATCTGCGTGCGGACCCAAACATCAAATGCGGCGGCGTCGCCACGAAGAATCGAGCGGGTTGCCCCCGTCTTGCTGTCTGCCCGCGTGCGTCCAACGGCTTCCAGCGATCTCCTCACTATCGTATACGCGAACATACGGACCGCGCCGCAGGACTCCAGCACGGTCCGTTGGGGCAGAGTATAAGCGATGCTTTCCGAGCAAGTCAAGACCACAGTTGCGCAGATGGGCGAGATTTGCACGGCGGAGTTCTAGGTCCCGAGATCCAGCGCGCGTTTGGCGATGGCTGGGCGCCTACGCCCCGCCGTCTCCCAGGCGGCAATTCGGCATCGGAATGGCTATTCCGAGGGTGGCGATTGACAGCCTTACATAGCGCCTGTACGGGTTTCTGTGTTGTCTTGACACCCTTATAGGGCATCGCTATAATGGTCCGGTTCCCCGGCGGCGGCCGACGAAGTCTGCTGCTGGATCGCGTTCAATAGACCATCCCGACGGCGGGCGACTAGGTCTATTCTCTCTATGTCTGTCTGGTCTGAGGCGGGGTGGAGAGACTTGGAGGTGCGGTGTGTTACCCCATCTGAATTTCGTTTCATTGACAGGTTTTGCCACGAAGGACGCCACGATCAGGCGTAAAGCTTCCGGGCAGATCAAAGCCGAATTCAGCTTCGAAGTAAACAGGCCGTTCTTGCGGGCGACCGGCGAGCCCGTGTCGGACCTGTTCCTCATCGACGTGTGGGGAGACCTGGGGCGTTGGACGGCTGAGAACGTCAAACAGGGATCCAAGCTCGTCATCTTCGGGACGCTCAACAAAGAGAGCTACGTCACCCGCGGTGGTGGGCGCGAGCACCTCACCGTGGTCAAGGCGAAGTACCTCCGTCCCATTGACGAGGATCTCCTCGAGGGTAAGGTCGACATCGACGAGATGAAGAAGGATGACTGGGGCCGCGCGACGCTGGCTGCCCAAGTCAACATCGTCGACGCCGCGATCGACGGCAGTCCGTTCGACCTGCCTCGTTCCGGCGACGAAGAGTAAGGCGAGACCTACTTCGTCGCGTGCTAGTTTCCACAGCAGCCGCCTCTTTGGGGGCGGCTGCTGTCGTTATCGGAGCAACCCATGAGGGCATTCGTCTCTCTTGAGTGCGACGGCGAAACGTGGCGCCTGACGGCGGCGTGTCCGGACACCGAGGTGTTTGTCGCGGACGCCGGCCTGCCCGACACGCCATCGAGCCGCCGTGCGATGGGGGAACTCCTCAAGTACGTCGAACACGCCGAGACGATCGTCACCTATGGGGCGGACGAGCTTACCGCACGCCTCAGCGACCCCGTCATTCTCCCCATCGCCCGGAGATGCTTGCAGAACGTCTGCGACGCGCAACGCGCGGCGCTGCTGGTGGCCGCGGGCTTGCCGGGTTTCTCGATTGAGACGTTCTGCGAGATGCACCACATAGAGCCGCCATCCGTTACCGATCCCAGCACGTTTCTGGAGCGCTGGGAGACCGTCGCGCTGCGGCTGCGCGACCGCGTCAACGCCCTGTCCGATGCGGCGAAGGGTCTGATCTCAAGCGTCGCCGGGCCGACGTGGTCTGTCGCTCTGCTTGGGCCGCCCGGCGACCCCGTGTCGGCCGGGCACGCGCTCCGCGCGCTGCTGCCCCGGCGTCCCCGACGCGGGCGCATGGAGCCGCTCCCGCCGCCATCGGACCTGGCAGAGGTTGTGGGGGACGTGCTCTCGCCAGACGGACCGATCTCCAAGGAGCACGACTCGTACGAGCACCGTCCGGGGCAGATCGAGATGGCCGAGGCCGTTGCCGGCGCGCTTACGCGAGACGAAGTCCTCCTGGTCGAGGCCGGAACAGGCACTGGGAAATCGCTTGCCTACCTCATCCCCGCAATCGTCCACGCTCGCACTCAAGGCAAGCCCGTTGTCGTGTCGACGAACACGCGCAATCTGCAGGACCAGCTCATCGAGCGCGACATCCCTCTCGCGGGCCGGGCGCTCGGGATGGAATTCCGCGCCGCCGTTGTGAAGGGCCGGAGCAACTACCTGTGCCCGCGTTTGATGGCCGCGGCCGCGGATCGAGCCGCAGGCTCTGTATTCAGTGACGATCGCCTGGCGCTGGCGCACGTGATCGCCTGGTCGTCCGTAGTTGAGATCGCCGACATATCGAGCATGTCACGCATGGCGGTGGAGATGGTCGAGAGCATCCGTCCCGTCGTCCGACAGGTGCAAGCCCGAAGCGACAGTTGCTCTGGGCGGAGTTGCCCGTACTACCAGACTTGTCCGGTCGAGGTCGCGCGCGCTCACGCGCAAAACGCCGACGTCATCGTGGCGAACCACGCTCTGTTGCTTGCCAGTTCGGGCACTCCGATCCTGCCTGAGTTTGAGCACGTTATCATCGATGAGGCCCACAACCTTGAGGACGTCGCCACCGACCAACTGGGGCGCGAGGTGACGAGCATCTCCACGCGGCGGTTGGTCCGGGCGCTGTCGGGCGAAGGCGCCGAGGCGCTCGACGGTCGCGTACTCGAATGGCTTGAATCTCAGCCTGCGGCCGACCCCGCCAACGGCGTCGCCGTCCAGGCCGCTCTTGCCGGACCGACCGCGGCGCTCGACTACGCCTTTGAGGACTTTGCCGCCGCCATCCTCGATTTCTGCGAGACCGCGCCGACTGATCGGCGGGGCAACGCTCAGCGCGACTCTGTCCGCCTCACAATGAACGTGCGCACCGACGAGCCCTGGCAAGCAGTCTCCGCCGAGTTGCCGAACGTGAGGGGCGCCGCGGACGAAGTCCGGGCCGCGTTGGCCATCCTCTCCAACGCCATTACCACGACGACTGACGAGCCCGACGATACGGCGGTTGCCATCCTCCTCGACATCGAACACATGCGCAGCCAGTTCGAGGAATTCGCAGGAACGCTCAACATCATCGTGGAGGGCATTGGAGACGATGAATACGTCTGCTGGGTATCGACGTGGACCATGCGCGGCGGCGATCCCGGCTGGGGGCTTCGGGCAGCGCCCGTGGATGTCGGTCCCGCGCTCGCGAAGGCCCTCTATCGCGATGCCTCATCGGTCATCCTGACCTCGGCGACCCTGACAGTGGAGGACTCATTCGATTACCTCCGGCAACGCATCGGCCTCGCCGAGGAGCGCCACCGCACATTTGAGTTGGTAGTGCCATCGCCGTTTGACTTCGCCAACCAACTCCTACTGTGCATCCCCGAGGACATTCCGATTCCGGGCGAGGGCGACTTCGATGCGGCGACGCAGAACGCGCTCTACCAGGCAGCGGTCGCCGCTGGAGGCGGTACGCTCTGTCTCTTTACCTCTCGAGACTCGATGACAAAGGCCTTCAGTGCCCTCGAACCGCGCTTGACGTCCCAGGGGCTACGCCCCTTGTGTCAGGATATCACGGGGCCTCGCACGTCAATTCTCGACACATTTCGGGAAGACCCAACGTCCGTGCTTTTCGGGCTGAAGAGCTTCTGGGAGGGAATTGACGTCCCAGGCCACGCGCTCCGGTGCCTGGTCATCGCTAAGCTCCCCTTCGCCGTGCCGTCCGATCCGGTCGTCCAGGCACGACAAGAACGCGTACAGGACATGGGCTTGAGCGGCTACGAGGACTTCTACATCCCCAACGCGATCATCGGCTTCCGGCAGGGGGTCGGGCGTCTCATCCGCACCGCAACCGACTGCGGCGCCGTGTACATTCTCGATCGCCGAGTCGTCCTGCGTCGATACGGCGAGCGGTTCCTCAACTCGCTCCCAAACTGCATGCAACTGCGCGAGCCGCTGGCCGTTTGCGCCGCCCGCACTCAGGAGTTGGTGGCAAGGCCTAGCATGGAGGCTGTCTGATGGACCTACCGACCGGCCCCAGACTCGAGGTCGATGACTACTGTTTCGCCTGCGGGAAAGCCAACCCCAGAGGTCTGAAGTTGGAGTTCCGCTTCGAAGGCGACGAGTACGCGTGTGACTTCACGCTCGCCCAGGAGTATCAAGGGTGGACGAACATCGCCCACGGCGGAATCGTCGCGACGATCCTCGACGAGGTGATGGTCCGGAATCTGTGGGAACAGGGGATCCACGCGGTGACGGCGGAGTTCACCGTGCGACTGAAGAAGCCCGTGCCGGTCATGCAGCCGTGCCAGGCACGTTCGCGAGTCGTCGCGACCCGCAAGCGAATCTTCGAGGTTGAAGCCGAAGTCACGCTTCCCGACGGGTCCATCGCCGCCCAAAGCCAAGGGAAGTTTCTGAAGGTCGAGAATCCAGACGATGAGGGCGAGTAGTCACGTATGTTCTTCGACGCGATGATGCTGGCTCGCGCTGTCGCCGAAGCAGAGATGTGCTTCGTTGGCGCGCGCGTGCAAGACCCCGCGCAGCAGCGCCATGATGAGATGGTGTTGGTCTTCCGGCGCGACTTGCCGGCGAACAGCTTGCTCATCTCCTCATCACCCCAATTCGGCCGTGTCTGCCTCGCCTCACGCCCTAAGAACAAGGCCCAGCCCCAGCCGTTCGGCCTCGCCCTCCGCAAGCACCTCCGGGGCGCGCGGCTGACAGGCGTCAGCCAACCGGGCTTCGATCGAATCATTCGGCTTGAGTTCGAGGAGTGCGACGGCTTCGGCAAGGAATCCACGGGCACGCTCATCGCGGAGATCATGGGCAAGCACGGCAACATCATGCTGCTCGATGAGCATGAAGTCATCATCTCCTGCGCGAAGCACGTTCCGGCGCGGATGAATCGCTACCGTCAGATCATGGAGGGCGAGCCATACGTCCCTCCGCCCGACTTCGACAAGGTCGACCCGCGCGAGATCACAGCCGAGGCGCTACTCGCCCGCGTTGAGGCCAACCCGGACCTCTCGTTGCGCGACTTGGTGGTGAAGAGCTGCACGGGCATCAGCAAGGTTCTCTCCGCGGAGATCCTGGCGCGTTTCGGTGACGCGCCCGACGACATTGAACAACTGCAGCCCGCGCAGATCGACAGGCTCGTGGCGCTGGTGGGAGAGGTCGCCTTGGAGGCCAGCACGCGCGGGCCATCGCTCATCTACGAGCGCCCGCCGGGAACCGACTTGCCAAAGCGGTTCGCGTATCCCATCGCGCTGACGTGCTGCGACGAGCCGCTGGCCGAGCACCCGCACATCGGCGCCGCGCTCGATCCCGTCCTCCAGCACGAGAACGACGAGCGTCTATCCCGCGAATTGCGTCAGAGGGTAGAGGGCGCGGCGTCCGCGCAACTCAAAGACCTCTCCCGGCGGCTCTCCAAGCTGAACCAGAGGGTGGGAAAGGCCGGACGCGATCAGAGACTCCGCCAGATCGGCGAACTCCTGCTGGCCCAGCCTCACGCCGCCGAGAGCTACTCGAGCGAGATCGAAATCGTGGACTACTACGCGGAGGGCGCGCCGACGATCACGGTGGAGCTGAATCCCCCAGGCGACCTGCACGGCACGGCCCAGAGGCTGTTTGATAAGTACAAGCGCGCCAACCGAATCCTGAAACGCGTTCCGCCACTGGTTGAGAAAGTGAGCCGGGAGGTTGCCTATCTGGAGTCCGTGCAGGCCGAGGTTGAGCTTGCGGAGGAGTACGATGATCTCGTTGCGATCGAACGGGAGCTGACGGAGCAGGGATACCTCCGCCCAAGGCAGCGGGACACCAACCGCCCCGAACGCGGACGCAAACCCGCGCCCAAGGTCAAGTCCCGCACGTCATGTGACGGCATGCCGATTCTCTACGGGACGAACCACACGCAGAATGACGAACTCGTCCGCACGGCGGCGCCCGACGACCTTTGGCTTCACGTGCAGGGAGCGCCGGGAGCGCACGTGCTAATTCGCACATCCGGACGCCCTGACGACACGCCCCGCACGACGCTCATTGAGGCGGCCAAAATCGCGGCGACGTGGTCGCGGCTGCGCAATCAGGATGCCGTTCCCGTCGACTACACGCGGGCCAAGTACGTCCGAAAACCCAAAGGTGAGCGCCCTGGCATGGTGTTCTACACCCACCAGAAGACGCTCACCGTTCGTGTCTCGGACTAGACGGCCTCTTCGGCCTATCCGTAATCCTTCTGCATGCCCGCCGTGACGACGTCGCGAATCTTGTGGAGCGTGCGCAAGGTCTCCTCCACCGCCCGCAAGGTCTTGTCGAGGTCGGCCGTCTTCCCCTGGCCCCTGCGATCCACCCGGACTCTGCCCTCAAGGAAGATGGTGTCCCCATTGACCCTGACCAGAAGCTTGGAGATGTCGAGCGGGAACTTCGCGATCTCGCGCTCTGCGCGTCGACGCATCTGTTTGTCTTCAAGAGCCATACGCGTGGCCTCCTCCGGCGCGTGGCGCCGGGATTCAGCTGTTGCCTACTGCATTATACCCAATCAGCCCTCACGGGGCCAGAAAGCGCGGGACATGCTGGAGGTCATCCAATCCCTGGACGCGAATCCGTGTCCCTATTGCGTATTCGTCCCGCCCTGGCGCATGCCCTTCGCTGGCGCCCTGGCCTCGATGCCGACTGCGCGGCCTCTCAGCTTCGAACGGCCCGTCTTCGTCGGAAACACACCGGGCGTCAGCGGTGTTATTAAGTCTGAGCCAACGTGTCTCAGTATCTGCAGAGGCCAGAAGAAAGCATCAGCGACTGCAGTTGAATTCGAGACCTCGGGCGGCGATCAACGAAGATCATCACACCGGAAACTAGACTCCATGCCAGCCAAAATTGGCGTAGCCGGCTGTAAGACCCTCGCGGTCGAACTCAAGCGTTGCTGTGAAGAACTCGGGCTACCGACCGAGCACTACTCGAGTCGGCCCTGCTGCATGTTCGGCGAACAGCGAGAGCAGCTCTGTGACATGGTGGCCTGCGCTGCCGCCGAGAACGATGACGTGCTCCTCGCCTTCGGCGGCGGGTGCGCCGACGTCGAGGCTCTCCGCGCGGGCGTCAAGGGCGCTTCGCTCACGGCGCACAGATGCACTGAGATGCTCGTAGGCGCCGGCACGTACGGCTGGTGCGTGGGCCAAGGCGTTCTCCTGTTGCCCCCCACGTGGCTGGATGAGTACCTGCAAGACGCCGAGACACGCGAGCCCCTCGAACAGCTCCTCAAAGCCCAGGTCGACTCATCCGGCGCCAAGCAGCTCGGTGCCATCCAAGAAGCGGGCCGGGCAGCATCCGTTGATGACCTGGCTGAGGTCGAGGGCTTTGCGGACCGTCCCGCCACTCCTATCTTCAGCGGCCTGGGCCATCTGCGCGAGGCCCTCCGCGCAGCCGCCGTCTCAGCCGGCATTCGGATTGCCCAGTCCGACCGCGCCCCGATCAGCATTGACGCGATCGGCCCTGGCGACCAGCTTCTGCTGCTTGATGAGGACGGCCCGGAGGGCTCCAGCCAGGCGGCGACCCTCGCATCGACGCTTCTCGCGCGCGACACCGCGTGTGTCTGGATCACCGGCAACGAGTCTCCGGACGCAGTCGCCACGAAGATGGCCGCGGTCTGTCCTGATGTCGACGCGCTTCGCGACTCCGGTCAATTGCGCATTCTCACAGCGGAAGAGGCTCTTGCCGGCGCGGGAGCCGCAGCCGATCCCCGACAGCTGGCCCGCCGCTGGATCACGCTCTCCTTGCAGGCCTTGGCCGATAGTGGCGGCGGACTGTGCGTCATCCACGGAAACGGCTGGGCTGGGTCGGCGGGACTCGACGTCGACTACGTGCTGGAGTATACAGCGAGGCTCTCATCGGCTTGCGCGCGGTGGCCGCTTGTGACAGCATCAGAGATCGCGGTCGACGCCGCGCCTGACTCCGTGCTCGGCGAACTCGCGCGCACGCACCCGCTAATCTGGACGGGCGGCCACGTCGTCGCCGGCGCGCGGTTTGACGGTGACTACCTCGGGGGCGAGGACGTTCTCGACACGATGGGCGCGACGTCCCAGGCTCTCGACTGCCAGACGATCGCGCCGCTGATCTCCGCTCTGGCGGACGGCGAGTTGAACGGCAATGGGCAGAAGCGCCTCGATGAGCACGCCACGACATGCCCGCGCTGTCAGGCGCTGATCGACTGCAGCCGCAACACGAAGACCGCTTTGAGCGGACTGCACCAACCTCCACCCGAGGCGGCTAAGGAGATCTGGGGCAAGGTCGCCGAAGAGATCAAGTCCAGCTCTGAGTAGCCGTCGCCTCTAGCTAGAGTGCCCCGCCTCGACGAAAGCCTCGTACGCCCACTGCTGCCACTGCGGATCCGCGCCGATCGAGAACTCGTCCGGATAGTCCTTCGCGATCAGCCCTCCGCCGGCCCCCAGCTTCCGCACCATCTCTCGCGCTTTTTCCTGGATGATGCTCTGCGAGCCGGACAGCAGCGTCGTCTGGATGTCGACGGGGCACCAATACGTTACCTTGTCGTGGAACTCCGCGAGCGTGTCGATGCCGTGCAGGTCCGGCTGGTCGAATTGCAGCACGTCCATCCCCAACTCGACCAGGTCGGGTACGATGTCGGTGATCTTGCCGCATGAGTGCATCCACACCGTTAACCCCAGCGAGTGCGCGTGGGAGATCATCCGCTCGAAATCGGGGCGGAAGATGTCCCGCCACATCGTCGGGCTGACGAGCAACCGGATCTGCGTTCCCCAGTCCTCACAGAAGAACACGCCATCGGCTCCCACCTCGGAGTAGATGCTGATCTGCCTGAGCACGATGTCGCTGACCATTCGGTTAAGCCGCCGCACGAGGGCGGGTTCGGCCGCGCAGTCCAGGAGGTAATTCTCAAGTCGCCTCAGGTAGCGCGCCGTGTCAAACGAGCAGGCCGGAAGCGATCCCAACCGGTAGCGGTCCTTCTGCTGCTCGAACGACTCCACGAGGTGCTCGTAGCGGCCGGGGTCATCCAGCGACGGCGGAGTGTAGGTCTCGAAGTCGTCCCACGTCTTGATCGGCGCGTCGATCACCTCGCCGCCCTTCGTCTTGCCGGGCAGGCGGCGCCAGGTGCAGCCCCACTCGTCTTTCCAGCACTCCCCGCCTCGATCGTCGATCCACCGCGAGCCATCGTGATCCAGATCCGCCGCGGGGCCGCCGCCACCGAGGTCACTCATGCGCGGCTCGTCGCCGTACGGCGAGTAGGCGAAACCAATTCTCGGGGGGCTGTCGTGGTCGAGGACGCGTCGGATGATATCACGTGAGGTCATGGCGGCTGGTCCCTTCCGCGAGCGCGTTGGGATGCGCTGGTGATGGCGCGACGTCACGGGTGACCAGTTCTCCCTCTACGGCGGCGCACCTCCGGGGAAGAGGACCGCGCGCGAGCGCTACGTGCGCAGGCGCGGGTCGAGCGGCATCGCGCGCCCCCTTGGGACGCAGCGTCATCGTCGGATGTCTCAAGGAAGACGCCTTCCGGCTCCTCAGCCGGAGGTGGCTCCAGAAGTTCAGGCGACCGCAGCGCGCCCGACGCCCGCAACTCGGCCAGCGTCAATCGGCGTTTCGCATCGTCGATGTTCCCCGCGTTGGGAGCCAGCTTCATATAGCTCCTCAGCATCGCGGCGACCTCATTCGGGTCGCCCGCGCGCTCTATCAGCACCGCCAGGTTGTACCGCGGCAGAGCGTACCGGCGGTCGGCCTTGATCGCGGTTCGATACGTGTCCACCGCCTCCGGCGCGCGCCCAACAGCCTCCAAGCAACTGGCAAGTCCCGTCAGCGCCGGCGCGTGTCGCGGCGAGAGCGACACCGCGCGCTCGTAGTGCTGCAGCGCCTCGTCGTGTCGCCCGGCTTCCTGCAGCGCGACCCCACAGCCGAAGAAGCTCGGATAATGCTCTGGCACCAGCCGCTGGGCTTCCGTGTAGCACTCAATGGCCTCTCGCCCCATGCCGCGTTTGCGGAATGCCCGCGCCCGGCAGAAGTGCGTCAGGCCGATCAACAACGGGTCGTTCTCGCCAGTCGCAAGCGCCGCCTGGAACGCCGTCGCCGCCTCCTCGTACTTGCCCGTGTGGAATGCAGATTCGCCGAAGAGATGCTGCACGTGGAACGTTCCTGGTTCCAGGATGGCGGCCGTCCGCAACTCCGCGTAGGCAGCCTCCATGTTCTCGCGGTCGATGTAGGCCAACGCGCGCCCGACTCGCGGAACGGCCGTCTCCGGCGCGGCCTGCAGGGCCATCTCAAGCAACTCGCCAGCCCGTTCTGGCACGTCGAGCGCGAGTTGGGTGATGCCCCGGACCGTCAGGGCGTAGCCGCGGTGCGAGGGCAGCGTGCGCGCGTCATTATCAGGCACTTCCATCGGGCGGTCCGGCCGACTCGCGACATCCATCAGTAGCATCCGCGGCCACGGTACGGTCGGCTGGAGCTTGAGCGCCGCGTACGCCGTGGCGGCCGATTCCTCATAGTGGCCCTGGCAGGCCTGGATCGCCGCCATTACCCGACGCCCGCGAGCGTTCTTCGGGTCGGCGATGATGACGGGGCGCAGTTCCCGCCCCGCTTCGTCGACGCGTCCACTCGCGCATAGCCGAGTCACGAGCGCCAGTCGCACGGACTCGGCCCCGGCGGTCTGCACCAGGCCTTCCTTCAGCGCGGCAATAGCGTCGTCGTCTCGGTCTTGCCGTGCCAGCAGTTCGGAGAGTGCTTGCCACAGGCGCGCGTTGCGTGGATTCGCGTCGACGCCCTCGCGCAGCGTGGCCTCCCCAGCGTCCGGATCGCCCGCCGCCGTCAGTCGGCCCGCCAACTCCTTGCGGAGCGAAGCCGACTCAGGGCTCGCCTCAACCGCAAGTCGGTATGCGTCAAGCGCGCCCTCGTCGCCGGCCGAGCCGAGGGACCTCGCGTGCCCCCTCAGCGCCGCCGGATCGCCCTCATCGTATCGCAGAGCAGCCCGCCACTGCCGGATCGCGTCATCGTAGTGTTTCATCGCGTGGAGCGCGCGAGCCAGCCCGCCACGCGTCCGGGCGTCCTTGGGTCGCAGTTTCACTGCCTTCTTATAGGCCTTCGCCGCCGCCCGGTAATCCTTGCGGTCCATCTCGAGCGCGCCCAGGTTCAGCCACGCGCGCGTGTGTTTCGGCTTGAGGCCTAGCGCCGCGCCGTACATGCCTGCCGCCTGATCGTGCTCATCCTGTCGGTGGTGGATAATCCCTAGAGCCACGCGCGCATCGGCGTGGCGAGGCTCCAACCGGACGGCCTCGCGGAGGTGTTGGACCGCCATGCGGTCATCCTGCCCCGTCCGCGACAGCGCCCTCCCGTATTCGTACTGCGCCCGAGGATCCTCAGGCGCCTGGAGAACAAGCTCGCGCAACCCCCGCAGTTTGGTTTCTGGATTGCTCGTTGCATCCACTTGTTGCCAGAGTTCGCGCACCCGATTTTCCCACGGACCGCCGACCATACACGTTCCCCCCAATAAGTGCTCTGTTCACACAGATGATATATTAGCGTACCCGAACTGGCGCTGGTGCAAACCGGTCTCCGGCTGCGGAGCCTGTGCTTAAGTCTCGGGGCGGGTGCAGCAGCGAGGGCGTATCGCGGCATCACCCGCGCTTGCGAAACACGAGGCAGTAGTGGTGGTGGTAGTTGGGCACGAACACGGTCGGGTAGCCCCAGATCCCCAGGCTCTTGGAGTTCTGGCACCAGATCCGCTCGCCCTGGAACTGCAGCCCCTCGCCGATGTGGCGTTGGATGTCCCACGCCAACGTGACAATCTCGCCGTCGGGCGCGCGCAGATTCTGCACGACAACCACCATGTACCGTCCTGCTCTCAGCAGCTTTCCCGCGCCATCGAGGATTCCACACAGGGCCTGGATGAACTCATCGTAAGACGCGATGTTCCCCAGGTCAGCCGGGTCATCCGAGTAGTCCGTATCCAGTCCCTTTTTAGCCCGCTTCTTGTGAGCCGACTCCACGCCCCCGCGGCTGTGGCGCAGCATGTCCCAATACGGTGGCGAGGTCATGATGAAGTCAAAGGTGGGCAGGCCATTCTCGCCGAGCGCGAGTCCGGGAACGCCCGCATCCTGCCAAAACTCCTCGGCGCTCGCGCTGGCCGCGCTACCACGGATCACTCGCGCCGCTTCGGGCTGAGATTCACCGACTCGCTCGTCGATGATCGCGGCGTACTTCTCCGATAGCTCGATGCCGACCGCATGACGCCCCTCCTCAACAGCGGAGACGAGCGTTGCCCCGCTCCCCGCGAATGGGTCGAGCACCCACTCGCCCGCCTTCGTGAAGAAGCGCAGGAACTCGCCCACCAGCTCCTCCGGGTAGCGCGCGGGGTGCAGCTCCGTGTTCTTGTTCTGGTGGTATCGCTTGGAGTCGACGATCAGCCACGACCTTTCCGGATCCACGGGGGCGCGCTCGGGATCGGCGTCCGCGGGCAACTCGAGCCACGTCTTGGTGGACTTGATCCACTCTTTTCCCGTGAGGTCGTTCAACGTGTTGCGTCGGTGGCTCCGAGGCGCACTGTCCTTCGCCATGAATCCTCTTCCGGGCGGGTGGCCGTGACGACTTACGCGACGCCGGCGGGGAGCACGAGGTAGATCAGATAGTAGTACGCGATCGGCATGGCAAACAGCAGGCTGTCGAACCGGTCCAGCACGCCACCATGGCCCGGGAGCGCCACGCCGAAGTCCTTGATGCCGATGTCACGCTTCAGCAGCGATTCACACAGATCTCCCGCCTGCCCGACGATCCCCAGCACCACCCCAAGCGTCAACATGTGAAGCACCGGCAGACCAAGAACCCCCGCCCCGACGCCGAGCGTCCCGATCATCGACGCCAACAACCCCGCCAGCGATCCCTCATACGTCTTGTTGGGGCTGATGGTCGGCCATGGGTGACCTGTCCCGAGGTATTTACCAACTATGTTCGCCGCTATGTCCATCGACCACACGGCAACCACAACCAGCAGGATTGCGCCGAGCCGGTCGAGGCCGCCGCCCTCATCCACGCCCGGCAGATAGTTCAGTCGGAGTTGGCGCAACCTCAGCAGATAGGAGAACAGCAGGGGCACGTAGACGACACCCAGCACGGTCGCCCCGGCGTTGCCGATCGCGGAACTCCCACGCACGCGCCAGAACTGCGCGATCAGAGCCATGAAGACGACTCCGGAGATACACGCCGTCACGATCCCCGAGCGGACGTCGGCCGCGGCCCACTGAGTCGCGGTCAGAATGCCCAATGCGCCGATCCATCCGACTCCACGAACCGGTACGATGTCCTTAGCAACGAGCGCCGTGTACAGCTCCTGCAACCCCACCAGCACCACGACTGCGGTGACCACATACATCGGCCATCTGCCGAGGTAGAGCACCAAGAACATCAGGGGCAGCGTGATGACGCCGGTGATGGTTTTCTTCAGCAGCATGGCGCGTCTTTCGCCCGCTGCCGCCGCTGTTCCTCCGCCAGCGGAAGGAGAGCCTGTCTCACCCACCGAACCTCGCCCCGCCAACAGACCCGTGCCGCGAAAGGACACCATCCATGATCCCGTGCTCCCTCGGCTCCATGCTGCCCGCGCTGATCAACGTGGCCTCCGTCGCGCCGCAAGCCGGCGAGCCCGCGGTCTTCTTCGTCGCCACCAATGGCGACGACAACTGGACCGGGACGTTAGATGAGCCCAATGCCGAGGGCACGGACGGCCCGTTTGCCACGCTTGGCCAGGCCCGCGATGCAATCCGCGCTGTCCGAGAGGCAGACGGCGGCGTCACCCGCTCCGCGCGCGTCTTCGTCCGAGGTGGCACGCATGTCATTGCCGAGGCCTTCGCGCTCGGCTCGAACGATTCGGGCACTGCGGAGTTTCCCGTGACCTACGCCGCGTACCATAGCGAGAGCCCCCTCATCAGCGGCGGGCGAGTCATCACCGGCTGGCGTGAGGCCGAACTGAACGGTCACGAGGTGTGGGCCGCCGATGTGCCCGACGCCGAGAACTGGGACTTCCGGGAGCTTTTCGTAAGCGGCGCGCGCCGCGAGCGGCCGCGAATCCCAGAGGAGGGCGTCTATTCGTTCACCGGCTACGTCGACATCAAGCCCGATGGCGCGTGGAATAAGGGCCATCGACAGATGCAGGTTGCCCCAGGACACCTCGACGCGGGCTGGCACGCCTTGGGCGATGTTGAGATCGTGGCCTTCACGCGTTGGATCGATTGCCATCTGCCGATTGAGGGCATCGACGCCGACGTGGTTACCTTCGCCAAGCCCAGCGTCTTCAAGCTCGAGGATACGGAGAAGCACGGGCCCGGCCGCTACTGGGTGGAGAACGTCCGCGAAGCGCTCAACAAGCCCGGTCAGTGGTACCTCGACCGAGGCGAGGGCGTGGTGTATTACTACCCGATGGCGGGCGAGACGCCTCAAAACGTTGAGGTCATCGCGCCCGTCCTGGAGCAACTCCTCCTGATCGACGGCGCGGAAGAGGTCCACCTGCGGAACCTGGCCTTCTCCCACTGCGAATGGAAGCTGCCCGACGGCGTCTCCGGCGCGCCACAGGCGTCGATGAACGTCCCGGGCGCCGTGCAGATCGCCAACGCGAAGGGCTGCAGCATCCGCGGATGCGAGGTGTCTCAGGTCGGCACCTATGCCATCGAACTCGTCGCTGGCTGCGACGGCAACGAGATCGTCGGCAACGACCTCACCGACCTCGGCGCCGGCGGCATCAAGGTCGGACACGACAGCTTCCGCACGGTCGTCTCAGACAATGAAATCGCCCACGGCGGGCGGATCCACCACCCGGCCGTCGGCGTCTGGATCGGACACAGCGGGCACAACCAGATCATCCACAACAACATCCACGATTTCTACTACACGGGGGTGTCGGTCGGATGGAGCTGGGGTTACGCCGAGAGCAAGGCGACGCACAACGACATCAGCTACAACCACATCTACGACCTCGGCCACTGGCTGCTCAGCGACATGGGCGGCATCTACACGCTCGGCGTCTCCCCCGGGACACGCCTGACGCATAACCTCATCCACGATGTCTACGCGTACGCCTACGGCGGTTGGGGGCTCTATCCAGACGAGGGCTCAACCGGCATCGTGCTGGAGAGCAACGTGGTCTACAACACGAAGACCGGCAGCTTCCACCAACACTACGGCCGTGAGAACATCGTCCGCAACAACATCCTGGTAGACAGCTTGCTCCACCAACTCCAGCGAACCCGCGAGGAGGAGCACGTCTCGTTCACCTTCGAGGGCAATATCATCTACTGGGACAAGGGCCCGCTGCTCGCCAGCAACTGGAGCAACGGGATGTTCCGCTTCGACCGGAACGTCTACTGGAACCACGCGGGCGAGACCATCGACTTCAAGGGCAAGACGTTTCAGGAGTGGCGAGCAACGGGCCAAGACACGGACTCGGTCGTCGCCGACCCGATGTTCGTTGATCCCGAGAACCATGACTACACGCTGAAGCCCGATTCACCCGCGCTCAAACTCGGCTTCGAGCCCATCGACATCACGAAGGTCGGACCACGCAGATAAGGGACCAAACACAATGCCACAACCCGCATCCGCCGGAGGATTCCGGCTCTCAATCTGGACATCGCTCTACTGGGACCTCTCGCCAGAGGACGCGCTGCGACACATCGCCGACCAGGGCTGGGGCGCAGTCGATCTGTCCTGCGAGCACCTCGGCGTGCTATGGCGCGCCGATGACGCAGACCGCATCGAGGCGTGGCGCGCGCTGGCCGAGGAACTCGGCGTCCGCCCCTACCAGTGCCATCTCTTCATGGATCTGAATCTCGTCACCCCGGATGAGCGACAGCTCAACATTGACCGCTGCGCCGAGCACCTCCGGTTAGCGAGCCGGCTAGGCGTCGAGAACGCCGTGATGCATCGCGGCTGGATCAAGAAGGGCGAGCGAGGGCCCGACAGTGTCATCCGCGACGCGATGACAGAGAGCCTCACGCGCCTCGCACCCACCTGCGCCGAGACAGGCGTCCGGATTGCCGTCGAGAACATGATGGGCGGCTTCGGCACGCAGATCTCGGACCTCACCACCCTCGCCCAAGCCACCGACCCCGAGTGGATCGGCATCTGCTACGACTCCAGCCACGGCAACGCGTCCGAGCTGGATGGGCATGGCGCCATCACCGAATGCGGCGAGCACCTGTTCACGCTCCATCTCAGCGACAACGATGGCAGCGGCGATCAGCACCGAGTGCCGTATGAGGGCACGGTCGACTGGCCGGGCATCATGCGCGCGCTTGGGGAAATCGGCTACGATTCACCCGTCAACTTCGAGTTGCCGTCGCTCTCTGGCCGCCCGCTTGCCGTCCGCGACGCCGCGTTGGCCTACACGCACCGCGTCATCGACGCCGCCACTACCGGCGCCGACGGTCGCTACGCCCGCCGCGATGAATCGGTCAGCGACTTCTGCCGTCAGGGCTGGTATGATCCCAAGTTCGGTTACGAGTGAGAGAGGCCACCGAGAATGTCAGCTCAGCTTGCCAAGCCAGTCCTGTGCCGCGCCGGCTGTGCGCGCTCCAATGTCACGCCGCCAGTCGGCACACCGATGGCGGGGTACTTTCACGACCGCATCGGCGAGACCGTCCGCGATGATCTCTTCGCCCACGCAGTCGTCATCGACCATGGTGGCGTTCAGGTCGCGATCGTGTCCTGTGACCTCGTCTCAATCGATGGGGACTTGGCCCGCCCGACGAAAGCGCTGATTCAGGAACAGACTGGCATCCCGCCCGAGCGCGTGTTGATCAGCGCAACCCACACGCACACCGGCCCCGAGATCCGCGAGAGCGGCATCACGAAGTGTGACGGGGAGTATGTCGGGCGTCTTCCCGCGATGATCGCCCGCGCCGTCGGCGAGGCCGCCGAGAACATGTTCCTCGCCACGCTGCACCCAGGCCGCACCTCGGTTGAGGGCCTCGCGCACAACCGTCTGTTCCGCATGAAGGACGGACAGGAGGTCTTCGGCGCAGGCAACCGACCGGACCTCGTTGTGGGCGTCGCCGGTCCGACCGATCCGGAGATGGTGACGCTCGGAATCGTTGATGAGCAAGGCCGCCTTCGATGCCTCGTAACATGTTACGCCCTCCACGTCGACGTCATCGGCGGGGGGACAGCCAACTTCCTCTCGGCTGACTGGCCGGGCGAGCTGTCCCGCGCGATCCAGTGCGTCTATGGCGAGGACGTGGTCAGCGTCTTCCTGCAGGGCACGAGCGGCGATATCAACCACCGCGTGCATAGCCCCACGCATCTTCCCACGGGCGGAGTGCCCAAGGCCATTCAGATCGGCCGCGCCATCGCCGGCACCGCGATGTACGCCACCGAGCGCGCGGAGCCGATGACCGAGTTATGCCTCGACGCCGCGCTTGAGAAGATCGCGATTCCGTACTACACGCGCGACCAGGCGCTGCTCGATGAGATCGCTGAGTTGAAGCAGCGCGAGTCTCTCGGCGACTTCGAGCAGTTCCTCGTCGACCGCACCGAGAGCTGGCCTCACGACGGCCAATCGGTCGATGTCACCATCCAGACGATCCGCATCGGCGACCTGGCCCTCGCCGCCTTGCCGGCCGAGATCTTCGTCCGCATCGGGCTTGAGATCAAACACTTCTCGCCGGCGCGGGACACGATGGTCGTCTCGCTCGCCAACGATCTCGTCACGTACTATGTCCCGACCACGGACCAGGCCGAGCGCGGGGCCTACGGCGCGAAGCCGATCCTGTCGCGGTGGCTCTGCTCCGACGCCGGGCGGCGGATGGCCGACCACGCGCAAGTCATGCTACACAAGCTGTGGCCGGGTTAGGTGCCGGACGCGCCCACAGTATTCGCTCACCATCGAGGACGTTGCGTAGGCGGCGGAGAAACCCCCGCTAAATGTTGGGCATGAAGTGATCACCCATCTGTTCCACCCGATGCACAGGAAGGTATCGTTGGCACATCCATCCACGCATAAACGCCTAACCGGCTTGGCCGCAGCGCTGGCCTCGCTTC
>CAZKUN010000170.1:0-20435 GCA_964555935.1 uncultured Armatimonadia bacterium | reverse complement strand
ACTCCTCGCCCTCGTCGTCGATGAGGGTGAGATCGACGGCGCCGCCGGTGCAATGGCCAGGCGGGCACTTCACGTCCGGGGGCGCGACGAAGCGGTTGATCTCGCGGCGGCGAATATTGTTGGGCCAGTCGGGGTGCTCGACGAATGAGCGCGCGTAGAAACGCTCGTAGAGATCGCGCTGGCGCTGAAGCGAGCGGTAGCCCTCGAAGATGAAGAGGTGCAGGCTCGGCGGCAGCATCTTCTGGGCGCGGAGGAGCATCCCGACCGCCGCCTGGCGCAGCCAGATGCGCCGATCGCAGCAGACGTAGATCCCGCCCTCGCCGTTGACGACCTCGACAAGCGGATCGCCGTTCTCCACGATGTCCACGCGGTTTAGCACCGCGATCGGTTCGCTGAGATTCCTGTTATTGCCGCGCCTCATCGGTTCCTCGTAGGCCTGCTTCACGCGATCCACGTGCAGGACAGTTAGCTTCGATAGGTTGCGTCGGAATGAGTCGTTCATGGAGCGTCGATGTACGTTCCACGGTAGACGATTTCGGCGCGACCGGTCGCGATGACCTGGTTGTCGGCCTGCCACTGTACCAGCAACCCGCCGCCGTCCATCTCAACGCGAACCGTGCGATCCGTCAGGTCGTGCAGCGTCGTCGCGACGGCGGATGCACACGCGCCCGTGCCGCAGGCGAGAGTCTCGCCCAGCCTCCGCTCCCACGGGCGCATGAGGATGTGATCGCGCGACACGACCTCCACCCAATCGACAGTGGTGCGGGCCGGAAACATCTCGTGGACCTCGAGCGCGGCGCTGTCCTCATCCCAATGCTCGTGACCGCGGTCGTGGCCGATGATCACGGCGTGGGTCGTGCCAAAGCTCAGCCCCGTGACGGGATAGGTCCGCCCGTTGACGGTGACGGGATGGTCGAAGAGGCGGTCCGGGTCCGCGATGGCCGGGAGCAGATCGGTCTTGAGAATCGGCTCGCCCATCTCCGCGCGGACGGTCCCGCCTTCCAGGACCTCGCAACGCCGCAGGCCGGCGATGGTCTCGACGATCATCTGATGCGGCGCGACCCCGGTAGCGTGGGACCAGCGGACGACGCATCGGAGGCCGTTGCCGCACATGTCCTCGCTGCCATCGGGATCGAAGTAGCGCATGCGGACGTCGGCGTTCTCCGACGGCGACGCCACCAGGAGACCATCGGCCCCGACGCCGAAGTGATGCGCGCAGATCCTCGGAGCGAGGCCTGGCCAGTCGAGGGGCCCGGTCGCGGCCTCGTGGATGAGGACGAAGTTGTTGCCGAGGCCCTGGAGTTTGGTGAACGGGACTTCGGTCATTCCTATGAGGCTCCGCAGCCGTCGCAGCAGTCCGAATTGGTGAGGTCCTCGAGCCACACTTCGCTCAGCCGCACGGCTTCCTGGAACCAGTCGCCGGATGGATCCGCGACGCTGAACCACCAGCCGGTCGGGCGGCGGTTGCCGAGTTCCATGTGGGTCGTGAGGAGCGCCCGGCGAGCGATGGCCATGCGCTTGATCTCGACCTCACGCGTGATGCGGGCGATGGTTGCGCGGGCATCATCGGCGACGGCGCTCTTGGCTAGCTCGGTGATCTCGGCGCACAGCTCCCTGCGGCGGGCGCGGTATTGGCGGACTTCTCCGGCGATGACTGAGATCAGCGTCCGAAGGGCCTGGCGCGGCTCCGGGTCAGCCCCGTCCAATTCCTCGCGCCGGAGCCCGCCACTGCGGCGCTCGAGTTCGCCTCGGCGTCCGCGCGCGCGGGTTTCGCTCTCGCGGAGCGAGGCAAGCCGCTCGCGCGTGTGATCGATGTCCGCGCCGATCTCGCGGAGGGTTTCGCGGGCTGATTCGAGTTCGTCGGCGAGGGTGTCCCAGCCATCGGGCATCTCCTCGGCGATGATATCAAGCAGCGCTTTGGGGCCTCTGGCGCGCCGGAGCCGCTTGATGAGGTTCTGCTGATCCTCGCAGACCTTGCGCCAGCGTCCGCCGAACTCGGATGCAGTGATCTCGCGCGACCCGAAGGCCTCGGCGAGGTGGTCGGGGAGGCGGAACGAGACCTTGGACGACGCGAGCGCGTCATAGGCGCGGTGGCGCAGCCGCAGGATTGGGTAGGTGCGGATGGAGCCGCACGAGCTGTTGAGGCGGCTGAGGAACAGCTGCGTGCGCGGGACGTACGAGGAGGCTCCCTCGTGCAGGACGAGGATTGCCTCGCTGCAGAACATCACGGGCCCGAGCAAGGCCTTGCCACACAGCGCGGCATCGGTGCCGATCTCGCCCTCGATGAGTTCGGCGAGGCCTTCGACGTCGGTGCAGCGCTCGGCGGTCCTGATAACCAGCGGCTCGGTCTCAAGCTCGGCTCGGATTTCGCGATCGAGAATCCGCACCGTGCCTCGGCCGCGACCGGGGACGATGAGGTCGAAGGGTATGGCGCCCTCGCCGAACTGATCCAGCCCGTACATTCCCTGCCCGGCGACGGCGTCGTTGTAGGTCTCCGTCGCGCACAGCCCGACCTTGTGGCAGAGGAACGATTGCACTGCCTGGAACCGGGCCCGGGTGCATGTCTCGCGGTTGAACTGCAGGTAGTCACCGGTCGTTGTAGCGGTCATGTTCTTCGGCCGATAGCCGAGCACGTCCGCGTACCAATCGATGATGAGGCGCTCGTAGAGTTGAGCGACGGTGGCGTCCTGCATCTCGGCGATTCTGCCGCGCAAGCGATCGGAGAGTTCCTGCGCTTTGGCCTCGGCCGCGCGCTGGGTCTCGGAGCCGACGAGGAGGCCGATGGTCTCGGACATCCCCCAATCGAGCAGCTCAACGAGCGCGTCGCCGGCCTGGGAGACCTTCACGTCGCGCGCGATGTGGTCGACTGGCCCGAGCTGGGCGACGCCACGCCAGCCATAGGCTGAGGTGACGCGATCGATGAACTCATCCGCGTCTTCAGCCGAGGATGCGGCAAGGTGCTTCAGCGGGACGCCGGCGCGGTGGAGTTCGGCGGCCTCGGGCGGTTCTTCGGCGCCGAAGAGCGACGTGGTCTCGCCGACGGCGGCCCAGAGCGCGCGATTGCTCCAGTCGTTGTTCGCCCAGACAACAAAGCCCTCGCCCCGATCGCCGCGGCCATGCAGCTTGCTGAAGTAGTCGGAGTCGTGTATGCCTGCGATCGTGGGGACGTTGGGCGCGAGTTGGTCCAGCATGAGCCGCAGGATGGCCTTGGGGGGCTCATCCCAGAAGAGGGTCTGGCCGAATGCGACGAGGGGGACGTTGAGCCGTTCAACCTCGGCGAGCACGTCTTCCCACCCGCGCGGGATGGGACGCGTGAGTTCAGGCGGCGCCGGGTATCTGCGGTCGAGCGCGCACCGATCACACCGCCTGATTTCACACTCGGTTGCCATGACAGGTTCCTCGGACAGCGACGCCTGCACCGGCGAGGGCGCCGGTGCTACATGACGGCGCGAATGTCCCTTCATCAGAACAGTGAGGGTTCCTCGGCGACCTCCACATCGCCGGCGTCATCCCCGTCCTCGTCGTCCTCGGGCTCCTCGCCGACGGGGACGATGATCGGCAAGACGATAGGCCTGCGCTCGGTGATGGCGTAGAGGTACTTCCGCACGGCCGCTTTCACGCGCGCCTTGAGGGTCTCGAGGTCCATCTCTTCTTCGCCCTGGGCGTCGTAGACAGCCTGGAGCGCGCGGGCATTGGCCTCGTCGACAATGTCTTGCGCGTCCTTCATGTAGATGAAGCCGCGGGAGTACGAATCCGGCGGCGCGAGAGGATCGAATGTCTCGGCGTCCACGGCCAGGACGGGCATGAAGATCCCGTGGCGAGAGAGGTCCTGGCGGTCGCGGATCACGACCTCGCCGACGTCACCGACGCCGAGCCCGTCCACGTTGACCGCGCCCGCCTCGACCGATGCGCCGGGGCGCGCCTTGCCGTCGCGCAACTCGACGGAATCGCCAGGGCCGAGGAGGAAGCAGTTCTCGTAGGGCATCCCCATCTCAACAGCCAGCTCTCGGAACTTGACCATGTGCCGCAATTCGCCGTGAGTCGGCACCACGTTGCGCGGCCGCACGAGGCTGAGCACCATCTTCAGCTCTTCGCGGCTGGCATGGCCCGAGACGTGGACCTGTTGGTCCTTGCCGTAGATGACGCGGGCGCCCTGGCCGAGGAGGCTGTTGATCGTGGCTGAGATGAGCGTCTCGTTGCCGGGAATCGGACTGGCTGACATGATGACCATGTCGCCTTCTTCGATCTTGATGCGCTTGTGGCGACCCTCGGCGATTCGCCGGAGGGCGCTGAACGGCTCGCCCTGGCTGCCGGTGGTGAGGATGGCGACCGAGTCGCGGGGCAAGCCGTCGACCTCCTCGACCGGCACTTGGACGCCGGGGGGGATGTTGAGGTAGCCGAGTTCCTGCGCGACGGCCACTATGCGCACCATGCTGCGGCCCTCAACGGCAACTCTGCGTCCGCACTCGCAGGCCACATCGATGACTTGCTGGAGGCGGTTGACGTTGGAGGCGAAGGTGGTGACGATCACGCGGGCCTCGGCCTCGCGGAACAGATTCCTGAAGGCGGCTATCACTAGTTGCTCGGATGGGGTGTGGCCCGGTCGCTCGGCATTGGTGCAGTCGGCGATGAGGAGCGAAACATCGCGCCGGCCCAATTCGGCGAGCATGTGGAAGTCCGTCACCTTGCCGTCGGGCGGGGTGTGGTCGAACTTGAAATCGCTGGTGTGAACGATGAGGCCTTCATCTGTTTGGATCGCCAGCGCGACGCCGTCGGGGATGCTGTGGCTGACGCGGAAGAACTCGATCTTGAAGGGGCCGATGTCGCGGGTCTGGTCGGCCTGGATCTCAATGAGCTGGCTCCCGTCCAGCGGCTCGAATTCCTCGAGCTTGCTCTCAAGCAGGCCGAGGGTGAGCGGGGTGCCGTACACGTCGATCGCCAACTGCTCCATGAGATACGGGACCGCGCCGAGGTGATCCTCATGTCCGTGGGTCACCACGAGACCGACGATACGGTCGCGGTTCTCGAAGAGGTACGTCATGTCCGGCAAGATGACGTCGACGCCGGGCAGCGTCTCATCCGGGAACATGACGCCGCAGTCGATGATGAGCAGATCTTCGCCCTGCTCGATCACGAGCATGTTCTTGCCGATCTGCTGGGTGCCGCCGAGGGATATGAAGCGAACTGAGTCTGACACTATGGGGTGGTCCTTTTTTTGCCGGGAAAGTTGGTTGCTGTCGCTATTCTTGGGACTGGGCCAGTCGGCGCATGTCTTCCACCAGGACGGGGCGCAGGCTTTGCTGGTAAAGGGCCGCCGCCGGGTGGTAAAGCGGGACGTATGTGATGCCGTCAATCTCGCGCGGCACGCCGTGTTCTTTCGAGATGGACAGGCCCGGCCCGATGAGCGTCGTCATGGCGGGGCGCCCGAGCGTGCAGACGACGGCGGGGTTGATCGTTGCGATCTGCCCGACCAGGTACTCGTTGCATGCCTCGATCTCGTCCGGCTGCGGATCGCGGTTGTCAGGAGGGCGGCACTTTACGATGTTGGTGATGAAGACCTCAGGGCGTCGGAGGTCGGCTTTCAGAAGGAGCGTGTTCAGCAATTGCCCAGCCCGACCGACAAATGGCCTTGCCTGCGCGTCCTCGTTGGCCCCCGGCCCCTCGCCGACAAACATGATCGCCGCGTCCGCCGGACCCTCACCGGGAACGGCATTCGCGCGCGTCTGACACAGCCGGCACTTGGTGCAGGCGCGAATCTGCGCGGCGATCTCGTCAAGCACTAGCCAATCCAATCCCCTCGCACGCCTCGCGGATCTGAGCCGTGTCGGCTTCGCTCGCGGGGATGACCGGCAGGCGAACGCCGCCTGGGTCCCACCCGCTGATCTGCATGGCGCGCTTCACGCACGCGGGATTACCCGACGGGAGGAAGCACGCGTCATACAGCGGGAAGAGCTTGTGGTGTAGCGCGGCCGCTCGGGCTGTGTCACCCGCGTAGTAGGCGCTGACCATGTCCTGGACGATGTTCCCCGCGACGTTGCTGACGACGCTGATGATGCCTTTCGCTCCGAGCGAGAGCATCGGTAGCGTGATGAAGTCGTCGCCCGAATAGACAGCGAAGTCGTCGGGGACGCGGCGGATGATCTCGCTGATTTGCAGCATGTCGCCACTGGCCTCTTTGACCGCGGCGATGTTGTCGATCTCCTCGGCCAGGCGGACCGTGGTGTCGGTCTCGATGTTCTTGGAGGTCCGCCCGGGCACGTTATAGGCGATGACCGGGAGTTCGGTCGCCGCGGCGCCGGCCTTGAAGTGCTGGAAGAGCCCCTCCTGGCTGGGCTTGTTGTAGTAGGGCCCGACGAGCATCACGGCGTCGAGGTCGAGTTTGCTTGCTTCGGCGGTGAACTCGCACGTGTCCTTCGTGTCATTGTTGCCCGTGCCGGCAACGATCTTTGCTTTGTCGCCGGCGGCATCAATGACGCAGCGGAACAGGTCGAGCTTCTCGGCGTGGGTCATCGTGGCCGATTCGCCGGTTGTGCCCGCGACGACGAGTCCGTCGGAACCGTTCTCAGCCAAGTCCGCGGCAAGCTCGCCCGCGCGCGCAAAGTCAATCTCACCCTCGTCGTCGAAGGGCGTCACCATCGCGGTCAGCACGTTACCAAGATCAGTCATCTGTTCGCCGTCCTCCAGCAAGTTGTAATAGCGACCACGGCTACAAAGGCTGCGCGTTAGCCGGGCAGCAGGCCGCGTTCTCTCATCTTCTCAGCGATCTGCACCGTGTTCGTCGCCGCGCCCTTGCGGAGGTTGTCGGCAACGCACCAGAGATTGATCGTGTTCGGCATGGTCTCATCGTCTCGGACGCGTCCGACCAGCACCATGTCGGCGAGTTCGGGTTGCTCGAGGTCGCGGCTGACCGGGTACTCGCGCTCCAACTCGTCGCCGCGCACGCCCATGGCGTTGGGGTCGGTGGCCGGGCCATCCATAACGGCGACGCCCTCGGACTGTTCGGGATCGCGGAGGATCTCGAGCGCCTTCTCCGCGTCCATCTCATTCTCGAACTGAACGTTGATCGACTCGCCATGTCCGACGATGACGGGCACGCGAACGGTGGTCGCGGTGATCTGCATGTCGGGCTCGCCCATGATCTTGCGCGTCTCTTTGATCATCTTGAGTTCTTCGCGCGTGTAGCCGCTCTCATCGAAGCGGTCGATGTGCGGAACGTACTCGTAGGCGATTGCGTGTGTGAAGATCGACGGGTCGAAGGTCAGCTCTTCGCCGTTGACGAGCTGGCCCATCTGCCTCTTGATCTCGTCCATGGCCTTGAGGCCCCAGCCGGAAACGGACTGGTACGTCGAGACGCAGATGCGCTTGATGCCGGCCGCTCGATGCAGCGGCGCGAGCGCGACGACCATCTGAATCGTCGAGCAGTTCGGGCTGGCGATTAGCTTCGTCTCCGAGGTCACGTGATCCATGTTGACCTCAGGCACTACGAGCGGGCAGTTCGGATCCATCCGGAAGTCGCCGCCGTTGTCGATGATCACGGCACCGGCATCAATGGCTATCTGACCCCATTCACTGCTGGCGCCTTTAGCGCCCTCGCGACCGGCGAAGAAGACGACGTCGAGGCCCTCGAACAACTCAGGGGCTGTCTGGCGGACGAGGAACTCGCGGCCGCCGAGCGACTCCATGCGCTCAGACGTAGCCATCACGATGATCTCCCCATCAACGGGGAAGTTGCGCTCGTCAATTACGCGGATGATTCGGTCCCCAACGGGACCTACGCCTACCACTCCGACTCTCACGGTGATTCCTCCGAGGGGCAGTCTCGCCCCGCTGGCCTGACGACGCTCACGGCTTCGCGCCGTCGGCGGTTTGGGCAGCTAGAGTAGATTCTCCAGACCAACGACCAGACCCTTCTGATTCATAATATTTCGCACGCACAACACGACACCCGGCATGAAGCACTCGCGACCAGTCGTACGGTGCTCGATGCGCAAGGTCTCGCCGGGGCCGCCGAACAACACGAACTGATCCGCCACGACGCCGTCCATCCGCGCGGCATGAACGCCGATGCCGGCGTGCTGACCGCCGATGGAATCGGCGAGGTTCTCGTGCTCGGGTTGAGGCGATTTCATATCGCCGCGCTTGCCTTCGGCGATGCGTTTGGCGGTCAGCATTGCCGTGCCGCTCGGCGCGTCCTTCTTGCCGGGGTGATGCATCTCGTAAATCTGCGCGTAGTCGTAGCGGCTGGCGGCTTCCTGCGCGAACCGCATCATGAGCACGGCGCCCACGCTGAAGTTCGGGGCGATGATTGCGGAGGTCTCGTGCTTCGCGCACAGCGCGCTGACGACGTCGAGGTCCTGAGGCGAGAGGCCTGTTGTCCCGACGACGCAGTGCACGCCGGCGGTGAGCGCGATGCGAAGGTTGTTCAGTACGGCGCTCGGGGCAGTGAAGTCAACCATGACCGTGGGCTTCGTGCGGGCGATCGCGCTCGGCAACTCGCCCTCGATCGCGAGACCGGAGCGGTGTCCGAGGCATTCCTCGCCCAAGTCGGCGCCGGCGAAGGCCGTGTCGACTCCGCCGACGAGCAGCATGTCCTGGTTTTCGTTGATTGTCTGTGCCACGATCCGGCCCATGCGCCCGCAGACGCCGGCCACCAATACGCGAATGTCGCTCATGGAGCTTCCTCCCAATGACGGCAACGGCATCGAACGGCCGCAGGCAAGAATGCCTGCGCCACGGTCAGCGACAGCGCGCGAGCAGGGACGCTCATGCTACGTGATGTCTTTATCTTCGAGCGGCCCGGCGAAGGCTCGCGTGGCGAAGCCGTCGTCGAATAACTCCCGCGCGCGTTCCTGGACCTGATCGAGCGTGACGGCACTGATGCCGCGGATGGTCTCATCGGGCTCGGTGATGCGCCCAGCGTGTAGCATTGAGTTGCCGATGCGCCGCGCCTCGGAAGCGGGACTGTCCATACTCATCTTCACGCTCGCCAGCATGAAGCCCTGCACCCGCTTCAGCTCGGATGCGCGCAGGCCCCGTCGCGCGATGTTGTCGACCTCGCGTTTGAAGAGGCGCAAGACGTCAGTGATTTTGTCGGGCATGGTGCTGGCGTAAAGCGCGACCAGGCCCGTCTTCTCACACGGCATGTGAAACGCGCCCACGTTATACGCCAAGCCGCGGCGCTCGCGGACCTGTTGGAACAGGCGCGAGCTAGGCGCAGTGCCGAGAGCCGCGGCGATGATCGCATCGACGAACCGGGCGTCGTCACGCCAGCCGTAGGCCGGCACGGCGACGCAGAGATGAGCCTGTTCGGTGTCCCGAGGGAGAATCCTGCTGCCTTTGGCATGCTTCGGCGCGCGCGGCCGTAGTCGAGGCGGAGGGGCGCTCTGGGACGGCGCGTGACGCTCGGCCAAGCTCACGACCTCGCTGTGGTCAACGTCGCCTGCCGCGGACAACACGAGGGCCCCCGGGGCGTACCATCGGTCGCGGTAGTCGAGGATGTTGTCGCGGCTGACCGCCATGACCGTGCGCTCGGAGCCATGTATCGGCCGACCGAGCGGATGAGTCGGCCACAGGAGTTCGACCACGACGTCATGCACGACGTCCTCGGGGCTGTCCCCAAAGTCGGCGATCTCGCCGAGCACGACCGCGCGCTCGGTCTGAAGTTCCTTGTCGGGGACGGCGGAGTTGAAGAGCATGTCGGAGAGCACGTCGACGGCGCGCGGCAGGTGCTCGCCGAGCAGCGTGCAGTGGTAGCAGGAGTGCTCGCGGTCGGTGAACGCGTTCAGGTCCCCGCCCACGGCGTCGAGGACGGCCGCGATCTCAAAGGCGGAGCGACGTTTGGTGCCTTTGAAGAGCATGTGCTCGAGCAGATGCGCGATGCCGGCCTGAGGCCGGGCCTCGCGCGCAGATCCCGCAGGGCTCCAGACGCCAACGGAGGCGATGCGCCTACCGGGCATCGCCTCCGTCACGACTGTCAGTCCGTTATCAAGGACCGTCTTGTCTACTCTCGGTTGCGGCAACGGTCTTGTTGGTCGCGTCACTGTTATTGCTGCGTCTCCGAATCGCGGCTAGGGCCGCCTATTTCTTGCGTTCGCGCATGTAGGCGTTGCCGCCGGGCTCGCCGCCCTCAGACCCGCCGCCTCCGCCCTCGGACCCGCCGCCTCCGCCTTCAGACCCACCGCCTCCGCCTTCGGACCCGCCGCGAGGCCTGCTATCGTCGCGCCGCGGACCACCACGTGATCCGCCACCTGAGCGACCGCCACCCGGACGTCCACCGCCTCCGCGTCCGCCGCTCGGCCGGCCGCCTCCGCGTCCGCCGCCGCCACGACCGCCACGGTCGTCGCGCTCGGGCATGCCCTCGGGCCTTGGCATGAGGGCCTTGCGGCTGATGCGGATCTTGCCGTCGTCGCTGACTTCGATGACCTTCACGCGGAGTTCGTCGCCGAGCTTGACGACGTCCTCGGTCTCACGCACGTGCTCCCATGCCAGCTCGGAGATGTGGATGAGGCCCTCCTTGCCAGGAGCGATCTCGGCGAAGGCGCCAAACGGCGCGGTCTTGGTGATGGTTGCGTCGAACTCTTCGCCGACCTCGACCTCGCGGGTGAGGTCTTCGATGAACTTGCGGGCACCCGTCGCGCCCGGCTCGTCCTGGGCCGCGAGGAAGATCGTGCCGTCGTCTTCGATGTCGATGTTGACCTCGTACTGCTCTTCGATGCTGCGGATCATCTTCCCACCAGGGCCGATGACCAAACCGATCTTCTCTTTGTCGATGCTGATCGCGAAGATTCGCGGCGCGTACTGAGATAGCTCAGTGCGCGGATAGGGGAGGGCCTCGGCCATCTCATCGAGGATGCCCAACCGCGACTGCTTCGCGAGTTCAAGCGCTTCGGTGAGGATGTTGGACGGCAGCCCCGGGACCTTCATGTCGAGGTGAATGGCGTTGACGCCCTCGCGGGTGCCAGCGACCTTGAAGTCCATGTCGCTACCATGCTGGTCCTCGGCGCCCTGGAGATCGACGAGAAGACCGTATTTGTCCGCGGATTCCATAACGACGCCAACCGAGATCCCAGCGACCGGTGCCTTGATCGGCACGCCAGCGTCCATCATTGCGAGCGTGGCGGCGCACACGGCGGCCATTGAGCTTGAGCCGTTGGATTCGAGGATTTCGCTGACGAGACGGACGGTGTAGGGGAAGTCTTCCTCTGGTGGCAGCATGACCTCAACGGCCTTGCGCGCCAGCGCGCCGTGGCCGACTTCTCGGCGGCCGGGTCCGCGGAGCGGCCGGACCTCTCCCACGCAGAATGGCGGGAAGTTATAGTTGTGCATGAAGCGGGTGTACTCTTCTTCTTGCAGCGTCCGGACGAGTCGCTGGTCGCGCTTGGGGCCGAGGGTCGCGATCGTGAGGCACTGGGTTTCGCCTCGGGTGAAGAGCCCGGCGCCGTGGGCGCGCGGGAATCCGCCGACCTCACAGTTGATCGCACGAACCTCGTCGTGAGCGCGGCCGTCGACGCGAGGCTTGCCCTCGAGGATCGACTTGCGGGTCGCGACCTTGGCGATCTTGTCCATTGCGGCGGTGACTTCTTTGCCGCAGTCGGGGTGCTCTTCCTCAAGCGCCGCAACCAGGCCGTCACGGATTTCATTGAGCGCGTCGTCTCGGTCCTTCTTGACGGCCTCGTGGATCGCCTCGGTGATCTGATCAGCCGCGTTGGCCTTGACGTAGTCGACGATCTCGGGCGCGGGCCCCCAGAGGGGGTACTCGACCTTCGGCTTGCCCGCCTTGGCGGCGAGTTCCTCGATGGCTTCGCAGATCGGAACGCACGCCTCAAAACCCATCTCGATCGCCTGCACGAGGATGGGCTCGGGCACGCCTTCGCCTTCCATCTCGATCATCATGACGCCGTCTTTGGTGGCGGCGACGAGGACGTCGAGATCGCTCTCTTCGCTGAGCTGCTCGAAGGACGGGTTGAGAACCAGCTCGCCGTCGACGCGTCCTACCTGGACGACGGCAAACGGGCCGTCGAAGGGCAACGGTGAGAGCGCAACAGCCGCGGACGCGCCGATCATGGCGCAGAGCTCAATGGAGTTGGCGTTCTCAGCCGATAGTGGGTTCGCGATGACCTGAACTTCGTTGCGGAGGCCTGACGGGAGAAGGGGACGGATGGGGCGGTCGATCTTGCGGCAGATCAGCGTGCCTTCCTCGGATGGGCGACCTTCACGTTTGAAGAACCCACCGGGGATACGGCCGATGGCATACATCTTCTCTTCGAAGTCGGCTCGGAGCGGCAGAAAGTCGACTCTGGGGTTGGGCTTGTCTTCGACGGTACAGGTGACGAGAGCGACGGTCTCGCCATACGTCACTAAGACCGACCCGCTGGCTTGTCTGGCCAGGCGCCCGGTCTCGAGCGTCATGGGACGCCCGGCAACATCAATTGTTACGCTATCCATTCTGGATGCTCCCTATTGGGTGAGCAGGCGGGGAGGAGGGGAAGCGTGGACTTGAGAGTGAGGAAGCAGGGAAAACAGAGCGTTGCGATTGACCTGCTCGTGCTTTCCCTGATTCCCCGCTCGCCGGCGCATGCACCCACCAATACCCGGTCTGCTCTGTAGTTGTGCAAGGCTGTTGATGGAATCGTGATTCCCCCTCCCCCGCGCGAGGCGGGGGAGGGGGAATTTGCGGCTGTCTGGGACCTATCGGCGCAGGTTTAGCCTGCCGATAAGCTCGCGATACCGATCAATGTCCTTGTTACGCAGATACGTCAGCAGCCGTTTGCGCTTCCCGACGAGCATGAGAAGTCCGCGTCGGCTGTGGTGATCTTTCCGATGGCCCTTCAGGTGTTCGTTCAACTGGCTGATGCGAGTGGACAGGAGCGCAATCTGAACTTCCGGTGACCCGGTGTCGTTCTCGTCGCGCTTGTAGTCTGCGATCACTGCTTCTTTCGCTTCTTTGGCCAACATGCTGCTAACACCTTTCCCTTTGGGCTCTCCCAGACGAAGAGCCGCCGACGCCGTGAGTTTGCCAACCCCCGAGATCGGAGCCGGGTAGCTAACCGGTCCCAGAAGGCGGTCGTCGTCAGCAACGGGGACTATACCACAGCGCTTTGGGGCTGTAAAGGCACGAGAACGGTTCTACGGGGCCAATTGGGCTGTTCTAGTCGGTTCCGGGACGGTTGCCGCAGTTCCAGCAATCGGGATCTTCATGGCGGATCAGCATCCCGCATTCTCGGCATACGTGAACGATCCTCACGCCGGGTCGAAGGACGGTAGCGATCCGGACCTCAACATGGTCGGCGACGGCAAACCCCTCGCGGGAAACGGGGCAGTCGTCGCACTGGGCCGGACCGACCTCTGTCGGGCCCTCGTGACCGATGGCGCAGATCCACACTCTTCTGGTCTGCGACATGCCGGTCGCGAGCGAGACCTGCAGTTTCTGTTGTGAGCGGTGCTCGCAGGTGTGCGCGAATCGCGTCTCGGCACTCATGTGTAATGGCCCCCCTCACCTAGCCTAACGCCGGGAGAGGCGGGGAGACTCCGGGGGAGTCGTCCTCATTCGGACAGGACGGACAAGCCGACGGCACGGACTACTGAATGACCTCTTCCTTTACCGGGTCGAAGAGCTTGACTTTCTGCTCGCGGTAGGCGGCGACTGCGAGGGCGATGGCGACCTGGGTCTTGTAGCCGGTGTCAACGTCGAGCGTCGGCCTCTCGCGGGAGCGGATGCAGTCGAGCCAGTTCTGCATGTGGTCGGGGCGCTTCTCGGCGGCGACAGTGATCTCTTCTCGGCCCTCGGCGAAGGGTTTTTCGGGGCGGATGACGAGACCGGGGCCTTCGAAGTACATTGTTGCCTCCTGACCTCGGATGATCTCGCGGAGGCCCTGCTCGTTGGCCTGGGTTGCGTGCAGCGCCATGGTGTGGTTGGTCGGGTAGTCGATGAGCACGTGGAAGGTGTCGGGCACCTCGCGATCGTGGTGGGCATAGATGCCGCCCGAGGCCACGACGCGCGATGGGAACTCCGGACCAAGCGCGACGAGCATGTGGCTGAGAGAGTGATAGAGGAGATCGGTCGCCAGCCCGCCGGAATAGTCCCAGAATTTCCGGAAGCGGAAGAAGCGCTCCGGGTCCCAATCGACCTTGGCCGCCGGTCCGAGCCACATGTCCCAGTCGAGGTTCACGCCCGGTTTGGCGTCGGCGTCGATTCCGTAGTTCCAGTCGCCGCCCTTGACGTTTCGGTAGGCGCCGGTCTGGCTCCAGATGAGCTGGCCGAGCGCGCCGGCCTTGATCTGCTCTTGAGCCTTCCACCACTGATCGCCCGAGCAACCTTGCGCGCCAACTTGGAGGACTTTACCCGTGCGCTCGACGGCGGCCTTGACCTCTTTGGCCTCATCCCAGTAGAGCGTCATGGGCTTCTCGCAGTAGACATCGAAGCCCGCGTCCATCGCGTCGATGGTAATGTTCTTGTGCCAGTGGTCGGGAGTGGCAATGACGACGGCGTCGAGGTCTGAGTTCTCAAGCAGCTTGCGGTAGTCGCGATAGGGAGTCCCCTCGCACATCGCGGCAGACCGCTCCATCCGCTTGTCGTAGACATCGCACGTCGCGATGACCTTGACGTTGGCGGGGTCGAGGTCGCTCTTCTCGATGAGACCTCTCAGGAGCGATCCTCCGCGTCCGCCGACGCCGATGCAGCCGACGTTGATGCGTTCGTTGGCGCCCTGCGAGTGCCCCGATGCGCCGGACCAGAGGCCCGCCGTGCCGGCTGCCGCGGCGACCGCGCTGGTGGTCTTGAGAAAATCGCGTCGGGAAATGCTGCTGTCGTTCGACATAAGGATGCCCCCTGGGAGAAGGACTGTATGAGCCCGCGAGGCCCGCCCGCGGTCCGGGCGTCCGGGTGAAGCATGCTCAAGAATACGTTCGGTCGGGATGCGCTCGCGACCTGCACGCGGCGGTTCCGAGGCCGGCCGATCAGGCCCCGCTCGCACTTCGGGGACCGACGACTTGTATTGCGAGAAGGACTTTGGGGGCAGTTGGCGAAAATATGAACACGCTGAGGGATATCGAACCGCCTCAGCCAATTCCAAAAAGGTGGTGTACGAAGACATGCGCACGGTTTTAGGTATATTTGCAATCCTGTCTTTGTTGGTAGCCATGACGTTTGCTCTGTCGGGTTGCCCGACAGAGACTCCGCCAGCCGACGCGCCGAGCGAGAACGAGCCGGACGACGTGACGCCGCCGGCGGACGACGATGTTGAGCCCGTAGACGAGCCGACCGACGAGACGCCGGCGGACGACGACGGCGAAGAAGCGACCGAGGGCGACGACGAGGAAGCCACGGACGACGGCGAAGAGGCGACTGAAGGCGACGACGAAGAAGCCGATGACGACGACGATGCGGATCATGAGGGCAGCGACGACGACGAAGGCGACAGCCACGAGGACGAGGACGGCGAGGAAGCGACCGACGAGCACGCCGGTCACGACCACGGCTAGACGGCCTGGCACCGCCTCGACAAGCTAGCACGCGCGCTTGAGTAGCAGGCGCGTGACAATATAGCCGACATGAAGCAGGGCGCTCCCACACTATGAGGGGCGCTCTGTTTCGTTCTCCGGGTGGGCGGTGACAGGCGGGACGCCTGTCCTACGACGGCGCGGCTATGTAACGGGTGAGACGCCTGTCCCGCGGGACGTGGTTAGTCGAGGTCACAGGCGTCGGCGTCGATGCCGGAGAGTATGGCGACGAGGTTGTCACGATGGATGACCTCGGGCGCAGTGTCGCGGCCCAGCAAGCTGGCGACCTCATTCGTGTGCGCGCCCGCGATCTTGCTGATCTCAGCCGATGAGAAGTTCGAAATGCCCCGAGCGACCTCGCGCCCCGAGCCATCCGTGACCGAGAGAATCGCGCCGACGGGGAAATCGCCGCTCGCGTTGGTCACCCCCGTTGGCAGGAGGCTGCGCCCGCCGGGAGCCAGCAGCGCGCGGATCGCGCCGTCGTCGATAGCAATGGTGCCGGCGGGTGTCGCGGCGCTCGCGAGCCATGACTTCCGGCTGGAGATACGTTTGGCCGGTACGAAGAAGGTCCCCAACGGCTCGCCCTCCAGCAGGCGAAGCAGGACACTCGGCTCCCTGCCATCGGCCATGATGACCGGGATGCCGCACTCGACCGCCGTGCGGGCGGCGAGAAACTTCATCGCCATTCCGCCCGTCGACTCAGGCCCACCCTCACCCGCTGCGTAGCGCATGAACTCGCCGTCGGTCGGCTCGACCACGCGGATGAGTTCGGCATCTGGGTTGTCGACCGGATTGGCCGAGTAGAACCCGGCGTGATCGAGGAGGAAGACGAGCAGGTCTGCGCTGACCTTCGCGGCGATGAGCGCGGCGAGCCTATCGTTTTCACCGAAGGTGACGCTCGGCTCGGAGACACAGTCGTTCTCGTTGACCACCGGCACGACCCGGTGGCGCATGAGCGAATCGAAGGTCGACCGCGCGTTGAGGTACGCCTCGCGATCGGCGATGTCGCCCATTGTCAGAAGGACCTGCGCCGCGACGACACCGGAGGCCTGGAACGCCTCTGTATAGTGTCGCATCAGCTCGGGCTGGCCGATGGCCGCGGCCGCCTGTCGGTAGCTGAGAGCCTCGCGCTGTTGCGGGCGCTTCAACACGCGGCGGCCAAGATGAACCGCGCCGGAGGTGACGACGATCAGGTCCCTGTCGCGGGCCAATAGCCGCGCGGCCTGCCGACCCAGATCGTCGAGGAGTTCGGTGTTGACGCCATGGTCCGGGCCGGCGACGAGGCGCGTGCCGAGTTTCACGACGATACGCCGGCAATCTTGTAGGTGTTGATCTCGGGGCATAGTTGTAACGGATAGGACGCCGGAGTCATTGGCGAGTTACTGGCTCAAGGGACCAGGGCGCTTGCCGGGCGACCCCTGCTCGCTCAAGGTCGCCGCAACATTGGTGGAACCTCGGTCGGCGGCCCACTCGAGCGGTGTCTTGTGGATCAACGAGTCGCAGACCTCCACGTCCGCACCGGATGCCAGCAACATGCGAGCCATCTCCGGCGTGTCTTTGCGGGCTGCTATGTGCAAGGGCGCAACGTTGTTCCCATCCAGTGCGTTTGCGTCCGAGCCACAGCTGAGAAGCAGGCCAACGACGTCGGGCCGGGCGTGAGCGACCGCCGCGTGTAACGGCGTCCACCCAATGTGGTCTGTCGCCCCCGTGTCGGCACCCGCGTCAAGGAGCATGCGACACAGCCCGGGTTCACCCAATACCGCGGCCCGATGGAGGGGAGTCTGGCCAATCTCCTGGTCCTTGGCGTTGGCATCCGCACCGTGTCCGATGAGAATCTCGGCCGCCTCAGCCAGGCCGTTCGCGCACGCCATGAGCAGTGGCGTCTCCCCGTCCCGGGCGACCACGCCGGGGGCGGCCCCACGCCTGATGAGCATCTCCAACAGCTCGGTGTCCGGCAGGATGGCGGCCCAATGCGCCGCCGCGTGACCCTCCGGGTTCGTGATGTTCACGTCGAAACCTGAGTCCAGCAGGTATGCGGCTTGATCTGCGAACCCGCTCATCGCGACCCCGACCATAGGCGGATCGCCTTCGCCCTGCAGCTCCACGGCCCCGCGGCGCTCAACAACGACCCTCTCAAACCTCGGCCGGGCGATGCGCGTGCTGTGGGACATTGGGCGCCATCTGGACGAGCCGATGGTCAGCGTGCGGAGGGGGCCGCGCCACCGATCGAATTCGTGGACCGCAACCACTAGCGCATCGAGAGCCAGCTGACCCGCCGCGCCCCACCCGATGTCGACCGTGAACTCCGAACCACGCCACCGCCCCTCACCCAGGTGGCCCAATGGACCCTCATCGTGGATCCCGGTCCGTGCCGTCGCGTACCACGAGCCGACGCTTGTCTCCAGGGCTCGCCGGGCCCCATCGTCGGGCCGACTCAGCAGCTCTATACACAGCTGCAGTGGATCGCGCCGGCCGGCGACGGTCCATATGACGACCTGTCCGGCATCGCCCGGGCCGTCAGGACGCTCGACCGCGGCAGCCCGCTTGGCGCACACGGCTTGGATGCAATTTGGGAAGCCCTGAAGGGGGCTGTACCCCAACCGATCTTGCAGGCCGGCAGGCGAGCGGTCTGGGCTCTGGATGATCGAGTGCCCCCACTCGACGCGTAGACCTCCGTCGGGAAGCCGAATGGTCCGGGTCAGGGGCTCGCCAGGGCCGCGCAGGGCCGCCGGATCGGTCTGTGCCGCGGCATCTGGCAAGAGAATGTCGGCTTGACCGCAGGCCAAAGCGGGCTGCGAAGTTGGCGCTTCCATCGTCCGCTCGCCTCCCAACACGCGGTGCCCACGGTCCATCCGCTACTCGCGGACCTGGCCGTCCCCGTGGATAATGTACTTGTAGCTAGTGAGGTCGCGGACACCCATCGGTCCGCGCGCGTGGAACTTGTCGGTCGAGATGCCGATCTCAGCACCGAGGCCGAACTGGCCGCCGTCGGTGAATCGGGTCGATGCGTTGACGTAGACACACGCCGAGTCGACCGATGTGAGGAACCGGTCGGCGTTGTCCGTGTCGCTGGTGACGATCGCCTCGGAAAGGCCCGATGAGTACTGGGCAATGTGCTCGAGCGCGGCGTCCATGCAGTCGACGACGCGCACGGCGAGGATGAGATCGAGGTACTCCTCATCCCAGTCATCATCGGTGGCCGGCCAGACCTTATCGTTGATGGTCTGACACCGCGCGTCGCCGCGGATCTCCACGCCGGCTTCGATGAGGTCATCGAGGATCGCCGCGAGAACATCCGTGCTGCCCTCGTGGACGATGAGCGTCTCGACCGCGTTGCAGACGCCCGGGCGCTGGACTTTGGCATTGTGGACGATGTTGACGGCCATGTCCTTATCGCACGGGTGGTCGATGTAGATCTGCGTGAGCCCGCGGTGGTGTTTGATGACGGGGACGGTGGCGACCTCCGAAACGGCGCGGATGAGCGCCTCGCCGCCGCGCGGGACGATGAGCGACAGGTGTCGGTCGAGCCTCGACATGACCTGCACGGCTTCGCGGTCGGTGGTGGGCACGATCTCAACAGCGGACTCGGGAAGGCCCGAATCGACGAGGCCCTCCTGCATGACGGCGGCAAGGGCGAGGTTTGAGTTGATGGCCTCAGAACCGCCCCTGAGCAGACAGGCGTTGCCCGACTTGAGGCACAGCCCGGCGGCATCGATGGTCACGTTCGGACGCGATTCATAGATGATGCCAACGACGCCGAGCGGCACGGACACCTTCTGAATCTGGAGACCGTTGGGTCGGGTCCACTCCTCGAGGACGCGTCCAACGGGATCGTCCTGGGCGGCCACCTCGCGCAGGCCGTTAGCCATGTCCTCGATCCGCGCATCGGTGATCGTCAGGCGATCTATCATTGCGGCCGAGAGAGCCTTCGACTGAGCGCCTTCAAGGTCGATGGCATTCGCGCGCATGATCTTCGAGCGGCGCATGCCCAGCAGCTCGGCTGCCCGACACAGAGCCACGGACCGCTGCTCGCTGGAGTGGTGGACGAGTTGTCTCGACGCCATCTTCGCTCGAACGGCGCGTTCCTCAACAGCCTTTTCGACGCTCATGCCTCTCACGCTCCCCAACAGTCATTAAGACACGGACGACAAGGCGAGCGGAAGGCCATCTCCCGCTCGCCTTAGGTTTGCCTGATAGTACGAATCACCGCGCGAGCCGTTTACGGGCACCCGAGATAATAGTCGTTGCCGCTATACGGGGCGGTCAACGAACGGGAGTTCTTGGCGGCCTTCACGTGGCCGTCCAGGAACGCGATGTTGGTCATGCCGTTGTGCTCGGCCCAGGGCAGCAAGAGCGGAACGGGCGCGGCGACGTTGGCCACACCGTCCCACAGCAGCGTCGTCTCGGACGGGTACTCGAACTCACCGTCGGACATGACCGGGGAGAAGAACGCGCCTCCGGATAGCAAGCCCGTCGGATCTCCGAGCACGTAGTACGGAGGAGCAGTGTCGAGCCCCATTGCGCCGATCGCCGCGTCGGCCAGGTTGGCCGCGTAGCTGCACAGTGGCGGGTTGGGGAGGGGCAGCGTCACCGCGCCACCCATCACGCGTCCGATCTTGTCGTCCGGGCAGAGCAGGATCTGCTGGTTCTTCACGTACGGCAAGACCATGTCGAACGCCGTGGGGGCGACGGTTGCGGAGACTACATACGCGAACGGCGGATACACCTCGTCGTAGTCCTGCACGTACATATTGACGCCGAGTCCAAGCTGCTTAAGGTTTGACTGGCAGGCTGCCTGACGCGCCTTGGCGCGGGCGCGCGAGAACACGGGGAACAAGATCGCGGCAAGAATGGCAATGATTGCTATGACAACAAGCAACTCAATCAGAGTAAATCCGTGCGAGCCTCTGCGTCTGGCCATGTCCCGACCTCCTTAG
>CAZKUN010000169.1:0-20451 GCA_964555935.1 uncultured Armatimonadia bacterium | reverse complement strand
GAAGCATATTCTAACCATACCACGCCGCCATGTCAACCGCCGCGGAGGCGCGACGCCTGGGGCTTCGCTGGCGCTCGGCCGCGCGCGCGTGGGGGGGCAAGCGCTTGTCTGCGGGGGGCTTGAGTGGTACCATGGTAAGGGCCAATCTCGCTGCCTGGCCTAGCACACCGGAGGCTGACATGACCGAAGACGCTCGTGAGACCGTCTCCACATTTGAGGCGCGTGCCAACGCGGTTGACAAGCGTTGGCGCATGGCTTGGTACGCGAGCCTGGCAGTGGCAACGCTGGCGCTCGTGGGGTTGGGGCGTGATGCAGTTGGGATTTCCGCCGACAATGGCGAGCGCGTGCGACGGGGATCGATGGCGCGCCTCGACCTGTCCGAAGAATGCAGCAGGGATGAGGCAGCTGGCGGGCGAGCCCTAACAGCGGCAACTCCTCTCCGACTCGCCGTCGCCCCCATGACATCCCCGGAGCGGTCGCTCGAACTCTACCAAGGGTTGGCAGACTACCTGGGCGTCGCTCTTGACCGACCGGCGAGCATCATCCTCCGCAACACGTATGGCGAGGTCAATGGGCTTGTTCGATGCGGTCAGTGCCAGCTCGCGTATGTATGCACCGCTGCATATGTTGATGGCCAGCGGTCATTCGGCATGCAGGCCCTTGCCGTCCCGGTGGTCAGAGGGGAGGCGACCTACCGCTCGTATATCGTGGTGCCTGATGCCAGCGATGCGGCGTCGTTGCTGGACCTGCGAGGCATGCGGTTTGCCTCGGCCGACAGGCTGTCGACATCTGGTTGGCTCTTCCCTGCGTCCACGCTCAAACGCGAGGGCGTGGACCCCGCAACGTTCTTCTCGCAGCACGTGATCACGGGCAGTCATGACCGGTCGGTCGAGGCCGTGGCGTCGGGGCACGTTGACGGGGCGGCCGTGGAGAGTCTCGTCTACGATCGCATGGTCGCGGACCAACCCGAACTCGCGGAACGTGTTCGCATCGTGGCTCAGTCTGATCCGTTTGGGATGCCGCCGATGGTCGTGCCCAGCGGCCTCAGTCCCGGCCTGCGGGATGAGCTACGAGACGCGCTGACGCAGATGCACTTGGGCGAGGATGGACAGAAGGTGTTGGCGCATATGGGCGTCGACCGGTTTGTCCTCCCAGACTCCCAGGCATACGACGGCGTCCGCGAGTTGATGGACGAGGTGTGGGAGCCGGCCTCATGATCGCCGCGACGTCAGAAGGGCCCCGACGGCCATGGCTGTCGCGCCAGATCCCCGTGCCCATATCCGTCAAAATTCTCGGTCTCGGCGGCCTGGTCGCCCTCATGTTCGCCGCGGTAACACTGCTGAATGTCCGCGGCACTCTTACTCGGGCGCTCCACGGACTGCTTGAGGAGCAGGCTGTCTACAGGGCCCGCTCCATCGCGTCCAACCTGGAGTCGGAGATGGCGGTCGCCGATTTCCTGGAGGTTGATCAGGTCGTCCGACGGGAGATGGCGCACTCGGACGATCTCCGCTATGTAGTGGTGCACGATCGAACCGGACGGATCGTGGCTCACACGTTCAGTGGGGGAGTACCCATCGACGTCGTTGATGCCACGCCCACGGACCTAACCCGAGAGGGTCTACCACGGGCGTACGAAACCGACGACGGGATGGTGTTGGAGGCTATGGCGCCCGTATTGGGAGGGCGCGCGGGTGGCGTTCGCGTGGCCATGGCCGACGCCGCCGTGACATTGAGACTGGCGGCGATTACGCGCAAGGTGCTGTGGCAACTCGCGCTCTGCGCGGTATTTGGCCTTGGGCTTGGCACGGTGTTAGCCAGCGCGCTCGGGCGCCCGACCAACCGCCTCGCGCTCGCAGCCAATAAGATCCGTAGTGGCGATTTCGAGCACCGGATCGAGGAAGCATCGGGCGACGAAATCGGGCAGCTTGCCGTGACGTTCAATGCCATGGCAGAGGCGCTGCAGCAATACCGGGACGAGGTCGAGACGAAGGAGATGGCGCGTCTGGCCCTGTTGGATAGGGTGGTCTCCGCCCAAGAGGAAGAGCGGCATCGCATCGCGAGGGAGTTGCACGACGAGCTTGGGCAGTCTCTCTCCACATTGCTTGTTTCGATGCGGCCGTCCGCCGTCGAGGGCGCGTTCCCATCCGACGTTCGAGATCAGTTGCACGATCAGATCCTCGCCCTCATCGATCAGGTGCGCCAACTCGCCTGGAGCATGAGGCCCTCAATTCTCGACGATTACGGTCTGGATCGGGCCTTGGCCCGATACGTCCAAGAGGTTGCCGACGTCTCGGGCATGGCGATTGATTATGAATGCGCCATCCCGCGCGATGCGCCCCGATTGGCGGGGCACGTGGAGGTGTGCCTCTACCGAATCGCTCAAGAAGCCGTGACGAACATACTGCGACACGCCCAGGCGGGTCGCGCCAGCATCGTCTTGCTGCGTCAACCGAACGAGGTGACCCTCCTTGTTGAGGACGACGGGGTGGGGTTTAGGGCGGACGAGGCGAGCGCTGGGCCGCGTGATGGGCTCGGGCTCCTCGGGATGAGGGAACGGTCCGCCCTGGTAGGGGGGGACTTCACCATCCAGACGGCCCCAGGTGAGGGAACGGTTCTGCGCGTTCGGATTCCACTCAACGGCGAGGCGAACGATGCCCATTAGAGTCCTGATTGCCGACGACCACGCTGTCTTCCGTAGCGGCCTGCAAGCTCTGCTCGAGCATGAGAGCGGCATCGAGGTCGTTGGCGAGAGCGCCAACGGGCCGGACACGTTGGTCGCCCTCGAAGAGCACGATGTTGACGTATTGCTTCTCGACATAAGCATGCCTGGACTCTCGGGCGGGCGCGTGGCAGAGGTCGTGCGCGAGAAGTGGCCGCACGTGGCAATCGTCGTGTTGACGATGCATGAGGACACCTACTACGTCGAGGAGCTGTTCAAGTCAGGCGCTCGTGGCTTCGTGCTTAAGAAGTCCACGGACCGCGAGCTGGTGGAGGCGATTCACGCAGTGCGTGGCGGAGGGCGGTATGTCGATGCCACGCTAGCCGGCGAGGTATTGGCACCGCTCCTCGGCCAGCTCCTGTCAGATGACGCGACGGGTGTAGATTCCCTCACGGCCCGCGAGCGCGAAGTGTGCGCGCTGCTGGCTTACGGGCACACGACTGCTGAGATCGCGGAGAAGCTGTCCATATCCCCTCGAACTGTCGAGACTCACCGACAGCGCATCATGGCAAAGACAGACTGCAAGACGCGGGCTGACGTCGTTCGTTTTGCCATCGATGCGGGCTTGATGCGTATCCCCTAGGGCACCCTCGGGCTTTCACGCGACATTCCCCCCAGGAACATCCGTAGGAATCCCTGATCCTGTTCTACGTAAGTCGCAGCGCATCACGGACGCGCGCGTCGACAGAAGCGGATAGAATCCTATCCGTAGCCACTAGATCATGTGTCACTGATTCGGTGACGCGCGACGACAGCAGCGATTTCAATGGGACGCTCCTCGGCTATGATGCGGCCTGGTCGGACGCCGAGTTCAATACTCAGTTGCCGTAGCCGTAGATTCGCTAACCTGGCGGAGTGGCGGCCCTGCGTCGGGCTCTGCCGACAGGAGGATGTAATGCAACGAGCAATCCTATACGTTGCGCTAGGCCTTATGGCCGTGGTTGCAGTCACGTTGGCGGGTTGCAGCGGCCACGCCCGGATCGTGGCGCCGCCCGGAGGAGGCGGGGGAGCCGCCGACTTTGTCGGAGCGGCGACCTGTCGCGCGTGCCATCCGGACGTCTATACCGATGTCTTCGACTCGGGACATCCGTACAAGCTGAACAAAGTTGTGGGTGGCACGCCACCCGTTTATCCGTACACCGTCTTGCCCTCGCCGCCCGCCGGCTGGGGCTGGGACCAGATCTCTTGGGTCATCGGTGGGTACTCGTGGAAGGCACGTTTCATCGACCCCGACGGGTACATCATCACTGGCTCGGACGTGCAGTACAACTTTGAGACCGGTGGTTGGAGCGCGTACCACGACGGCGAGGCGATTGGCACGAAGCCGTACAACTGCGGCAAGTGCCACACGACTGGTTGGGTCGAGACTGGCGCAGCCGGCCCGCACCAGGACGGCCAGCCGGGGATGCATGGCACCTTCTCAGAGGGCGGCATCACCTGTGAGGCCTGCCACGGTCCGGGTAGCCGTCACGCGGCGAGCACAAACAAAGCGGACATCGAAATTGACCGCTCAGCCGACCAGTGCGGTCAGTGCCACACTCGCGATGCCCAGCGTCGCATCGAGGCCAAGGGCGGCTTCATCCGTCACCACGAGCAGTACGACGAGATGATCTCCGCCAAGCACGCGGCCTTGGACTGCATTGACTGCCACCACCAGCACAAGGGCGCGCGCAATACGCCTGGCGTCGGGATCGTTCGTAACTGCGAAAGCTGTCACCCGGCGCAGGCCGCCAAGGTCAAGCACAATGGCGCTCCTGACTGCATCGACTGCCACATGCCCGAAGCCGGCAAGTCCGCAGTGGCGTCAAACGAGCACAACGGCGATGTGATGAGCCACATCTTCAAAGTCAACAGCGCGGCTGTTGACAAGTCCGCGATGTGGTATGATGCCGACGGCAAGCAGTTCTCCAACGGCTTCGTGACGCTCGACTTCGCATGCTACAGTTGCCACCGCGACGCAAGTGGTGTCGGCGGCGGAAGAAGTCAGCGCTCGATCGCCGAACTGTCAGCCTTCGCGACGGGCATGCACAACTAAGCACGTCCACGCGCTGGATTGTCCTGAGATGCGTTCCGCCCCCGGCCTGCCTGTACTCCTCGCAGGCCGGGGGCTTTGTCCATCCCCTGCACTGCCTCTTCGGAGACGACTCGATGAGCGACACGCGATTCCGCAGCGACCTGTTGGCATCCAAGCCGGTTCTTTCAGCGGTGCGGTGGAGCGCCTTCCCGTACGTGTTTCAGGTGGCAACGCTCGCGCTGTTTGGGTGGCTGATCGTGAACGGGTGGGGCGTGGGACTCGGCCGGGAGGCGGCGTTCCTCAAGGTCCTGCGCAAGACCAATGCGACTACGCTCCTCACGTGGGGCATCTGGTGGCCGCTTATGGTTTTCGGGGCCATCGCATTCGGGCGCGCGTGGTGCGCGGTTTGCCCGATGGAGCTGGTCGACAACATCTTCGGCCGGATCGCCCGCGGCGTCGGCATCGGCGGGTGGGGCATCCCTCGATGGCTGTCGGCGGGGTTTGGGATACTTGTACTGTTCGTCGTCCTGCAGTTTCTCGTTGGCGGCCTCGCGCTGCATCGCAACCCCGCTTACACGTCCTGGATGCTGCTGACACTGGTCGCGATCGCGGCCATCTCCGGCGTCGTCTTCACCCAGCGCCGCAGCTTCTGCAAGGCGTTCTGCCCCGCGAATCTGCTTCTGTCCGTGCACGGTCGCATGACGCCGTTGCAGATCGCTGCCGCAGACACGGGCACGTGCGAGTCGTGTAAGACCAAGGACTGCATTCGCAAGGACCGATCGGGACGCTGGAACGGAGCCTCATGCCCGAGCGGTGTGCCTGTCTACAGCCGCCGCGACGGCGACGCTTGTGTGCTGTGTTTCCAGTGCGCCAAGGCGTGCCCCCACGACAACGTTGGCTTCGGCCTGCAAGCGTCGGCGCCCCGGAGACGATCGCCGCTCTCAGTGGCGGAGGCCTTGTTCGTGGTGGTGGCCTCGGGTTTCGTCATGCACGAGCTGTTCACGGAGATCAAGCCGTTGGAAGGGATCTTCCACTACCCAGCGGAGCAGCTTCACGCGATTCTCGGCGAGCCCATCGCTTGGAGTTGGATGCATGCGTCCTGGTACCTCGTCGGCTTCCCAGCCGCGTTGTGGGGGATAGTCCTTGGCGTGTTGAGGGCCGCCGGTCGTCGTGGGATCGCAGAAACGCTCGCAGCCTCGGCCCTGGTACTCGCGCCAGTGATCGCGGCCTGTCACCTGTCGAAGGCCCTCGCCAAGCTCAACTCGTGGGGGCCATATCTCACAACCTCGTTGGCAGACCCTCAAGGTGTTCCGGCCGCCGAAACCTTCTTCTCCAAGGCGTCCTCTGCCGCCCCTGCCGGAGCGCTCCCATTCACAGTCATTGCCGCGGCGGCCATAGCGCTGTGTCTGTCTGGTGGGGTCTACGCGTGGAGTCGCAGGGCACCGACCGGCAGCATGTTGCCTCGACTCATCGTGCCCCTGGTTGGCGTCATGTACCTCACCGTGCTCGTTCTCTGGCTGGTGGCCCACTGACGGCCCGGTGACGCGCCTTCGTCACCGGAGTCCCGTGTAGAGGTGACTGCTGTGTTGGGGGCGAATCGCGCTAGGCGGTCTGAGTCGCGCCCTTGGGAAGCTCCCGGCGAGGGCATCGATTGGAGTCCCATACGCCTATGCGATACTCCGTGGCCATCCCCGTTCTGAATGAGGAGGAGACGCTTCCCGTTCTGGCTGAACGGCTGGGGGCTGCGCTCGGCGGGTTGGGGGACGACTGGGAAGCGGTTTTCGTCGACGATGGCAGCACGGATCGGTCATGGGAGATCCTCCAAGAGCTGCATGAAGGCGACGCCCGGTTCGGTGCTGTTCGACTGTCCAGGAACTTCGGACATCAAGCCGCATGCGCGTCGGGCCTGGCGCACGCGACGGGCGATGTAGTTATTCTGATGGACGGCGACCTTCAGGACCCGCCGGAACTGATCCCCGAATTGACGGCCAAGATCGACGAAGGCTACGACGTCGTGTATGCGGTCAAGCGAGGGCGGCGCGAAGGATGGACGAAGCGACTTGCGTTCCGGACCTTCTACAAGGTCCAGACTGGCCTGTCGTCGGTGGACATGCCCGAGGGCGCTGGCACGTTCTCAGCACTCACCCGCCGGGTGGTCGACTGCATCAATGCGATGCCCGAGAGTAACCGCTACGTGAGTGGCCTGCGGGCCTACACTGGTTTCAGGCAGACGGGATTGGAGTTTGATCGGCCGGCTAGACACGCCGGCGAGCCTCGCCAGACGGTGGGCCGCCTGTTCAAACTGGCGATGGATGGTATCTTCTCCTTCTCGCACGTGCCCGCGAAGCTGGCGACGTGGCTCGGGTTGATTGCGGCGACGACGTGCCTGGTCTTCTCGGCGGTCGTGCTCTACAAGAAGCTCGTGTCGCAGACGGCCATCCTGGGCTGGACTTCCACGATGCTGTCCATCCTGTTCTTGGGTGCCGTGCAGTTGCTCTGCCTTGGGATTCTGGGCGAGTACATCGCCAGGATCTACGACGAAGTCCGGCATCGGCCGCTATACGTGGTTGCTGACCGGATCTGTGCCGCCCATTCCGACAACGCCACGAATGCCGGCGCCCATTGACAGATACCAACCCACGCCGATACGGAGGCGACCTTGTGGCCCGCGCCCTCACGATCCTCGTCTGCCTGCTCACCGTCCACGCTGCTATCTGTCAAGAGAACCTGCTCGCCAACCCAAGCCTCGAGGATGTCGACGACGGGGCGGTCAGCGGGTGGGAGATGCGACCTCCCGGTGGCGTGCAGCCCATGCGCGATGGCGGCCACGACGGCGATGGATACGCTCGGTTCGTCGATGACAAAGGCAGCGCCGGCATCACGCTGGAGTCGACGCGCATCCCCGCCCGGCCGGGCGGCACGTACAGGGCGTCCGCGCGGCTGCGCACTGGTGACGACTGCAGTCCCGGGCTATACCTCAACTTCTACGATGACCTCGGCGTCCGCGTCCATCATCTCTTCAACCGCGTAGACGGGCCGACAGATGGCTGGACCGAGCTGACAGTGGAGACGCAAGCGCCGGCCGAGGTGGTCCACGTGTCTGTCAGCCTCTACGCCTACATTGGTGACATCGGCACGTTCGATGGCGACATGATTGCCATGACCGTCGAGGGCGGATCAGCGCCGGGGAGTGGCGGCATACCACGGGCGGACCCGGGGGAGAAGGACATGGTTGACATTGGGTCGCGCCTGGAGCTGTTCGTGGACAGTCACATGACCGATGCGATGACGGGCGAGGCGTACCGCAAGCTCCACCACCCAACTCGCGGGGACATCGTGCTCACCTTCGACAAGCCCTGGGAAGGCCCGTTCTGCGCATACGTCTCGGTGGTCACCGATGAGAAGATCCGGATCTACTATCGCGGCTGGTCGAAGCTAGACGGCCCAGATTGCGCGTGCGTCATCGAATCGGATGATGGCGTCAACTTCACGCGCCCCAACGTCGGCATCTTCGAATGGGACGGCTCCACCGACAACAACATCGTCTGGATGGGCGAAGGGTGTCACAACTTCACGCCCTTCCTGGACACGAATCCCGCCGCCCCCGCCGACCAGCGATATAAGGCTCTGGCAAGTGCCGGACCGAAGGCCGAACTGGTGCCCTTCGCGTCGCCGGATGGCTTGAAGTGGCGAAAACTCCAGGACGAGCCCGTCATCACTGAGGGGGCGTTCGATTCCCAGAACCTCGCGTTCTGGGATGCCGCGCGGGGCGAGTACGTCGAGTACCACCGCGGGTTCAAGGACGGGGTCCGCGACATCATGACCAGCACGTCGCCCGACTTCATCACCTGGACGGATCCCGTGTGGCTCGACTATGGTGATGCGCCCAAGGAGCACCTCTACACGAATGCCATCACGCCCTACTTCCGGGCGCCACACGTGTACCTGGGCTTCCCGTGCCGTTTTGTTCCGTCGCGCAAGAAGGTGGCGAGCCACGCGGAGGTGGGCATCAACGATGGCGTTCTGATGAGTAGCCGGGATGGCTTGCGTTTCGAGCGCTGGGTCGAGGCGTTTCTCCGACCTGGTCCGGACCAATTCTCTTGGACCGACCGCAACAACTACATCGCATGGGGCTTGGCGCCCACGTCGGACTACGAGATCTCTCTTTACTGGTCAGAGCACTACCGTTACCCGACCTACCGATTGAGGCGCGGGACGGTCCGCACCGACGGCTTCGCCTCCGTCAACGCCGGAGCGGGTGGGGGAGAGGTCCTCACTCGGCCATTCACGTTCGCCGGGGGGCGCCTGACGGTCAACTACTCGACGTCCGCCATCGGGTCCGCGATGTTCGAACTGTGCGACGAGGGCGGCGACCCGCACGACGGTTTCGCGATGGTCGATAGCGAGCGGCTATACGGAGACGAGATTGCCCACACCGTCTCCTGGCAGGGAGGCAGTGATGTCAGCGCGCTGGCCGGCAGACCCGTGAGGCTCCGGATCCGACTCAAGGACGCAGACATGTACTCATTCCAGTTCGTCGACTGAGCTGAGCAGGTGAGTCCCATCGCCTCGCCGTCGCGGGGTGCGCCAGAGGGGGCCTCACCTTTACACTGCCCATGCTCTCGACTACAATGCCGGACGTGTCGTTCTATCCCCGGAAGAAGCCCGGCGTTGCCCTTGGCGCGCCCTTCCGCACCCCGTGAGCGCGCCCACGTGACTGAGAAGCCGATTCACTGGAAGGTCTTCACTGCCGTCGCTGTGGGGATCTTCATGGCAACGCTCGACTCCAGCATCGTCAATGTCTGCCTGCCGTCGATCGGCAATGACTTTGGGATCGACATCGCTGTCGCTCAGTGGGTGTCGCTTTCGTATCTCATCACCGTCGCCGCGCTGATCCTCCCCGCCGGTCGTTTCGCGGACCTCATCGGGCGCAGTCGAGCTTACATGGCCGGCCTCGTGTTGTTCACCGCCGGCTCGCTCGTATGTGGTGTCGCTCCTACCGCGGGCGCGCTGATCGGCTCGCGCGCGCTGCAGGCCCTTGGCGCGTCGCTCATCATGGCGACGGGGGCGGCGCTGCTGACCGACGCGTGGCCGGCTGAGAAGCGGGGTCACGCGATGGGCCTGGTCGGGATGACCGTGTCCGTGGGCCTGATGACGGGGCCGGCCCTTGGCGGGATACTGAGCGACCGCCTGGATTGGCGCTGGATCTTCTACGTCAACCTCCCCATCGGGATTCTCGGGACGCTCCTCGCTATCCGCGCCCTGCGTGGCGTCGGCGGGAGGGGTGGGAAGCTCGCGAGCTTCGACATTCCTGGGGCGCTCTCTCTGGGCGGGTTCATGACCGCTCTTTCGTTGGGACTCACGTTCGGCCAAGTGCATGGGTGGAGATATCCGTGGACAGTGGGGCTGACGGCCGTGGCGCCCCTGCTGTTGGGGTTCTTCATCTGGCGCCAAACAACGGCCGACGAGCCGATGCTGCAACTGAAGTTGTTCCTCAACCGAACGTTCACTTCGGCTGCGGCGGCTGCCCTGATCAGCTTCGCGGGGCAGTTTCCCGTGCTGCTGCTGCTGCCGTTCTATCTACAGGGCGTGCTCGGCTACTCGGAGATGTCGACCGGGCTAACCATCCTCGTCCTCCCGGCCGTAACGGCTGTCTTCGCGCCGCTCTCGGGCAAGCTCTCGGACCGAATTGGCACGCGGTGGCCGACGACCGTGGCCATGGCGATTCGGGCGGGATGCTACGTGCTGCTGCTAAGGTTGGGCCCGCACTCGTCGCACTGGGACGTGATCATCCCGCTGGCTGTGCTGGCCCTCGGGTCCGCGGCATTCGGTCCGGCAAACAACAGCGCCATCATGGGGGCTGTTCCACCGGCCAATCGAGGAATTGCCGGAAGTATGGCCAGCGCGATGAGGTCGTTAGGGATGGTCATCGGGGCTGCTGTTGGCACGGCGATAGCCGCCGCGAAGGCAGGTGGCGTCGGGGGTGGATCGAAAGTCGCGGTGCTAGACGCGCTTGAGCGACCTGAGGCGTTCATCGAAGGCTTCCATGCGGCCATCGTCTTCTCGATCTGTTGCGCAGTCCTAGCGGGGGTGGCCGCTGTGGCGAGGCCCAACGACGCGGGCATAATGACGAAGCTGATGGGAGGGGCGACAGCCCAAAACGCCGAGGTGCTGTGACCGCGCGTGTCTACGGCGCCTGATCGTACACAGCGATGATGTTCTCCACCGGCACGTCCGGCTGGAACAGATGCGCGGGCGCCAGAATGTAGCCGCCTCCGGCGCCCAGCGTTTCGCAGTACCGCCTGGCCGTCGTTCGGACCTCGTCCGCGCTCGCCGAGGGCAGAAGCCGCTGCATGTCGATGCCGCCGTGGAAGACAAGCTGCTCGCCGAACTCACCGCGGAGGCTCTCGGGTGACATCCCGGGAGTGACCGGCTGGATCGGGTCCAGGACATCTACCCCAAGCCCGATGAGATCAGGGATGAACGAGTGGATCGCCCCGCAACTGTGAAACAGCACCCGCGCCCCGAGCGCGTGTATCAGGTCAACCATCTCCCGGATGTAGGGGGCGATGAATTCTCGGAACATCGCGAGGGAGATCAGCGGCGCGGTTTGGCCGCCGAGGTCACTGATTAGGAGAAACAGGTCGATGCGGCCGCCCGCACTTCCTTGGGCACGGGCGTAGTCCTCAATGTAGAAGTCGCAGAACCTCCGGCACAGGTAGTGGGCCCAGTCCGGGCGCTCGACCATGTCGATGAACATCTGCTCCCAACCTCGGACGAGGGCCGGGCGCTGCCAGATGTCGGCCGAGCCGTATAGCAGGGCGCGCTCCGCGTGAGTCTCGCATTGCCGACTCACGTCCCCGTAATCGAGGTCATCAGGCGTTGGCCACGGGAAGCTCTTGAGATCGTCGAGACTCGAGGCTTGGGCCAGTGCCCCCGGCACGTCCTCCCGCATCGGTCCCCAACCTGAGTCTCTATAGATGTACTGCTCGCCCCACATATTGCGGAAGACGCCGTCGCCGACGGGGGCCTCTTTCGGGACTACCGCGTCGAGATGCCGGACGTCGATCCTGAGTTCGCGGAGGACGGGCTCGCGGTCACCGCAGCCGAAGTGGGCCATGAGCCGGTCCCATGGGGGCGGCTCCGCCCAGAAATCACGGGGCGTCCGGTCCGGCTGCTCGTGATTCAGGGCGGCGAGGACGCGTTCTCGCGAGGTCATGCCGATCGTGTCGTTTCCCAGAGCGCTGAGTAGAGATCTCGCATCACGGAGAGCTGGCCGCCGTGCCAGGCGTCATGCTGCGCCATGCAAGCGACGACTTCCCAGCCCTTCATCGAGCGTTCGATGTGCATCGGGTTGGCCCTGTGCAAGTCCTCGTCGCTCGCCCGAGACACGTGGTCGACCAGCCACTGCTCGGCCCGGTCCAGCGCCCGGAGTTGCCTCGCCGGATTCGTCTCTCCCCACCCGCACCCGGAGATGTGAGCCTCGCCGCCATAGTCCAGTTCGCGCGCCCCGAGGCCGTGGTCGATGTACACGATCTTTGGTGACCAACAGTGCAGCACCAGCGTCCACATCGCTCGGCAGAACCACGGGTTCTCGATTTCAGGGAAGGGACGCCACTCCAGCTCATGTTCGCTGATGCGCGTGACTATCTGTCGGATTGCCTGCGTTGGGCTCTCCGACGCCGCCGCCCGAGCCACGCGCAGGAGGGCGTCTCGCGGGCTGCCTAACTCGAGATCATCCCAATCGCGCTCCCCCGGGTACACCTGCTCACGAGGCGGGCCGCTGGGGCCGGCAGGCTCGTGGCCGGCCATCTGGGCCTGGCGCCAATCGATGAGCATCGCGACCTGCCCAATGTGCCATGCGGGGTGCAAGATGGCGCCGTCGATGACCACGAAGCCCTTCATCCTCGTGCCGTCCCATGCCGTCTCGGCAACGGTGGTCAAGTCATCATCCGATAGCGACGCGACTTGTTCCCGCAGGCGACCGAGCGCAGCGTCCAGTGCCTGGGTCAGGCCCTCGGCGCTGTGGGCGATCTCCCCGAGGTTGGCCGGTATCCAGACACTGCTGTCTTCGGCCCCACTCTCGCCGGCCAGACCGCATCGGTAGTGCTCGGCCGCAAAGATCACGTGCATCAGTATGCGACGCGGCGTCTGCAGGCTCGGCCAATGCCAAGAGTCGTCCCAATCCCACGCCAATTCGGGCACTGGGCAGTACGCGAGGTCTTCGTCACTGAGACCCTCGAGCGCGTCGCTCGTGCGGTGGACGTGGCTGTCGACCTGACTGTATTCGAGAATGTCGGCGAGGAATGTTGCGACGGCGTTGTCTTCCGGCATGACGACTGCACCTCCGCTGGAGCGCGCGAGTCATGGGCCTGAGAATCAGCAACAGGGAGCGTCAGCCGACGCTCCATGTTGGGCTGCATCGGTTACGTTGTTGGGCGGCTACTTGTAGCCCAGCACGAACACCTTCAGAGGCGCGTCTTCCTCTTCGATCTCGGAGACCGGTATGGCCACGCTGTTCACGTCCGACTGCGACACGAGCCACTGAGTTGGCAGCGCCGCGAGGAAATCGTCCACAGGCGCGAGCACATCCAGCTTTTCAGCGCTGGCCTCCGTCCTGAAATGCATCGGGACTGCGAGCTTCGGGCTGATGGCGTTGATGGTGTTGATCGCCTGTTGCGCGTCGATCGTGTAGTGCCCGCCGACGGGCACGAACAGCACGTCGATTTCGCCGAGCGCCTCCACCTGTTCGAGGCTGAGTTCTGTACCCAGGTCGCCGAGATGGGCCAGATTCACGCCCTCCATCTGCCAACGATACATCACGATGTCGCCGCGCTCCTCGTTCTCGCCTGGCGCGTGATGCGCGGCCGTGACTCCCGTGATGGAGATGCCCGCCGCCGTAGTCTCGCCTTCGGTCGTGACGATCTCCGGGGAGCCGGCAATCGCACTCGTGTTGCTATGGTCGAAATGATCGTGGGTCACCAGACAGACGTTGGCCGACAGCGCCGGGACCTCATAGCCGACGGCATCATCGAAGGGGTCAATCGCGACGGTCACTCCCGCGGAGTCGCTGACGGTGAAGCACGCGTGGCCAAAGTAGCGGATCGTCAAGGCCGGTCCCATGCTCCCTGTTTCCTCTGTCTGAGCAGTCGTGGTTGGTAGTGGCGGCAACGGCGGAGGCGTGTCGCCGCCCCGCTTGGGGCACCCGATGAGTAATGAGGTAAGCGCCAACAGGATGGCGATGCCAGTGGCGACACGTTTCATGGGTCTGCCTCATCCCTCTGGTGGTTGCGTGGACGGTCGAGTGAGCGTGCCTGCCGGGAAGCGCCCCGCGGATCAAGAGTCGCGGGGGGCGAACGGCTCAAGGTACTGCTGCCATTCCTCTACCTGGACGGCTCGCGCGAACGTGCTGTAATTGATGTGCGGGATGAACCGCGGGCGCCTGGGTCTGGTTCGTAACTTGAGCCCCGCCTGCCTCGGCGTGCGGTTCCCCTTACCGTTGTTGCACTTCATGCACGAGCACACCAAGTTCTCCCACGTGTGCTTGCCCCCCTTCACGCGGGGGACGATGTGGTCGAGGGTGAGCGTCGAGGCGCGGCGCCCACAGTACTGACAGGTGAAGTTATCGCGAGCGAGGATGCTGCGTCGAGAGAGTTTCAATTTGGGGTACGGGCGTTTCACCTGGTAGTTCAGGCGCACGACCGATGGCATGTGCATGGTCATTCGGGCCGATCGCAGCAGCTTGCCGTTGGTCTCCAACACGGTCGCCTTCTCAAGGCACAGCAGTCCTAAGGCGCGACGATGGCTGCAGATGTTCAGCGGCTCGTAGTTGAGGTTCAGAACGAGTACCTGAGAGTCCATGGCAAATCCCGGTTCGTGAGTGTTGCCCACGCAAACGAAAGCCCGCCGGTCACAAGAACCCCGGCGGGCGAATCAGCGCTTCTACAGTCGGCGGCCATGTACTATGTGGACGCTAGGGCTAACCCGGAATTCCAGCGCGTATGCCGGGCCATACCTGCCGTAAGGTCGTCCATACACGGGCTGAGTCGCCAACGAGCGCTCGCGAACAGGCCATAGGGCCTGAATGACTCGCCACACCATTGATCCGGCGGCTGTTGAAATCGTGGTCATGCTCTCGCACCACATCGCTCGTTGACGGTATACGGTCAGTCTACCAAATGGTCACGAAATGCGTCAAGCTGCCTGCGTGCGGGTGGGCGCCTCAGGGGCTCGTTTCACCGGCCAGACGGGACAGAGCCGTGAGCTGTTCGCAGGTGCCCAGCGCGATCAGCACATCGTTCGGGGCCAGCGCGGCCGTTGCGCCTGGGTTGCTGTTCAGTTTGCCGTCATGGTCCCGAATGGCCAGCACCACGGCCCCGGAGATCTTGCGCAACTGCGACCCTTCGAGCGTCTTGCCGACGAGTTCAGACCTCGGCCCGATCCTGATCTCGTCGAGAGCAAGATCGACCTCGTCGCCCTTCATCACTACATCCAGGAATTCGACGATGCCTGGCTGCATTGCCAGGGCCGCAATACGTCGGCCACCGATCTTGTATGGCGTGAGGACGCGGTCCGCGCCTGCGGCGCGAAGCTTCCGTTCGGCGTCCTCAGTCGTCGCCCGAGCTACGATGGGTAGGTCCGGCCTGATCGCTCGGGCGCTGAGCACGATGAAGGTATTATCCGCGTCCGTGCCGGCGACCGCGATCAGGCCGCGGGCGTGCTCGATTCCGAGAGCCTGGAGCACCTCATCGTCGGTGCAATCTCCATGGATGAAGGGGCAGGGAAGCTCCTCCAGCTCCGCGATCGTGCCCTCATTGACGTCGCCGACCGCGTGGGCGATCTGCCTTTCCGCGAACGTAGCGCAGACTTCTCGTCCGATGCGACCGTAGCCGCAGATGATGTAGTGGTCTCTCATCTTTGCTATTGCGCTCCTCATGCGTCGACGTCTGATGGCCACGCGGGCCTCGGGGCTGAGAGCAAGCTGGAGCATGCTGGCGCCGGCCCAGAAGGCGATGGCGACGCCAAAGACGATCAGGCCCGACGTGAAGAGCTGAGACGCCGGGCTGAGCGGGTGGATCTCGCGGAAGCCCACCGTGAAGATCGTGATGACCGTCATGTAGAAGGCATCGAGCGCCGTCCACCCCTCCAGCGCCATGTACCCGACCGTCCCGATGACAATCAAGCCTACCACGGCCAGGACCGCTAGCCTGATCTCGTGGAATATGCCTAGTTGCCCAGTCATGCCGTATCTCGTGCTCCGCGATTCTTACTGCCGGTCAAGGCGAATCAACCGGAAGGAATGGGGCTCGATCGCACACGCCAACACGCCGTTCTCGAATGTAACCGGCCGGTCCCACACCGGATCGCTCGCGGCGTGGTGGCCCGTCAGGCGCATCTCGATCTCCGCCGCGACCTCTTCATCGTCCATGTTCACCAGACAGACGAGCATCGTGTCGGCCTGTCGCCAGACACTTACCTTCACCTCATCGGGTGTGCGAGGTACCAGCTCCGAATCCTCCCAGTATCCGATGAACTCGGCATCACTACACGGTAGGGCGTCCTGGGCTTCCCAGACCTTGTAGACCAGGTCGACATGGGACCAGGCCGCCCACACCGTCGTATCATGCAACAGCGTGAGCCCCAGCAGCGTTTCCGTCTGGTGCGTATCGCCCTCGCGGAGTTGGTTGAAGTCCATGCGGCCGAATGACGGTAGGAACTGTGGGACGAGCCCGTAGTTCTTCCCCATGAACTGCGCCCGAAACTCATCTAGGGCGACGGTATCCAGGTAGTCATCTCTAACCGTCGCGGAGAACTGCTCCCCCTCCAGGTACACGTCGCAGAACGACAGCGTGCATGGTGTCAGGGCTCCCGACATATGGTTGACCAGCAGGAGCGGGCGGTCCTTGCTCTGGAAGACGCTGTAGAGCCGCTTGAACAACTCGCGCGTGGCGAAGATCTGGTACGCCGGTTGCCAACGGCCGTCCTCGTCCTGGTACCCGCACCCATGCTGAGCGTTGCGGCATAGGGGTGGGACGGTGATGTCGAAGTACAGACCGTCCAAACGCGTCTCATCCATCAGGCGGTCGACTCCCCACACGAGAAAGTCCGCCCACCCCGAACGCGGGCACGCGTGTTGCATCGGCCGCGGGGGCGTCTGCTCTTGGGCCGTGCGGATCGGCAGGACCTCCCATTCGCGGCCATAGTGCTCGAACTCGGGCGACAGAGACCCGGTGCACGTGCCGCAGATGTAAGGCGTGAGTTGGACTGGGCCCTTTGCATGCCAGTCATCGGTGAACTCATTCACTTCCGCGAGATCCTTGGCGATTGGGTAGCCTGGCTCCCGCGACCACGATGACCAGAACGCGACGAGGATGTTGCCCGGAAACACATCCGGCCAATGCGCCATTCGTCGCGCGCGCCAGTCGTCGGGCAGGGGCTTCACGGGTGTGGCCTGCAGGCCGAATTCGAGGGTGAGTGGCTCCTCAAGCGTCGTCAGCCTGTCGATCATGGTGATGACCAGTTCGCAGTGGTCTTCGCTTGGCACTACCCGGATGGCGTGCCGCGGGTCGTCAAGGCGCCAGCCCGCCGGTGCCTCACAGAACCAGCTCAGGCCTCTATCCTCGTTGCCGATCCAAACGAACGGAACGAAGCCACTATCGACGCCCTCGTCCGGTATGGAGCCGGCTTTGGCGCGGCCGCTCAGTGGGCACGAGTGCATGCCGTAGAGCTTCGCGACCTCTTGGCGGATGGGAATGCGTAGCGCCAGGCTCTCAAGGTCAACGGAAGGACCCTCCGGCGACAGCGTTACCCGCACCCTCGCCATCCCGTCGAACTCGACCGCGGCGACCGCGTCAGCGCGCAGTCCGCGTCCCGTGGCGTTGGTGACCACCTCTTTCTTGTCGTCGCGCATGAGGTCGTACTGGAACGACGCGGGGCCCATGCTGTCGATGCGCCCGCGCGCCCGCCAGTCGAGGGCGATCGGGGCCGCCAACAGCTCGCCTGTCCTCGCGCGCATCGAGGCGGGCAAGAGCGTCTTGCGCCACGCGTATTCGCAACTCCACGTGCGGCAGACACCTGGCCCCTGGACGACCGGCGTCCACGGCTTCAGCACGCCGACATCCTGGCCGATCCGGTTGTGCCACCACTCGGGCTGGGCAGGCACTTCGAGGTCGAGGGTCTCGCGCGCGACCTCATCTCCATTGCTGAGCAGCGCGACTTCAACGGGGTGCGTCCCGACTCCGAGATTCTCAATCGGGATCGTGATTTCCGTCATACGCTCGGACACGCGCGCGCGCGCGCGGATAGCGCCCGGCTCCGTCCCCACAGTCGTCTCGATGACCAACTCATCCCCCCGCGCGCCCCGCGCGTCGACGCGCACTCCCAGCCTGTGGGCCGCGTGGTAGGGCGCGAGCTGGACGTGCAGCGGAGCCGGCTGGGGAAGACGCTCACCCGCGTGCAGACCGGAGACTTCGTCAGCGAGCAGGGGGCGGCCGTAGATGGTCAGCTCATCCAGGACCATATCGTGGTCGCCGGTGATGTAAGACCACCCGGTGTTAGTACCGACCTTGAATGAGTCGCCGAGGCTCGTCGGGAGGGCCACCCCATCGGTCGTCGACTCGGAGAGCACGCCGTCCTGGTAGACGCAGATCTCGCCCGGGCTCCAGGTAGCCACCATGTGGTGCCACTCCCCGTCAGCCCAATCGGAAGCGCCGCTGTTGGCCTGGGTGATGTGCCCGTCCGGTCCGACCACGTAGAGCTTGTTCCGGTGCTCTGCGTAATAGATGTAGAATAGCAGTCTTCCGTCGGCCCCCGCGGTGTCGAACCATATGTGGAACAGCGAATCATCACCGGTCCACCCAACGGGCTTGACCCAGACCGATATGGACCCCTCGCGAGACGCGATATTCGCCTGGGTTTCGTACTCGAGTGAGGTGCCATCCTCGCCGCACAGCAGGCCCTTCTCCGACTTGCCCTCCACGAGCTGGAACTCGCCCTCCACGCGCGGCTCGGGACTCCCTGACGCATAGTCGGCGACGAGGCCAGTGTCATACGAAGCGTGGAAGAGGATGTCGCTCTCCTCGATGGCCTCCGCCGGCAACGAGACCAGCAACGGGCCGAGAAGCAGCAGGAGCGTTACCACGATAGAGCCCTCCAAATCGGCATTCGGTGGCTTCTTGGCCGCCTCTCAAGAACGGTCCTTCTTGCGTGGGAGCGCGTGACTCGCCGGGCTCGCGGGTACACTCCACTGGGTGTCGGGCGTTATAGACACAGGGGCTAGTCTCGCAGGAAATGCCCGGGCGCTCAGGAATAGGAAGGGTTAGGTCCGCCACATGGGGCGTCGGAGTGCGATTTGCGTATTAGGAGGTCCCTGGTGCTAGAGAAGCGTGAGTTGACGGTGGAGACCTATACGGGCGTGCTGTCTGACTCGTTTGCCGCGCTCAGGACCTGTTTCGATGGGCGGCGCATGGGCGCTGCGGCGCTTGGGCTCGGGGTATCCTTTGTGTTGGCCGCGGGCCTTGGACTTGTCGCGGGCATGTTGCTCCTGAACGGTTCGCTAGCTGGCGCAACATTGGTGGCCATTGGTGCTGTCGTGGTGCTCTACGCGGGAGCGCTGGTCACGTACGGCGGGCTGGCCCACATGGCCATCTCGGAAGGCCAGGGAACTGAACTGTCGCCGGTCGCGGCCCTCGGCTACTCGCTGCGGCGCTGCCATATTGTTGTCGGTCTCCCGATGTTCGCTCTGGTGGTGTCAGTTGCTGTGGCATCGATCTCTGGGTGGCTCGCCCTGCAGATCGCGGCCCACGAGACGCTAGGCGCCGCTCTGGCGCCAGTCGTGCTCGTCGTTGTCTTCCTGATTAACTTGGTCCTCACGCTTGTCGTCGCCGTTTCTCACAGCCTGACCGGGCCGTGTGTGGCTTGCCTTGACCCATCCCTCGCCGGTGCGAGCGTGAGGCTGACGCAGGTTGCCCGGCAGAGACTGTCGAGCTTCATAGCGGCTCAAGCTGCCGTGATGGCGGCTGCGGTGCCACTTCTGCTTCTTACTATTGGCCTGCTCGCCGCAGCATTCTTGCCGGCGTTTCGATCTGTGTCGGCTGGCCGGGCGCGCGCGGTCGCAGCCCAGCCCGGTCAGAGGGACCCGATGCCGGTGCCGATGGATGCGCCTGAGGCGTTCGGAGCCGCGGACGGCTCGCCTGGTGGTGAGGACTGGGTGAGCGACTTAGTCGCCGGAGGGACGATGGGGCTGGCGCCGATGATCGGCGTGTCGGCTGTCGTGCTCCTGCTAGTCGCCGCGCCACTGCTAACGTTCGCCTCGAGCGCCCAGTCGTCAGTATACCTTGCCCTGACTGGTGATAAGGTGCCCGAAGCAGTCGAAGCCCGCGCTTCCCGTCGCGCCGAGGCCGCGCCTGAGAAGCGGCCTCCGATCGTGCATTGCTGGCGTTGTGACGCCATCAACCGATTCACCGCTGAGCGCTGCTCCAAGTGCGGCGCGCGGATGGCGGTGTGCCCGTCGTGCTTTGCTACCAACGCGGCTGAGCGTGAGGAGTGCATGAACTGCGAGGAGCCGCTTGCCGGCAAAGGGGCTCTGGCTGAGAAAGAGCCGGTTGAGGGTGATCTCGCGTCGTAACCGGCGGGCGGCGACCGGCGGCTTACCTCCGTCTTGCGGCATCTGCTTCCGGGTGGGCCCCGCCGCCGCCGACTGTATCCACGGCGTGCTGGA
>CAZKUN010000168.1:0-20815 GCA_964555935.1 uncultured Armatimonadia bacterium | reverse complement strand
AAGGCAACGAATCCATGAGACTGTGAGTGGTACCGTTAATGGGGGGAGGTCACCTTGGGCACGCGGATGCCGACGTCGTTCAGGGCCGATAGCACGCCGAGCGCCACGAGGTCGTTGCGGGCGAAGATGGCGGTGACGTCGGGGCGTTGCTCGAGCATTTCGCTGCAAGCAGTTCGAGCGTCAGCGCCGCTAGTTGGCGATGTGCCGAAGAAGATGGGCTCCTCGCCTACCTCCTCCATGGCTCGCAGGTAGCCGTGTTCGCGGAGTTGCCAGGGATCCACATACGCCTCGGGACAGAGGCAGGCGATCTTGCGGTGGTCCAGATCCGTCAGATGCCGCGTTGCCTGGTACCCACCGGCAATTTCATCGATGGTGACGACCGACGCGGACTGGTGGGGCTCCGCGCTGAGGTGGATGACGGGGAAGCTCACCGGGCCGTGGGTGCGCTCGTGGTCTTCGAATTGCCCGCCCAGGGAGTAGGCGATGAGGCCTTCGACCTGGCGCGCCTCAAGAGCGTGCACTGCTTCGCCGAAGTCACCGGACTCGGGGACGGGTGTGAACGAGATGAGCGCATCGTAGCCGAACTCGCGGGTAGATGTGTAGATCGATTCGATGACGCCGAGAAAGTACGCGTTGCCGTTGGGAGGAGGAAGGAGCACGCCGAGAGCCTGCGTGTGACCGGCCACCAGCGCCTGGGCGAGCCGGTTGGGACGGTAGCCGACGCGCTGAGCGACGGCCTCGACTCGAGTGCGAACTTCCGCGCGCCCACGCGCGTCAACTCGTCCCCCCACTGCCAGCATCATTCGATGGGCTAATCGCGTCCCCTCTCCCCCGCTCTACCCGCCGAGTTTCTCTCGGAGCGCAAGCGTAGCGGTCTCCGTGCGCTTGGCGGGATCATCGAGGACGATTCGCAACGCAGCCGCGGCAATCACGGACTTGCCGACCTTGACCTGCGTGGTCGAGCGGATCTCGTCGTACAGCTCGTCGAGCCGGCCCGCGAGATCGGGCGGGAGATAAAGCGTGAGACGTTCAACCGCCGCGCGATCGGCCATGGCGGCTTGAGCCTCCGCCAGTGCCGCGGCCAGTTCGGCGTCGGGGTTGAGATTGGTCTTCCCCGACTGCGGCGAACGGCGGCGCTTGGATGGCGCGGGCTTCGGCGACTCCGGAGCCGGATCGGGAGTCGCGGGGGGAGTTGCATCAGCGGGGGGGGGTTCCACGGGCTCTGGGTCAGGTCGGCGGACCCCGATGAAAGCGTCTTGGGCGGTGAGCTTCTTCTTATTTCGCGGCACGGCTGATCACCTCCTGAGCTAGATTGCGATACGCCTCAGCGCCTTTGCCGTCGGGATCGTAGCTGATGATCGGAAGCGCGTACTCGGGCGCCTCCTGGATGCGGACGGTGGCGGGGATTGTGGTCTCAAAGACCGCCTCGGCGAAGCGACCGCGCACGGATTCGTCCACGCGGCGGCTGTGGAGGGTGCGATTCGCCATGGTGAGCACGATGTGGACCTCCGGTCGGCGTCGGCCCCCGGCGGCCTCAATGTCAGACAGGGTCTCCTCGAGGGCCCGAAGGCCGTGCAATGCAGTGAAGGAACACTGCTGAGGCACGAGGACCCAATCGACGCACTCCATCACGGCGACCACGAGACGCGACAGGCCCGGCGGGCAATCGATGAGGACCCAATCGGCGCCTCGACCGATGCGCCGGAGAAGTCCCCGAGCCTGCTTCGAGCGCTCGACAAAGTCAAGTTCGCCTAGCAGCACCTCAACCGCCGCCAAGTCACGTTCGGCGGGCACGATCGTGAGGGGGGGATCTTCGAGTTTTCGCGCGACGTCGGATGGCTTGACCGACTCGTCGGCGAAGAGGGTGTAGACGCTGGGCTCGTCTTGGGCAAGACGGACGCCGAGGTTGAGCGTGAGGTCAGCGCGAGCGTCGAGGTCGACGAGGACGACCTTCTCTCCCACCTCGGCGAGGGCGGCGCCGAGGTTGATGGTCGTGGTGGTCTTTCCCGCGCCGCCTTTCTCGTTGGCGACGGCAACGTAGCGTGGCACGGTCACACCTCCGGTAGGCGTTACAGGATACCGCAGAGTATACGCTACGGTGAGATGTGGCGTCAACGGCAATGGAAAAGGTAAGGGATAATGTAAAGAACATCGACGTGGGATCTGCGTACGGGGCCTTGGCGATCCCAGCAGTAAGATGCGCAATAGAATGTGCGGGAAACGGTGAGGTGTAATGTAAAGTAAAATGTAATAGAGATGCCGGTAGACGGCGGAAGATGCGCGGACGGCGGGAATGGCCCACATGCCCCCGGAGACGCGTAGGGCCTGTGGGGGCCTGATGTGGCGAAGTGAGCCGCTCTGGGGGAAGAGGCCGCGGCTAGCGTGGCGGCCCCACTTCCCAGAGAACGTTCGGCCCGTCCTCCGCTCCCGCCCTCATCCACGTAGCGTGGCCGTCGGCGAATCCGTAGTTGGCGCCCCCGCTATGGCGGTTGGCGACGGCCTCTCCGTCATCGCTCTCGAAGACCATGACAACAGAGCCGGGGACGACGAGATCGCGCTCGCGGCGTCCCAGTAGGGCGGCGTTGAGCTGGTAACTTGGCGCTTCGGTGTCGCTGGGGCACCCGTAGAGACCCTCGTTCTTCACGTAGGGGTACGTCGCGTCGTGCGTGTCGGCGCCCGCCGGCGGGTAGTGTTCGTCGTAATCCTGCACGTACATCAGCGTGGCCAGCGAGATCTGCTTGATGTTGGCTATACATGAAGCCTGCTCCGCCCTCTCCCGCGCCAACTCCATGGCCTCGTCGAACGCATCCGCCATGCGGGCAGCGTGCTCCATGGCTTGGGATTCCAGCCTTATCAGCACGTGCGAGTAAGGTTGGCGGTCCTCCGGGTGGTCCCACACGAGGCAGGATCCATCCTCCGAGAGCCTGGCCGTCGTCTCGCGCCCTCCGGCGTAGTCCTCAATGACGAGGTGGTCCCCTTCTTCGCGCCAGAGAATCTCCTTGACATCCACGGCCTCACCATCGATGGCGCCCGCCCGCCCGGTGCCGTCTGGTTCGAGGGTGATCGTGCCCACCACCATTCCCCACGTGCCTTCGTAGCGTGGCGTATCAGTTGTGGGTGCCGGCGGCTCGGCCACTTCCTGGGAGCTGTTGGTACAACCGGCGACCACCAGAGGGATCACGACGAGGATGAGTCCTACGACGACCATGGAACGCACTTCCACCACTCCCTTCCTGACGCGTGCTTCCGCCTGTAGCAATGCTTCGGCGCTCGGGCTACAGAGGCCTGCACGTGAAGACGCGACGGGGCAGGAGCCCCGTAGCCACGCGGATGTGGGGCGTGGGGAAGAGGGGGCTTAGAGTTTCAGTGCCTCGAAGGCTTGCTCGTACAGCCAGTGACCGAAATCGTTGGGGTGGTTGATGTTGTTGCCCAGCAGAGATGGCTGGTCTTTGCGCCTGAGGACCATCTCCCACGTGCCGTAGACGTCGACGTAGGCGCACTTGGCCTCGGCCGCCGCTTGCTTCGTGGCGCGCGCGTGCTGCTCCATCCGATGGCTGCCGTAATGCCATCTGTCATTGGGCGGGAAGGCCGAGAACAGAATCACCTCGCCACACTTGCGCTCTCGGATCTTCTCCACGATTGTCACGAGATTCGCGCGGAACACATCCGGCTCCGCGTTCCCGGTGTTGTGATCGTTCATCCCAAATCCCACCAGCGTGAGATCGGGACTGTCTACCTTCCCGAGGTAGTCGTCGAACCAGTCGATTCCCTGGCGGGAGGCGTATCCCGAGATGGACGCGTCCTCCACCTCAACCACGGCTTCGGGGAACGTGTCGCGAAGGTGCTGGGCGAATCGCTCCTGGAACCGGTAGCGCGGCTCGGATGCCTCGCCACCGGCGGTGATGCTGTCGCCGTAGGTCGCGATCTTGAATGGCCCGCCTGCCTCTAGTTTCCGCCGAGTCGCCGCCAGATACCGGCTTTGGTGGTTTGGCTTGGCCCAAGCCCTGCCATTGGTGGTCTCGTAATCGGCCCAGACGAACCACGCGTGGTTGCTGAAGCCGGGGAACTTGGTGTGGTCGAAGTCGTCCAGCCCGTAGAGGCAGTTGGTTGAGAAGTCGGGGATGCGGGAGTCGGCCGTTCGGCCGATGGCCCCGCGCGCAAGGTCGACGGTGAAGTCAGCGCCCTCGACGTAGACGACGCTCTCCGGGTGGTCGGCGGCGAAGGTGCTGCGCAGGACGAGGCTGCCTTTCACCACTCGGTTGAAGCAGAGATTCCCGGACTCGGTTCCCGCCAGAACGAGGCTGTCGCCTTGGACCTTCAGGCGACGGCCCGATGCCTCGGCGGCGCTGAGGGGGACGGTTGTCAGCGCGATGGTCCACGCGCAGAGAGCTGTCTTCATGGGCGAGCAAGTTCCCTTCCGGGCAGCGTTGGGGCGGCAGTTCGGTGGCCGGGCCGAGGAAGCCTCCGCGCGCGCGGAGGTCGCGCGTCGGGAGGGCGAGGGTTCGCGGGCAGTGAATGCGGGGGCATGGGATTGGAACCGTATGGCGATGAGTGGATTACGCTCCGGCTCGGCGACGCGCGGGACATGGATGAGGTGGGGGACAGCTCGGTCTCGCTAGTGGTCACGAGTCCGCCGTACTGGGACATCAAGAACTACCGGACGCGCAAGCAGATCGGGCTCGGGCAGAGCTACGGGGAGTACCTCGAGGGAATCGGCAAGGTGGTCGGAGAGATCGGGCGCGTGCTCGAGCCCGGCCGATACGCGTGCTGGGTGGTGGGGACGAGGATCAGCGACGGCGACCTGAGACACATCCCCGCCGACACCATCGGCGTCTTCCAGCAGCACGGCTTCACGCTCAAGAAAGAGATCATCTGGACCAAGCCCAAGGGCACGCAAGGCCTCTGGCAACGCGGGACCACGCAGTTCCTCAAGAAGAAACCCCATCCGTGCTGCGCGAACATCAACATCCAACATGAGACGATCCTGATATTCCAGGCTGAAGGCGAGTTTGAGCCGCCGACTGAGCATGTGCTGAGCGAGGAGTTCATCAAGCAGGTCGCCTGGAGCGCCTGGGAGCTTCCTGTGAGCCGGACGAAGGGTCATCCGGCGCCGTACCCCATTGAGCTTCCGCGACGGCTCATACAGCTCTATTCAGCGCCGGGCGAGACCGTGCTCGACCCGTTCGCGGGGACGGGGACGACGCTGGCGGCGGCGCGGGAGTGCGAGCGCCACGGGATTGGGTATGAGATCAGCGAGGAGTTCGTGGCGCTGGCAGGCGAAGTGTTGAAGGCGCTGGAGGACGACTAGAAACCACGAAGTCACGAGGACGGCGAAGAACGGCTGAGGCGGGGGTCACGGCGGATGTGGGCACAGATAGCGCTACTACTTGCTGCGCCGGCGATTGGCCAGCCAGGCAACGTCGTCGTTGATGGCGACTTCAACAGGCCAGGGATGGAACTCTCCGGCGCCTGGTCGGCGATCATCCACGGCGAATCCGATGCCAAGATCGCCATCGTGGAGGGCGTTGGTCGGGACGGATCGACGTGCGCCGAGTACCGTCGCGCTGACGAGGGCAGTGACAATATCCACCTCGACCAAATCATCCCCACAGAGCCCGGCGCAGTGTATGAAGTGAGGGCGTGGATCCGCGGCGATGGGCAGCTCAAGCCCGTGCTGTCGATCACCGATATGGAGTGGCAACCGATCGTGAATCTCGTTGCCGAGGGAAGCGCCGACTGGGTTGAGGTGCGGTCGGTTTTAGATGCCGGCCGGAATTCTCAACTGCGGCTCGAGTGGTTTCCGGGGGCCGCGGGACGGCTGTACACCGGAGGTCCGGGACAGAGCGCTCTCGACGATGTGAGCGTGACGCGCGTGGATCCGGTGGACCCTCGCCTGCGTGAGGCGCTTGATCTCGTGACAGATGAGTCGGACGCGGAGGTCGATGTGACGCGAGTCGAGCCGGGCCCGGTGGGTCCGCCGCTGCCGCTGCGCGCGATCCGCTGCCATGGCGGCGCGCTGGTGTATGAAGACGGCACGGAGGTGGCGCTCTGGGGCGTGAATCTGCAGACGGCTCTATCGTGGGAGTATCGGGCGCGCATGGCGCCGTGTGACATTCCGCTCGAGGCGGAGGTTCTCAAGAGAATCGCCGACACGAATCTCGAGGAACTCCGGCGCATGGGCGTCGGGTCGGTGCGGATGCATCTGCTGCCGTCCGACTTCAGCGGGGCGGATGGGGAGTTGCAGGACAGCATCTATCTCGACGTGCTCGACTACACGGTAGCGCGGTGCCGGGAGATCGGCATTTACGTCTACCTGACGCTCCTGAACGAGATGGGCGCGCACCACATCCCGGACTCGTTCATCGCGGGCTCTGAGCGCGAGGAGTGGTTGGTTGACGAGAGCATCATCGAGTCGACGGAGCGCTACATCGGCGAGTTGCTATCGCACGTGAACCGCTACTCGGGCGTCGCCTACTGTGATGACGATGCCATCGGCGTCATCGAGATCATGAACGAGCCGGGGTACATCGACTATAACGAGATGATGACCGACGAGCGGTTCGCGGACCTGCGCGAGACGTTTGACTCGTGGCGCGAGGGGGAGGCGCTGGACGACTATCCGGAGCTGCTCTATGCCCGCTTCCGGTACGGGTATGTCAAGGCGTACATTAACCGGATGCGCGCCGTCGTGCGGGCCGCGGGGGCCAGGCAACCGGTGTGCTGGAATCTGAACTGGCCTCGGATGATCGCCTCGCACGAGGACGTGTTCCAGGCCGCCGCCGACAGTGATGTGGAGGCGGTCTCGTTCTGTCTCTACCCCGGACAGGATGACGTGAAGTCGCCGTTCTGGGCGAACCCGGTCGACCTGTCGGACACGAATTATCTGCCGTTCATGCGGCGGAACTACGAGGAGTATCGGCGTCTGCGGTGGTTGCTGGGCGAGCGGTTTGCCGGCAAGGCCAAGTGCGTCTACGAATTCGAGACCTTCTACAACCAGACTAGCTACCTCTATCCGGCCATGGCGCGGCTTCTCCGCGCGCTCGGGGCCCAGGTGGCGAACATGTGGACTTACTCGCTGACGCCCACCGCCGAGTTCATCAGCGGGTCCCACCACCTGAATCTGCACTGCACGCCGGAGAAGGCCGTCAGCTTCGCCATCGCCGGGCAGGTGTTCGCCGACACGCCCCGGCTCGCGCCGTATGAGGCGCCGGACGATAGCGAGGCGACCTTCGGTGATTGCACCGTGTCATTCTCCCGGAACCTGAGCGTCCACAGTTCGCCATCGGCGCTGATGCATTCGCGAGCACTTGACTGGGATGGCATCGAGGTTCACGACAGCGTCTCGCGCATCGTCGGGTGCGGCGATTCGCCTCTGGTGACGTACGACGGCACGGGAGCCTACTTCATCGACGTGGGTGAGGACTCCATCTCGCTGACCATCGGCCCGGACGCGCGCTTCATTCTTCCGCCGTGGGATCGGCAGAAGTCCAAGCCCTGGGCGCGGACGTGCGAGCTGGATCGGGACTCCGAGCACTCGCTCGCGCTGCGGTTGCCTGGCTGGGAAGAGGGCGCGCGGGCCGTGCGGGTGGACGATGGGGAGGAGAGTCCGGTGGCGGTGAGCGGCCCGGGGCTGGCGCTTCGCGTGAGGCCGGGAACGTACCGGCTGGACCGGCCGAAGTGACTCCCGGCGGGGCGCCGAACCTTTCGGGAGGCGCGGACGCCAAGGTCAGTGAGACTGGCATCCAACCGGGAGGGCTCGCGTGAGTTCCGAACTCGTCATCCGCGCGCGCGGCGGCGACGTGCAGGCGTTCGACCAACTGGTCGAGCGCTACCAGGACGCGGTGTATGGCGTGGCGTTTGCCATGCTCGGCAACTTCGACGATGCGCAAGACATCGCGCAAGTTGTCTTCGTGCAGGCGTGGCGGGACTTGGGCGGCTTGAGGGATGAGGCGCGGTTCGCGGGGTGGGTTGCAGGCATCGCGCGAAACCGTTGCCGGGATTTCCTCAGGCGCTCGCCCAGCACGCTCGTATCGAATGGCGTCCCTCCCGACGCGGTAGCCTCCGACGATCCCGCTCAACACGCGGCCGACGGCGCTCTGCGGGAACGAGTGCTGGCCGAGATCCGGTCTCTGTCTGAACCCAACCGACTGGCGACGACGCTGTTCTACATCAACGGATACTCCGTGGGCGAGGTCGCGGAGATGCTCGACGCGCCGGTGGGGACGGTGAAGCGTCGGCTGCACGATTCTCGGAAGCAACTCAGGGAGGGGATGGTGGAGATGGTGCGCGAGTCACTCGACCACGAGAAACCGGAGGGGGACCTCAAGGAGCGAATCGCGGCGGATCTCGTGCGGCGGGAAGCAGACTGGGACCGGCCGCTCGACCTGCCGGAAGACTTCGAGGAGCAATGGGCCCGGCGATACCACGAACGGCGGATGAAGAACGTGCGCGCAAACGCGGCCCAATACGGAATCGAGCCGGACGAAGAGCTACCGAGGATGGTCGAGGGGTACCGGGACAGCGAGACGTTCCGAGACGACATGAAGGACATGCCGTGTCGGTGGGGATTCCCGGAGGGGATCCGTCTAACGAACCTGCGCGACCTCAGCCGCGAGCTGAGCGTGAGCCCGCTCAGCATCTATCGGTGGGGGCAAGACGGCATGCCGGAGTTGCGGTACGATCCGTGGGTGCTGTACGACGCCGACCGGGTGGAGGCATGGACAGCCGAGACGAAGGCGGAGCCTGTGCTGACGATGGACGAAGCGTTGGCGCGCACGCCGCTGCTGTCGGTGCTGAGGGCGCTGGCGGATGGGATGCTGACGGCGGATGAGGCGTTCGAGATCGAGCGTCGTCTATGGACGGTCAGGTTTCTGGGGCGGTCGGACCCGGTGTGGGATGATGAGTGGGAGAGCCTCCGCGAGGCGGAGCGACGGGCGAATGCCGCGCAGTTCGGGTTGGACGAGCCGACGCGCAACTCGATGGGCATTCCAGATGAGCGCGCGCGCAACAACTGGGAGCTGCGGGACATCTGCAACCGACTGAGTCTGTCGCCGATCGATGTCATCCGGTGGACCCGAAACGGGATGCCATGCCTGCGGACGAGTCCGTACGTGCGGTGGGATGTGGACCACGTGAGAGATTGGCTCGCCGAGAAGGGCATCATGCCGACCGAGGCGGGGGATCAGGATACCGATCAGACGGAACTGTACCTCTGTCGGCTGGTCGCCGATGGGAAGGCGACGCCGGAGGAGGCGCACGAGGGTCTGTCGGGGAGGTATGGCGTGGTCTGACGGCGGGCGATGAAGCGGTGAGCGGGATATGGTGCGCCGAGTCGTTGTCTACCGGTCCTTGATTCCGTCACGGAGGATGAGGCCCGGAATCGCTCGGGTCTCGCTGCGCGCGCCCTTGCGGTACATGGCCCCGAGACCATGGTCTTGCCACGCTGCATAGACGTGGTTGCCGATTCCTATGACGGTAGGAGCGTGCGAGCTGCCGCGAGTGCCGAAGTTGCTGATCTCCACACCCTCCCCGAAAGCCCCACCCGTGTCGTTGCTCCATCTCAACCGGATCGTGTAGTGGCCCGAGGTGCGCTGCTGCCACGCCACGTAGATGTATCTCCCTGCCGCGGAGACGGACGGATTGGTCGAGTCTCGGCCGTTGTCGCTGAGGTTCACGGCGGGGCTGAAGCGAGCGCCCTGGTCCCCGCTGGTCCGAAGGAGGATGTCCTTGTCGCCGCCGACCTCATCGATCCATGCCACGTGAACGCCGTTGCCGGATGCCTCGATGTCGCCGCGCCAGGAGCGCGCCGGCGTGTTGCTGAGGTTGATCGCGTCGGCAAACCTTGCGCCGCCGTTTGTGCTGGCGCGGAAGAGAATATCCTCGTTCCCGCGCCTCACGCCAAGCGTATCCATCCACGTGACGTAGACGTTCTGGCCCGAGACGGCGACCTGGGGGCGGCCCCACGTGCTGGCGCTGACGCTTAGCATCATCGGATCGGCGAAGCCCAGGCCTCCGTTGGCGCTTCGGCGATAGGCGACGCCGAGGCGGAAGTCCACTCGCTCGATGGCGCCGTCGCGGAGCTCGTACGTGGGCATCGCCTGCTCCCACACCACGTGGACAGCGTCGCCATCGGCGACCACGGTCGGCTTGCCGGAGCCGAACTGGGCGGACACGACGGTCACGTTGTCGACCACCTGGGTGGCCAAGGGCGCGTTGAGGTTGACGAGGTCGCCGAAGGTGGCTCCACCGTCGTTGCTCGCCCGGATGACGACTTTGGCCACGGGCGCGGGATCGGTCTCCACAGCGAGGTCCTCACACCACGCGACGTAGACATTGTCGCCCGATGCGGCGAGGCTCACGGCACGGGATGATCGTCCGGGACTGTCGCTCAGGTTCACCGTGTCGTCGAAGGACTCGCCGCCGTCATCGCTTCGCCGGAAGAAGATATCACCCCGGACGGTAAACTCGTCGACCCACGCGACATAGACGTTGTCGCCGGACGCGGCGACCTGGTGGGCCCACGAGCGGGCGGCTGTGGTGCTCATCCGAGCAGGGGGCTCAAAGGTCTCGCCGGAGTCAATGCTGCGGCTCAGATATATCTCGCCGTTCATCGGGTACGTGGCGTAGACGTTGGTCCCCGATGCGGCGAGTTGCGGACTGGCCGTGCCGATGCTGCGGCCGCTCAGGTCGATTCGGTCGGCGAAGGTCAGTGGCCCGGTACGTCGGGTCCAGTTGAGACCCCCGGGCAAGGTCTTCCGTAGCCCCTCACGGGGCACGGTGATGCCGGTGCGAACGCGGGGCTTGGGAAGTTGCTTCTTCTGAGCCGTCGCTGGGTGGAGGGCGCTGAACGCAGCGGCCAGACTTACAAGCACGGCAAGGCGTCTCGTCATCATCGAGCCCTCTCCTGGGTGCGGCGCGGTCTGGGTCCGCTATAGGCAGCAACACCCGGGGCGACAGTGGGGACGCCCGAGCGAGGCGCCCGAGGGTCTGTCGGGGAGGTATGGCGTGGTCTGATGACGGAGAACCTCCGAGGACGCCAAGGCTAGGGCGACGGAGGGCTGCGATGGTATGGATCGCGATGGCACTGTGCGGCGCGGCGGCTGGACAGGTTGGGGATCTGGTGGCGCGGGATGTCGAGGGGCATCTGGAGCCAGGCGAGCCAATCGTGCGCGAGGACTTCGAGCGCTACGAGCCGGCCGATGCCGTGCTGCTGGATGAGCGGCAAGATGGTACCTGGGTGCTGCGGACGAAAGACTGGAAATCCCCGCTGCTGAACTCGACCGGCGATCCGCCGGACCTCACGTATGACCCGGAACTGACGGGCCTCTACGACATATACCTCGGCACGCGGGCGACGGACTTCCCTGTGGTGGTCGGCATCGGCCTCGAGAGCGACGAAGAGCTGAGCGTCATCACCTGCCCGCGCGCGACCAAACAAGTCCATCACGACTGGGAGATCTGCGTGCGGCGCGCGGCGGTGATGGATGGCGAGCGGATCGTCATCCGGGCGATGGGAGCGCAGGTATACGTCGATTACCTGAAGTTCGTGCCGCTCACGACGAGAACGAAGCGCGCGCGCGTCGCCACGGATCACGTAGTGATCGGGAAGGAGGCGGGGAGGCACTTCGCGTTCCCGGGAGTCGCGCGACTTGAGGACGGCAGCCTGACGGCCGTCGCCAGGGAGGGCACGGCCCACGTCGATCCGAGCGGAAGCATCGCCTTGTGGCGCTCGACCGATGGCGGCCGAACATGGGGCGATCGCAAGACGATCCGCGATGATCCAGACATCGACGAACGGGACCCCGGCATCTGCCAACACTCCGACGGCGCGCTGGTGGTGTCGATGGCAGCCGACGGCCCGAAGGTGATGCGATCCGAGGATGGGGGAGAGACGTGGGACGAGCCGACCCCCGCGCCGGTGTTCTCGCCGCACGGTCCGAGGGAGATGGCTGACGGGAAGCTGTACTGGTGCGGGATCGTGACGCGGATGGGAATCAGCCACGTGCGGATCGCAACCAGTGGCGACCTCGGGCGGACATGGGAGATCGACGCGACCGTGGCGATGTCCTTGCCGTACCACCAGCCATGGGTGCGGAACTTCTGGGATGAGCCATGGGCGCTTCCGCTGGGCGCGGGGAGGTGGCTGGCGCTGCATCGGGTGGACTGGGATGGGTACCTCTACCAGAACGAATCGCCCGATGACGGCAAGACAGTCACCGACCCGAAACGCACCGGCATGTGGGGATGCCCGCCCTTCGTGATGAAGCTGTGGGATGGGCGACTGCTGGCGCTGTATGGATACCGGCGCGAGCCGTTTGGCATTCGCGGCTGCATCAGTCGAGACGAGGGCGCGACGTGGGATGTCGATGAAGAGATCATCATCCGGGATGATGGCGGGCACGGCGATCTGGGGTACCCGACGGGGATCGAGATCGAACCGGGCCTCGTGCTGGTGGTCTACTACCACAACGACGGCGGCGCGGAGTGCTCGATCGAGGGGACGTTCCTGAGTCTGTAGCGCCCGCAACTCCCCACAATGGGTTTGACAGTTACTCGCGTGGGGGAATATACTACAGTACGTAGTAGGTCGGAGAATCGAGATAGGTGAGAGGAGGAGCGCGATGAGGACGTGGGTGATGGGTTCCATGGCGATGATGGGCCTGATGTGGCTGAGCGCGTTGCCGGCAGGCGCGGAATGCTGCTGCTGCGCCTCGCAGAAGCAGGCGCTGAAGAAGGTGACGTATCGCGGGACGGGGATGGCTGCGCGTCTGAACACGCTGCCGAGGTTTAGCTACAAGACGTATGCCAGGACGCGCATGGGATTGAGGAATTCGAAGTATTCATACCGCGGCCCCAAGCCACAGCCGCCGACCCCCGTACACTGTCCGACACATCACCACGGGCATGGCCAAGCCAGAGCGGGTGGGGCGTGTCGGATGTGCATGGGCCGGCACTAAGGGCGTGGACGTGGCAGAGGATTCGAGGGAGCCCTCGCCAGGCGGAGAATGGGCGAGGGCTTCGGCGTGTTCTGGGGTGAGAGGGGCACCAAGTGCGGGCAGGATGCGCTTAGAACAGAGGAGAGGCCGAAAGGCCGGAGAATGGGAGCGGCGACGGAGGATTTCATGTTGGCTGAGTCGGCGGCGCCGGGAGACGGTGATCTGAAGCTTAGCATTGTCTTCCCCGCGTACAACGAGGAGGCGCGCATTCGGCCGTCGCTACGGTCGGCGGCGCGGTTTATCCGTAGCCTCGACTTCCCGGCGGAGATCATCGTGGTTGATGACGGAAGCGCCGATTCGACCGCCGATATCGTGAGGGAAGCCCAGGCCGATCATCCCACGATCCGACTGATCCAACATGACGTGAATCAGGGCAAAGGCATCGCGGTGAGGACGGGATTCCTGGCATCAGACGCGGAGTTCGCGCTCTTCTGCGACGTGGACGAATCGGTGCCGATCGGCGAGCTGGTGGGAGTGCTCGATCGACTGATCGACGAGGAGGCCGACGTCGCGATCGGCACGAGGTATCACCCCGACAGCGTGATCGTGAAGCGCCAGCCGTGGCAGCGGATCGTGGTGAGTCGCGTCGGCAACCTGCTGATCCGCGCGCTGCTGCTCCCCGGATTGAAAGACACCCAGTGCGGTTTCAAGCTGTTCCGGATGAGTCGGATGAAGCAGGCGTTTGAGCGAGTGATCACGGCGGGTTTTGGGTTTGATCTGGAGATCCTCGCGATCGCGAGAGCGTGGAAGCGGAAGATCATCGAAGTCCCCGTGACATGGATCCATGGCGAAGGCAGCACCCTCAGGTTGGCCCCCGCTGCAACGAATGTTCTCCTCGATCTGTTGCGAATCACATGGCGAGTACGGACGGGGTTTTATAGGGAAGGCTGACGGCCACGAGGCGATGGCAGTGGTGTTGCAGGGAATCGGCAATCGAGGTGGGCACAATGGAGCTGAGCGAGCAAGAGATTGAGAAGCTATCGGTGTTGGTGCATGCGCTGGATGCAAAGTCGCCCCGGACGTGGGACATGGTCGGCGTGGGCGTGTGGGCCTGCCGGCCGCCCATCGTGACGCGGGCGGAACTGCACCTGCATCGAGAGACCAAGCGTCGCGTGCTGTTCGCGGCGTATGGGACCGGCGGGCCGCGGCTGGGAAATGGCGTGGAGTTGCTGCTCACGCGGAACGTGCGGGCGCCGGAAGATTGCGAGGGCTCCTTCGCGGGAGGCGGGGCGGATGTGAAGCTGCGGGGGAAGGGGTATGGGACGGGATTCGCGATGACCCTCCCGCCGGGGAAGGGCAAGCCCTGGGGCGCGAGCATTGGGCTGAGCAGTCCCGGGCCATCCGTGTGGTTCTGCACGTACCGGATCGCGGGCGAGTGGTGAGTGAGGTCCGCGCGACCAGCCGATCCGAGACCCCGTAGGTCGCAGCTCTAGCTTCGACAGTCCAGTTGTTGGGGTTTTGGGGCCACTTCTAGTCTTGTGGCCCGATCCCCCAGAACTTGACCTCGTCCTGCATCATCTCCCGCTGCTGGGCATCCATGTCGCGGAAGGCGCGAGAGACGGGAACGGTGGCGATGAGGCCCGCCAGGAGCAGGGCGGCGAGGGTGGGGAGGATCATCGCCCGGAGACCAGACAGCACGGCGCGGGGCTTGATGAGACGCGACTCCCATGGCTCGGATTCACGGCGGCGCAAGGCCACGACGATCACCGCGACCAGCCAGATCACCACGCCCACCACCGGAGTGATGGACGTGAGCACGCTGGCGACGACCATGTTTGACTCAGTGTCCGCGTCGATCATGCCGGCCGCGATGAACGCGGCGATTTGGCCCGGCAGGAGGCAGACGAGGAGCAGGATCGCCCACGTCGCGTGGCTCCACAGGTTGGTCTGCTTCGGCTCTTTCCACGCGGCGGCGACCAGCGATGCGAGCCAGACCAGTCCCGCGACCGACAGCATGACGACCAGATTCATGCCGACCGCGGCCCCATTGAGAATCCCACCACGCGTCAGCGAGCGGATCAGCCATGGCACCATCCCTCGGGCGGCTAGGCTCGCATCCGCTTTCCAGAGATCGCCCTCATCCAGATCGGCCGCGTACCATGCGGCGAACTCCGATTCTCCCTGCTGATTCATGTACCTCGTGAAACGCGTCAGCTTGGCCTCGCGGACCTTCGCGATGCGCTCCTCGGTGTTTGCGAACTGCGCGGCCACCTGTTCGCGCTCGCCGGGAGTGACGAACGAAGTCGATGCGATCGCCGAGACGGCAATTCCGACGAGCCCTTCGATGGTCGTCTTGGCATCCGTGCGGATGACGTAGCCTATCTGGGCGCAGGCGCGGTAGCAGAGAACGGCGTTCTCGTCGAGGTCCTGCGAGCGGAAACGATCTCCGAGGCCGACGAGCAATCGAGCGAGGCTGCGGGTACTGCTATGGATGGGGAAATCGTGGCCGGCGAGAAGAGCGCTTGTCGCGATTGCGCTTACCATGGGGGGAAGATTGGTGGCGTCATTAACTCTGAACACGGCGGCGACGGCCTCGGCGTGGTAGTCATCCCAGTGGTCCTTGGAAAGGGCCTCGTGGATGATGGTGAAGGCCTCCGTGTCGCGTTTCTGAGCGAAGAGCGTCCAGGCCAGCCAGTAGTCGCAGGCGGCGTTGTCGGGATCCAGCTCGCGGCACGTGACGAGAAGATCGTGGGCCTGGCGCAGGTGGGTGATCTGCGCTGTATCGCGGAACGGAACGACGCCCTCAAAGCCCGCTGCTTCGGCCCGGCCGAGTTTGCCGGCATTGACGAGATGGTAGACGGCGTAGCGCATGTGAGGAGCTGGCGAGGAGGGCTGGAGTTCGATGGCTTGGGCGAAGGCCTTCTCCGGATCGCCCTTAGGGAGCGCCATCTCCGCACCGGATCGGATCTCGTCCTGCGTGGGGCTTGACGCGGTCGCCTCGGCGATGCCGAGCCACACTTCGCCATCGTCGGCGTGAGTTTCCTGGAGTTCGCGGATGTCATCAGTGGTCGGAAGGACCGTGTCGCCCTGGCGCATTGCGCCGATGGTATCGAAGACGGACGTGCGGATGATGGGGACGACCAGCAGGAGTAGGGCAATCACCAGCAGGATGATGGTGAGTCGGATAGGTCGCACTCAGGTCGCCTCCTCGGCTCCACGGAGATAGAGATGGGAATCGTCTCTGCAAGGGAGTTGCCAGCGGGCCGGTGTCCGCGCGAGTCAACTCGCGTTCCTATCGGCGGTCGTGTTCTCGTGCCAGCGGGTCTCCAGACCCGCTAGTCGTTTCTAATGTGACGCTAGCGGGTCTGGAGACCCGCTGGCACGGGACGGCTAACGGCCCGGGTCCACGCGCGCGGACGCTACGACGGCGGCTCCGGAGGCGGACTTCGATCCTGCCGCCGGCCAGCGTGAAGGCGGGGAACCTCTTCCGCATGGGGAGCGCACCTCCAGAAATGCCGGCAGTGCTGAGTGAATCCTTCACCGCTGGGTCCCAGCGGGGCCTGCAGGCGGAGGGCGACGGCGTCGGGGTTGAAACCCCTCCTAACAGTGGGTCCTTACGGCGCGGGGTCGGCGGCATCGTCTTCTTCTTCGTCAGCATCATCATTTCCGTCAGGGGTGGGGTCCGCGTCGTCGTCACCCTCGAGTGTTGTGGGTTGCTCAAGCGGGTCGGGCGGGCCCCAGGCGTCGATGCCGTCGGGGTGGATGTAGTAGAGCCACTCGGCGTGGGCAGTGAGGCCGCCGATCTCGCGGTGCTCGATGTCCGCGCTCCAGAGAACCTCGCCCGTGGGAACGTGCAGAGCGATCAGCTTGCCGTCCCACGCCAGCCAGACCGCCTCGTCCGTGATGATGGGGCTCGTGCGGGCGCGCGGCGGAGTGGGTTTCCCCAGCGTCTTCAGCGCCTCGTCCTCTTTCTCCTGAAGCTCGAGAGACTTGCCGACGGTGGTCTGCCAGAGGACCTCGCCCGTCTCGAGGTCGAGCGCGTAGTTCACCCCGTCGACGCCCGTGAAGTGCGCCGCCACTCCGTCGACCGCGATGGCGGAGGCGGTGATGTCATTGTGCGACCAGAGCAACTCGCCCGTGCCGGCGTCGCGGCCCGCGAGGTAGCTCCGGCCTCGCTCGACGATGATGCCGACGGCGACGGATGCCCCGTCAGACAACGCGACGTCCTCAAAGAGTCGGCCTTCCGCCTCGGCCGGAGTCATCCCGACGATGCGGTACGTGGCGAGGGCCCACGGTCCCGCCATGGGCCGAGAGCGCGGCCTGACCCAGCCCTCCCCGTCGACGTAGATCGGATCGGGCGCCTGGGCGGTCGTAGTGCATGAGCAGCATCAGTTCCTCCCCCCAGGCGTGGATCTGGAAGGGCTGCTTGTATGGCGAGATGGGAACGTAGGACCCCTTCGGCCCGACGACCATGTTGTTGACGCAGCGGGTCTCGCCGATGTGATTCCCCGACGCTACAGCGAAGTAGCGGAGCCACGGCTCGAGCGCGCGGCGACGTCCGTCGGGGCCGGGCTGGCGATCGGAGACGGCGATGACGCCGTCGTTGACGCTGAACCAATCCGGACGATTGATGGCGGGATCGTACAGGGCATCGTCGGTGGTGATGCTGTGCAGCGGCTCGCCGGTGTCCGCGCTGAGGATGACGAACCCGACCCGGTCGGGGTTGCGCGGAGGGATCGCGAAGGCCTCCACGACGAAGCCGTCCTCCACGGCGATGACCTGTTGGCGAGCGGGGTGCTGCCAGACTGGCTCTCCGGTATCGAAGGTCACGCGGATGAAGCCGGTGGTGGCGGAGTTGTTGTAGAGCGAATCGCCCGCCGCCAGGAGCGGGTCCGTCAAGCCTTTGGTCGGGAGCGTCCAGCGGAGCTCTAGCGGCGGCTCGACGAGGTCCTCGGTGTAGCCCGAATGGGCGGCGTCGTGGCGGAGTTGGTACCAGTCGGCGGAGGCCAGTGAAGACACGAGAAGCAGTATGGGCGCTATCAAGCGAGACATCGCCGGTGTCACCTCCTCCTGAGCCACCGTCTGCGGTCTACAGACGTTCGCGGCGGGGAGGGGGTTCTCCTACTGCGCGTGATGGGGATCAAGGCAACGACGCGGACCGCAGCCCTAGCGGTCGGCTAGCGAAAAACCGGGACAGTTATCCATTTTCGCTGCCTTTGCGAAACATGGTAACTGTCCCTGAGTTTTCGCGAGAGGCTTCTGCTCGTGCGGTAGCGCGCGAGCGAGACTCGGTGGACTACCCCTGTTCCTGCATTTGGCGGATGATCTCGTTGCGGGCGGCGTTGCGGAAGCGCTCCATGATCTCCTCGGGATCGTCCTCGGGCGTCCAGGTTATTGTCGTGGTGTCCTCGGGCGGCTCGAAGGCCAGCAGCTCGTCTTCGATCTCGATGTCCTCTTCGATCGTCCAGGTCATCGAGTTGATCTCGACGGCGGCGGGACCCTTGAGGCCGATCTTCGTGCTGCGGGAGGCGTAGAGTTCCTTGTCGATGGAGATCTGGACAGATTCGATCTCGAAACCAGGCGGGAACCCGACAAGCACGCTCTTGAAGTGCTCGAAGGCGTCCTCACCGACGTCGATGATCCAGCATTCGGATTCGCTGATGACGACCTCGCCGACGACCGTCATGTGCTCAGCTCCCTTGACGAAGGGCTCGAGAGCTTTCTCGAGCGACGATGGCAGCCCGGCTGCGTCGAAGGCCTCATCAGCCTCGTCGCCGAGGGCGTCGATGGTCTCCTTGGGCATGTGGAGCATAATCTTGGACCGGCCCTCGAAGATCAGGAACTCGTCGGGCGTGCGCAGGATGACCGTGCCGTCGCTGCGCTCGACGCGCATGGTGCTGAGATCCTTGACCCACATCTCCTGGACGAACTTCTCGGCCACTTGGCCATTGGCTTTGATCTCAACATCCAGGTCGGCGTAGGTGGGCGTCATTTCCTCCATGCCAGCCTTGATGCCCTCGATGATCTCGGCGATCTGAGGGTCGACGTCAGCCGAGGCCAACGTGGCGACGGCGGAGAGGGCGAGGACGAACGCGACGGTGAGGGCTATCAGACGAGAACGAAACATGGTGAGATTCTCCCTTGTGATATGCGATGACATGACCTCTGCAAGGAATTGGCCAGGCATCGCGTGGCGAACCCTCAATGTGGGGTGCCGAGAGGTGCTACACGCGGGGGACGTATGGGGTTTCGAGCGAGGGCGGCACGGGCGGCCTATGGCATGACAGGAGTGGCGATGGGGGGCGCGAGAAAGCCGTCGCCTTCGATCGCCGCACAGAGAGGATCGTCCATGAAGTTGCAGGGGGCGTCGGGGTCAGCCGCGATGTCCATCTGGTACGATGTGTATTGGCCGTCCACCCACACCATCACGACAACGGTGGCATCGCTGTAGAGCCCGTTGGGGCTATCAGCGAGAGCCGTGTCGGCGATCCGACGGACCACCGTGGGGGCGCGCTCGGCATCCTCGACGTCAACGGCGGCCAGGCACTGCAGGCCCTGGACCTCGCAGATGAGAATCCCCGCGCCTAGACCGATAATCGTCATCGCAACAAGTCGTTTCCACATTGCAGCTCGCCTCCGGCATGGTCAGCATTTCCCTCCCCCACACGAGTACGATGGTTGCGGCGCGTCCTAAGTTACACGCGAGCAGTGCATTGTGGCTAGTGTCACACGGGCGAACTTGCGGGGAATTCGGCCGTTCTGGCGGCGTGACGGAGCCTTGGGCGAGGGAGAGGGAATCGAGAGGGGAGGCCTCAGCGAGGCCCCCCTTGTGGTTCACGATAAACGCCTTAACTCGCTAGCCGAGCAACTCCAGGGCGACCTGAGCCGCGCGCTCGCCGGAGAGGAGCATGCCACCGAACGTTGGGCCCATGCGGGGAAGGCCATACAGCGTCGAGACGGCCATACCCGTGACGATGAGGCCCGGATGCGCCTCGCCGGTGTGCTCGACGATGGCGTCTTCGGACTGTTCGACCCACATCGCGCCGAAGCCCTTGGACTTCATCATGCCGCGGCTCTCCATGCACTTGACGACGCAGGCATCGTGGCCCGTGCCGTCCATGAGGAGCTTGCACTCGATCGCAACGGGATCGACGCAGGTGATCTGGCGCGGGAGGGCCGCGATGGGCGACCAGTTGATGACCGCGCCGGCAATGCGCCCGCCCTCGCGGATGACGACATCCTCGAAGATGGTCATGTTGGCGAACTTGACGCCGGCGTCACAGGCGGCGGCGATGAGCTTGCTGCACGCGTGCGGGCCGTCGGCGACGCAGAGGCCGGGGACGGTCTGTATGTGCGGGACGCCGAGTTCGTCGAGGATGCGGTCGGCGGGCGTGCGGACGGTGACCTTGTTCATGAGGTAACCGCCGATCCAGAAGCCGCCGCCGAGGTAGTTGTTGCGCTCGACGATAAGGGCTTTCTTGCCGGCTTCGCACAGGCACTTGCCGGCCATGAGGCCCGCGGGACCGGCGCCGATGATGACAATGTCGCTCTCGATGTACGCCTCGAACTGCTTCGCGAATTCGCTTACGATCGAGCGGGTGACTTCGGCTTCACCCGCTGCGCTGAATGGCTGGTCTGGCATTTGAAGTGGCCTCCTAAAGGTGCTTGCGGACGGCTTAACGGCAGCAGACTGGTGCGGGCATTCGGCTTGTCGCCCGCATCCCAGGCTGGGTAATCACGACTGAACTCACGTTCCAGAAACTGGCGAGTTCCTGGGCTCTGCCGGTGGGTCCATCACCAACCGCCCCATGCTCGCTTGTCGTCAACCCCTGTAAGAGGGGCTTTAGCCCCGACGCCGTAGACGCCGGTACCGGCAGAAA
>CAZKUN010000167.1:10719-20833 GCA_964555935.1 uncultured Armatimonadia bacterium | reverse complement strand
TGTTATACAGTAGGGGAAGACGACGACCACGGAATGTCCACCCATACCGGAGGCTCCCTTGCGATGCGCGTAGCGAAGATCGGTTCAGTCGATGTTTCGAGACTTGTAGTCGGCGGCAACCCCGTCAGCGGATTCAGCCATCAGTCGCCCGAGCGCGACCAGGAAATGCGCGGCTACTTCACGGATGAGCGCGTCTTCGAATTGCTCCGCAGCGCTGAAGACCAGGGCATCAACACGGCGTTCATGCGCACCGATGACCACATCCACGGGCTGATCAAAGCGTACTGGGACTCGGGCGGCACGATCCAGTGGTTCGCCCAGGTCGTCTACAGCACGGACGACTATACGCTCCATAAGGAGTGGATCAAACGCGCGGGCGATCTCGGCGCGAGCGGCATGTACCTCCACGGCGGCGCGACGGATTTCTGGCACGCCAACGGGCTGCACGACCTCTTCCACGAGGCGCTGGAGTGCATGAGAGAGTACGGCCCCGGCGGGTTCGCCGGTCACAGCCCGGTCGCGCTCGAATGGGTCGGCAAAGAGGTCAAGCCTGACTTTGAGATGTGCTGCCATTACAACCCCAGCGACCGCACGAAAGACCCGACCCACACCAACGTCGACGAGAAGTGGCACCCCGATGACCGCGCCAAGATGCTCAAGGTCGTCGAGGGGCTCGACTGCCCCGCGGCCCACTACAAGGTCTTCGCCGGCGGCAACCGTCCGATCATCGAGGCCTTCGAAACCCTCTCGAAGTGCGTCCGCGAGAACGATGTCGTCTGCATCGGCGTCTACCCAGGCGACGATCCCAACATGCTCGCCACCGACATCAAGCTCTTCGAGGAATACGTCGAACGCGTCCCCGCAACCGTCTGACCCGCTCCGTCGCCGTTGCCTTACCGTGCCTGCGGGTCTCCTGACCCGCTCCGTTGCCGTCCTTCGTGGAGGCCTCCCGCCCGCCCTGGTGGAACTCCCGTCCGTACCACCCGGGAGGCCGCCGTCATGACCAACACAACCCTCATCCGCAACCACGACGACATGCCTACCAGCGCAATCGACGGGTGCCACGACGGCGTCGGCGAGATTCTCTGCACCACCGTCATGGGGGGCGCCGATGACCGCCGCCTCAACTTCATGCACGATGACATCCTCCCGCCCGGCACATCCATCGGCGTCCACACTCACGAAGCCGACGAGGAGTACTACTACATCCTCACCGGCACAGGCATCATGACCCTCGACGACGCGCGCCATTCCGTGGGCCCCGGTACGATCACCGCCGTCTATCCCGGCGGCAACCACGGGCTCGAAAACACCGGCGACGAAGACATGCGCATCATCGTATTCAGCGTAAGCTGACGCCACCCGTCCGCGTGGCAACGGGGCGCCTGCCCCGTTGCATGCCGTCCCGAAAGGCAGAATCAGCAATGAGCGTAATGGTGAAGCTCGGGTTCGTGCCGTCATACCGCAACCGCTGGTCCGACTGGGCCGAGGACATGCGTGCCGCCAGCCTCGAGGCGCTTGGCAAGATCTCCGGCATCGAGGTCGTCGCGCCGGACGCCCACGCCACGGCCCACGGCGCCGTTCAGAACCTCGATGACGCCGAGACTGTTGCCGAGCAGTTCGCCCGCGAGAAGATCGACGGTCTCGTGCTCTGTCCGGTCGACTTCGGCGACGAGCGCTCAGCCTGCAAGATCGCCGAGAAACTGGGCGTCCCCGTGCTGCTCTACGCGACCAAGGAGCCGCCTGCGGTTCAGGACGCCAGCCTCGCGCGAGTCAGCGATTCCTACTGCGGCAATCTCTCCATGGCAAGCGGCCTCCATCGCCGCGGCATCCCTTTCCGTTTCGCCGGGATCTTCTTTCCCGACGAGCCGGAGTTGGCGACCGAACTCGATGACTTCGCGCGCGCTTGCGCCGTGGTCAAAGGCCTCAGGAACGCCCGTCTCGGGCATATCGGCGTTCGGCCCGCGACCTTCGAGACCGTCGGCTACGATGAGGCCGCCCTGATCCGGAAGTTCGGTCAGAACGTCGTCTATGCCAACCTCTCCGACCTCGTCGACGCCGCCAAGCGGATGCCTGACGACGATCCCGCCGTGCTGGATCTGGTTGAGAGCATGAAGGCCGAAGTCGCCGCCGTCACGGTCGCGGATGACTACCTCATCAACTCAGCCAAGCTCGAACTCGCGCTCGTGAACTTCTGGGAGAAGCAGGGCCTCAGCGCCATGGCAATGCAGTGCTGGCCGAGCATCCAGCGCGAGCTAGGCATCTCGCTCTGCGCGATGTATGGCCGCCTGACGGGCCGACACATGCTCACAGCGTGCGAAGTCGACGTGCTTGGCGCGATGGCGATGCTGGTGAACTACCAAGCCGCCCTTGGCCTGGCGCTGCCGCACTTCATCGATTGGACCATTCAGCACCGAGACGACGACAACGTGCTCCTCACCTGGCACTGCGGCAACGCCCCGGTCTGCCTGGCGGATTCACCCGACAAGACCGCCCTCCGCAGCCGCGGAAACATGACGGGCGCGCTCGACCCCGAGCCCGGCGATGGCCAGGCGGGGCTCTACCAGTTCCAGGTCAGGCCCGGCGAGGTCACTTTCTGCCGCCTCCAGGAACAGGATGGCGAGTGGAAGATGCTCATCGCCACCGGCGAGATCGAAGCCTCCGATGAGGACCTCGCCGGCACGTGGGGCTGGGTACGCGTGAGTGACCACGCGAAGCTCTACCGCACGCTCGTCGAGGAGGGCTTCATCCATCACGCCAGCATGATCCACGGCAACCAGACCGCCGCGCTCCTGCAAGCCTGTAAGTTCCTCGACATCGAGCCCGTGGTGGTGGACTGATGCCAGGGCTGGATATCGTCGGCTTGGGGCTGTCGACGCTCGACGTGCTCATGCGCCTGGGCGAGATGCCGACCTGGGAGAACACCGGCCGCGTCTCGTCCTTCGGGCTGGACGGCGGCGGGCCGGTGGGCACCGCTTGCGTCGCGGCCTCGAGGCTCGGAGCGAGTGTCGGCTACATCGGCACCGCCGGCACGGACGACGTCGCGGCGATGAAGCTCAAGTCATTCACCGAGGCCGGCGTCGATCTCACCCGCCTCGTCCGGCGCGATGGCGCTGAGAGCCAAGTCATCTTTGTCTACGTCGAGGCCGACACCGGCGAGCGCCATTTCTCGGGCATCGAGGGCTTCGGCGCCGAGCCGCTCCAGCCGGGCGAACTCGACCGAGACTACATCACGTCGGCGAAGATCCTCCACCTCGATGGCACCCACCGCGAGGCCGGTCTTCAGGCCGCTATGTGGATGCATGAGGCTGGCCGCAAGGTCGCCATCGATTGCGGGACCACCACCGCGACCGAGGTTGGCGAGGCGACCAGGGAGACCGTCCGTCACGTCGACTACCTCATCTGCGGCCATGGCTTCGGCCGCGCGTTGACAGGTCATGATGATGTCCGGGACGCGGGGCGCGCCGCTCTCGACATGGGCCCCAGCATCTTCGTTGAGACGCGCGGCGAAGAGGGCAGTTACACCGTCACGCGCGATGCCAGGTTCTACACGCCGGCCTTCCCGGTTGATGTGGTCGACACCACCGGAGCCGGCGACGTGTATCACGGCGCCTACCTCGTCGGCCTGCTGAAGGGCTGGGAGTTGGAATTCATCGCTCAGTTTGCGACCGCCGTCTCGGCGCTGAAGTGCATGTCACTCGGCGGTCGGCGGGGCATCCCGTCATACGCGGCGACGGTCGACTTCCTCGCCGACCGTGACATCGAGCCGTCGTAGGTCGGTCCAGGGAAACTCAGCCGAGTTTCCGCGACGCCGTGGATGTCGTAGGACAGGCGTCCTCGCCTGTCGCCGTTGCTGGCACCATACACGCCAAGGAGACCAACCCTTGCCCCTCGTATCCATTGCCAAAGAACTCCAACGCGCCCGCGTCGGCCGCTACGCTCTGGCCCTCTTCGACACGGTGGACATGCACGCCACTGAGGGCATGCTCGCCGCGTTTGAGGGCTGCGAGATCCCCGGCATGGTGGCGATGTACGCCGGATTGCTGGATCGCGACAACGCGCGCGCCTTCGCCAAGTACATCCGCGCGCGCCGAGGACGCAAGCGTCCCCATCAGTCTCATGCTCGACCACGGTCGCACGCTCGACGACTGCCGCAAGGCCATCGACCTCGGTTTCACCGACATCATGTATGATGGCTCGGCGTTGCCTTTCGACGAGAACCTCGCCAACACGCGTGCCATCGTGGAGGAAGCCCACGCCCTCGACATCGCCGTCGAGGCGGAGCTGGGGCATGTCGGCTCCGACCACGATTACCAAGCCTACGGCGCGCGCGGCAAGGGTTTTACCGACCCGAAGGCCGTCGTCGAGTTCGTCCGCGAAACCGGCGTCGACTTCCTCGCCATCGCCGTCGGCACGGCTCACGGGCAGTACGATGGCGAGCCCCTGATCGACTTGGACCTCCTCGGCGAGATCCGCGAGCGCGTCGACATTCCGCTCGTGTTGCACGGCGGCTCAGGCCTCAGCGAGCAACAGTTCCGTGATGCTATTGGCGCTGGGATCGCGAAGATCAATATCGCCACCGATCTGTTCGTCGCCGCCGGACAAGCCGTCGCCGAGACAGTCGCGCAGGGGAAGACTTCCTACCACGCGATCACCGCAGCCTCCCGCGACTCCTTCCAGGAGCGATGCGCATGGTTCATCGACCTCTTCAGCTCACCATAGACGCCGTCCGCTGTCTCGGACCGCGAGCCTCCAGCCCGCACCGGCGTCTGCCGGGTTCTGTCTCCGTCCGTGCTTGCGTGTCTTTGGACCCGCCCGCCAGAGCCCATCCAGACACCCAGAGCAGCCTAACTGGACCGCCGGGTTTCACCCGGCACGTGCCGTTCTCCGTTGCCATCCTCCTCATCATCCTCGCCGTCTCCACCCCCGCCTCCACCCAGGAGTGGGGCACCCTCTCCGCCATGCACAACTACGCCGAGGTCTTCGGCCTCGCCGAGCCCTCCACCGACTACTCCATCGTGATGCTCGATTCGAACGCCGCGGGCAACGTCTTCCACCCCGGCGAGCAGCCCCGTTTCGCCTTTCAGGTCCAGTCAGAGATCGCCATCTCCGCCGACGCAACCATCGAGATCCTCCGCTACGCCCAGCGCGACCACGAGGGTGACCAGTGGTGGCCCGAACTCGTCAAACTCGAGGACGTTGGCACTCTCTCCGCGCGAGTCGACGTCGCCGCGGACGGCTACGCCAACCTCACCATCGAACCACCCACGCCTGAGACGAAGGGCGGTTACGCGCTCATCATCGACCTCGGCGAGCACGGGCGTCAGTACCTGACCAGCTACGTGCGGACCTTCGAGCCCCGGCTCGACCGCATCCAACACCCCAAGCAAGCCCTCGAGGAGATGCCGCCCGAGATCCTTGCTCGGATCGGCGTCCAGGCGATCCGCTACGGAGTGCCATACTTCCCAGACGGTTCGCCTCGGCGTGAGGAGTGGCGCGAGCGGCTGGACACCGAGTTCGCTGCCATGCATGAGAATCGCGTCACCTGTCTGGCCGAGATAGGCACGGGCGGCGTGGGCCAGCCTCTCGGCCGCGGGCGCCCTCATCTGGACGCCGATGGCGTCATGCAGGGCGGCAAGGAAGATCTGGTATGGTTGCCGGAGTTCGATGACGACTATGAGGACTACGTCTACGAGTTGGCCTGTAAGTACGGCTGGCCGAAGGGCCCCATCACGGGCTTCATGCTCTGGAATGAGCCATGGGAGGGCCTGAGCATCTCGGGCTGGGGCGCGGACATGATCCGCTACCGCGAGCTGTATCGGCGGATGGGCGACGCGATCTTTCGCGCGCGTGCTGATGCCGGCGTTGATGTCCTCATTGGCGGATGCGATTCATCAAGCAACACCTGGGACAAGCTCTTCCCCGACGGCTCGGACGAGTTCGTGCCATACCTCGACTTCTGCTCCATTCACTACCAGGGCCTCGCCGCGCCCGTCCTCCATCCCGAGTGGAACAGCCGGACGCATCACGGCGGGCGCGTGCTGATCTGGGACACGGAGAGTTGGGTCGCCAACACCGACGACCGATTCGCCGGCGTTGTCGCTAGCAACCGCGCGGCGGGGTGTGACCGAGCCCTCGGGACGCTCAGCCGCATCGCCGTATCGACGATGAGCCACCACCGCGTCGCGCATGAGACAATCCGCACGCCTGGCGGCGAGAGGCAGATCGAGAAACTCGTCGAGTCGCGCCCCCTCGCGGCGGCCTATGGCGCGACGCAGCAGTTCATCGGCGAGCGCGACTTCGACCGGATATTGTTCGAGAACGGACTTCCCTGGGTCTACGTTTTCCATGGGCTCGATGGCAGCCCCGACGATGGAACGGTCGTCGTCCTCGGTGATCTTGGCGCCATCTTCGGCGGCAAGGAAGAGAACCACATCTTCAATACGGTGGACCTCGCTGAGGGCGCAACGATGTCCCTCAGAGCGGGGCAGGCCGCCATGCACGATGCCTATGGCAACACGCTGCCTTCTCTGGGTGGGAGGATCGCCGTCCCTCTCGACGCTCGTGCCTTCTTCCTTCGCGCCGACCCAAACCGCAAGGGCAGCTTCGCTCGGCTCCTCCGCGACCTTCGACGCGCGCGCATCGAGGCCGTCGAGCCGGTGGAGATGATCCCTTACGACCTGACCGCGCCGATCGCCGAAGAGCCAACGCTCCACGCGCGCCTAACGAACCAGCTCAACCGACCGATTCGCGGGACGCTAACCGCCACGCTGGGGAGCTTGCGGATCAGCCATCCCACCGGACTCAGCTTCCGGCCGCGCGAACAGAAGTGGATCGAACTCACCGTCACCGGCGGCGAGGCCGTCGCCGCCAACCAGTATCCTCTGACGATGCGGTTTGACGCGGGCGAAGCCGGCCTTGCGATCCACGAAGAGACCATGCGCGTCAACTGGATCAGCCGAAAGAGCATTACGGTTGATGGCAAGCTCGACGACTGGGCGGGCGCGCTGCCTCAGACCATCAACGTGTCGGGCGAGGGCGGCTCCTTCGAGGAGCGCATGTGGCTGCCGTTCGTGGACTTCTCCGGCGAGTCCGACGGCTTGGCGACGGGCTACGTGGCGCATGATGATGAGCATTTCTATTTCGCGGCGAAGGTCGCGGATGATTCGGTCGACGAAGGCACTGTCCGCTTCGCCGAACGCGACGAGGAGGCCGACTTCTACCCGGAAGTGAGCTTCGACGGTGAGAAAGAGTTGCGCTGGCCTGAGGGCGTCCGGCGCTTCAGTTACCGCCGACGGCCTGAACTCCCGAGCGGGCACGGGAGCGCGCCTCATGACAACGTCCTGATCGCCTTCAACGCGATCCCAATGGGCGAAGATGGGTGGGACAGTCACCTGCCGGGCCGCATGCCGAAGTTCATCGGCTACAAGACCACCGACTACCAATACGCCCTCAATAGGGTGGCCGAAGAGCATGGCGCCGGCACGGAGGTCTGGCGGCTTGAGACGCCTGGAATGCCGCGCAAGCACTTCTACCCGCGCCAGCCGAAGCACCCGCTTGAGGGCGCGGTCGAGGACGCGCAACTCGAGATCCGCCACGAGGGCCGGACGCGGATCGTCGAGTGCGCCCTGCCCTGGAGCGAGATCCCGCACGTGCATGACTTGATGCGGCGCGGTGAGCCCGTCAAGTTTAGCTTCCGCGTCAACCACGACACCGGCGGGCCGGATATGGAGCTTGCGCGTGACCGAGGCGCCGCCGAGGGACTGAGCAACAGCTTCCACCCGGACTGGGCGCGAAGCTGGCCGAACGAACTAGCCTTTGGATGGGAGCGATGATGCCATGAAGCGCAGTCTGCTGATGGCCGCGGGCATTCTTGCGTTGGCTACGTGCGGCGCCGCCCAGGTAATCCTGGATATGGATTCGGTGAAGCACAATCCGGCCGAGGTCGGAGACCCGAAGATCCCCACCGGCACGGTGGAACTCGTGCCCGGCAAGATCGGGCAAGCGTGCCGGTTCAGTTTCATCGATGATGCCAGGAGCGGCTTCTTCACATCATGGGTGAATGCCACGGCGGATTGGGATTCGGCCGATGGCATTAGCTTCTGGGCGAAGGGCGATGGCTCCGAGAGCTGGGGCGGCCTGCAGTTCATCGATGGTGAGAACTACGCCTACCGGTATGGGCACTGCTTCCCAATCGATTCGACCGACTGGACGAAGATCACGTTGCGTTGGGAAGACCTCGTGCCCGAGCACCCCGCCGCGCCGCTGCTCGACCCAGACGGCGAGTACAAGCCCTCGAGCCTGCGGAACCTCTGGTTTGGCAAGTGGTGGTACTGGCAGACCTACCCCGCCCACTCGTTCGCCATCGACCAGATCGCCCTCGAGCCCACGATCGAAGCCACGCCCGCGCCCGATGGCAATGGCATTGCCCGGACGCTTGCGAAGCTCGAGGCGGGGGAGCCGGTGACAATCGTGACGATGGGCGATTCGCTCAGCGCCAAGGAGCATTGGGCCAATCGCGAGGTGCTCTGGTCGAGCTTGCTGGAGGAACGGCTTGAGGCCAAGTACGGGAGTGAGGTCACCATCGTCAACTGCGCGATCGGCGGCACGACGCTGAACGCAAACCTGGTGCTGATCCCGCGTTGGCTGAAGGTCGCGCCCCAACCCGATCTCGTCACCGTGTGGTTTGGCTACAATGACTGGGACTCGGGGATGCGAGGCGAGCACTACGCCGAGATGCTCGAGTACGGGGTGGATCGGATCCGCCGACTGACCGGCGGCGCGAGCGACGTGATGCTGCTGACCACGTGTCCGGCGCTCGGGCGCTGGACCGAGATGGGCGAGCTGGCCGAGGCCGCTCGGACCGTCGCCGAGGCAAAGCGGACGGGGCTGGCGGACATGGAAGCCGCGTTCCACGTGGCGGGCGCGGATGAAGCGAATCGGGCGAACTTGTACTGTCGGGACAGCGTGCATTTGGGCACGGCGGGGCACGAACTTGCGGCAGAGACCGTGATCCCGGAGTAGGGCTGACAGAATCTAACTACTCACAAAGGCGCTCTCTGAGCGTCTGAATGGCGCGGATGCCGCAGCGCTCGAACATCTTCGGCGTGGTGCCCGCGACGTGAGGCGTCATGACGACGTTGTCGAGGGTGCGGAGGACATCGTCCAGCGGCGGCGGCTCGGGCTCGAAGACATCGAGGTAGGCGGTGAACCGGCCCTTCTGCATCTCGGCCCGGAAGGCGTCGCCATCGACGACGGCCATGCGCGCGCAGTTGAGGAAGACGGCGCCGTCCCTGATGAGACTGAGTTCGTGGGCGCCGATCATGCCGGTCGTCTCGGGCAGGACGGGGGCGTGGAGGCTGACGACGTCTGACTCGCTCATGACGGTGTCGAGGTCGACGAGTTCGATACCGAGGTCAGTGGCGTCATCGACGTAGGGATCGTAGCAAAGGACGCGGCAGTCGAACACCTTCAGGAACTCCGCCACGATCCGGCCGACGCGGCCGAGGCTGACCAGGCCAACAGTTGATCCGTGAAGCTGCCCCGCGCGGCGCCATGAGGGCCACTCCGTCCCCGATCTCATCTCCCGGTCGTACTGCTCAAAGCGCCTCAGCCCCGCAATCGCCGCGCCGATGGTCCACTCCGCAACCGCCTCGTTGCAGGCGTCTGATTCATCGATGACCTCGACGCCGGCGTCGCGCCAGATCGGACAGGCTTCGTCATGGCTTCCGTGCCAGTAGTGGCTGATGACGGCGACCTTGACGGTGCCGGCGGCGCGGATCGCGTCTCCGGTGATATCGCCCGCGCCCGAGCCGTTGAGCGAGAGAATCCCGCTGACGCCATCGAGACGCGCCTCCATCTGGTCCTGGGTGACGGGTTCCTCGCGCGTCCCGTCGCTGACCACCTCGGCGAAGGACGCCAGCAGCGCCTCATTCTCAGCCGTCATGTACTCCTCGTAACGGCACCCCATCGTGCGATGGATGTAGATGCGTGGCTTGGTCATCGGAGGTCTCCTGGTGGAGCGGAACTGCGGGACGTTTCGCTTGGAGGCGGCGACGGACCTTGCGCTACGACGGCAAAGGGATGTGGGTGGGAGTTTTGGTGTCATACACCC
>CAZKUN010000167.1:0-10709 GCA_964555935.1 uncultured Armatimonadia bacterium | reverse complement strand
AATCGAGTGCAGCTAATACGGTGCACGGTCACAAGGTCGCGCTGTAGGACTAGCCAGGGGCAGCGCCGCTCGCTCCCACCGGAGGACCTCCGGCAGGGGCGAGCGAACCCACGAGCACTACGAAAACAGCTGCGGGAAGGGCTGGGTAGATGCCCGCACACCCCCACTTGCCCATTGAGACCGTCTCCATCTGCTGGATCGGCCTGTGCGTGGCCTTGGCATGTGCCGCCGCGCGAGCCGACGCCGTGTCCGTCCACCTCACTACCAGCGCCTCGGTTGACTGCAGCACCCTCCAGTCAATCGTGCGAGACACGTGCGAGGGCAGGACGACCGATGAAGAGCGCGCGGTCGCGCTGTACGACTTCGTCCGCGAGTTGGTCTTCCACTACCCCAACCGCCCCATCAAACGCGACGTGCACGATTCGCTCCACCTGCTGAACACGTACGGATACGCGCTATGCTCGCAGCAGGCCTTGCTCCTGGTTGACCTGTGGCACGCGGCTGGGATTGAGGGGGAGGTGTGGGAGGTCCCCGGTCACTCCACCGCCCAGGCGGAGTATGGTGGCAAGCACCACTGGTTCGACCCGCTGATCGGCGCGTATGTCATGGCGCGCGACGGTGGAGGTGTCGCGTCGCTCCGAGACATCGCCGACGACCCGACGCTCCTGACTCGAAGCGCGCGGGATGGGTTGTTGCCTTGCGGGGCCGTCCTGCGCGATGACGCGGCGGCGTTCTGCAAGCACAACGCCCCATACATCAAGGAGTGCGCGGATCTCGTTGACGACGCCACGTTCATGGCCACGCTCGCGAGCAAGGCGAAGCCGTGGGCCTGGGGCGACCCGCCCAAGTCCAAGTACCGTCCGGACATCACGTTGCGGCCGGGCGAGGAGATCGAGTACCTATGGGATAGCATTCCCCGGCAGTCATTCTGCAACGTGGTCGCCGAGGGCGGCGAGCCGAGGGAGTATTGGGTCAGCTCGGACCAACTCCCACCTCACCACATCTGCGGGGACGACGCGGAGGCGCGGGACTCTGAATTCGAGGCCTGGCAGCCATATGTCACGGATATCCAGGGCGTCCGGACGGGGCGATATGCCGCCAACGGCACTCACCGATATACCCAGGATGTGGATGACGCGCCCGTCGCGGAGATCGACATGCGTGCGCCGCACGTCTACACGGGCGGTCGAGTCACCCTCGACTTGCGGGCCGGCGATGGGGCGAGCCTCTACGCGCTCGATCTAGACACGGGCGAAAGCACGGAGGGCATCGACCCTATCTGGACCGGCGACGGGCAGGCACAACAGGTCTCGATCCGGCTGGATGAGGCCATTCGTGGCATCAGGAATCTCAGATTTGTGGTTGAGGGTACCGGGGTGCGGCGGGTTGCCGTCGAGGCGATATTCCAGCACAACATGCACGCGCGCCCGTATCTCGTTGCCGGGCGCAATGACGTCAGCGTGGAGTGGCTGAACACGCCACGCAATGGCGCTGGTTTGGAGGTCGGTTATGCGTGGGAAGAGGCCGACGGGCGTCACGAGCATTCGCAGCACGTCGCGGCCGACGATCACACCTACAGCATCGAAGTCGGCGGCGCCGCGCGTCCGAGGATGCTCAGCCTGACGCTGGCAGCCGACTGACGGTTCTGGCTTGGATTGGCTACTCGATCTTGTCCCGGCTATTCTGGGCGCGCTGCGTTGCCCCGTTGCGGGCTTGGCGCATGCCGGCGGCGTTCCGCTTCATGTTCCTGGCGGCCGGCTGGTCCCCGCCGTTTGAGTAATCGCTGCCCGCGCGATCGTAATTCTCGGCTGCGTTCTGCAATTCTTCGGCGGTCTTCGCGTGTTCGTCAGCCGCTTTCTTGTGGTCGCCGGCCTTCGTTGCCTTCCGCGCGTTGCTGTTGTGCCGTTTCGCCGCCTTGGTGTGGTGTTGAGCGGCGCGCTGTTCGGCGGCAGCCGCTCGGCTATCGGCGTGGCGGACGCTCTGCCCCTTCTTCCCTCCTGCGTCCCAGTTGTCGCCCTCGGTCCGATACTGCTGTGCTGCATTTTCCTCGTTCTTGGCAGCGCGACCGCTGTCCCCCGCCCGATTCGCCGTCTGCGCTGCCTGCCGGTATTTGTCGCCTGCTGTCTTGAACTTCTGCGCTGCCTCGCGCCGCTTGTTTTTGGCCTGTTTCTCAAGCTTAACCCGCTGCGCGTCTGTCTGATTCCCTTGGGCGAGGCGCTTCTCGATCGCCTCAGCCTGCTTCTGGGCCTTGATGGCCGCGTCCGCAGCTTCCTTGGCCTCTTTCTCCAGCTTGTCGAGCAGTGTCGCTGCCCTCTTCTGCTTCTTCGTGCGGCTGTCGAACACGTCGGCGAGCAAGCCCCCAAACGCTCCTTGCTTCGCCGGACCCGATAGCCACTCTCTCGTAGTCCCGTCGCCGTTGAAGACTTGGGGGCCGTACGTGTCAACGAGGTTCGCTATGATTCCTTGCCAAAGCGCGTCGGCCTCCGCTGCAGGAAGCGGGAGCGCCGCGCACTCGCCGCGCGCGGGCGAGATCGGGACGGCTATGAGCGAGTATGACCCCACCACCGCCGCGGTGAACGGGAGCACGCCTTCGGCCCCCTGGCTGACCGTCGCCGTTCGGCTGGGTAGCGAGATGTGGGGATCGCCGCCGAAGACCTCGACTTGGACGGGGTAATTGCACGTCGAACTTACGGTGACATGGCCGCTCTGGCCTACGTGTGTGACGGGCGTCGTCTCGATGGTGAAGGTGGGCACGGTGACCGTGGTCGGCCCCTGGATGATCTGGTCGTCGGCGGTCTGGCCCGCGAGAGTGTACGTGCCGGCTGGCACGCTCGCGGGGGCGAGGCAGAGGAGTTGAGACGACGAGCCCGCCACGATCGGCAGCGCGTGGGGCGTCCCATCGTCACTCACTAGCGCGATGGTCCCGAGCTTGTTCAGGCCCTCCCCCGATATCACGAGGACCGGTTCGCGCGGATGGACGAACGCTGAGTTGGACAGGATGAACGGCGCGACATCTTCCGGCTCGGGGCCGCAGGTGATCGTCGGGGAGACCTTCCGGTCGCTCCCCACGAGTTCGGGGATGCCGAAGAACACCGCGCCGGCGGCCGTCTGGGTGAAGGCCGGTCCGGTGAACTTGCCCTGTGTGACGGGCGCGACCTCGCCGTTGCAGACAATGCCGCCTTCGTAGGGGATGTATCCGACCGCATTCTTGACCATGGCGAGGCCCGTCCATGGCTCGCCCTCGTTGACTTGCGCGGGCGTCCAGATCTCTACGTCGGCGGGAACTTGAGCGACCACGGCCGTGGCCGCGCTTAACGCCGCCTGTACCCCGGCGACGGCCGTGATGACGCTATCATCCGCGCCCTGCGCCGCGAGAGCGACACCGGCCGCCTCCGTCTTGTTCCGCGCCTGAGCCGTATGCAAGAACGCCCCAACGACAGCTCCCTCGTCGAGGGACTGGAGCGCGTATTCCACTGAGGCCATGGCCTGGTTTGCGAGGCCACCGGCCTCCCCGGTATTGGACTCCTGCGCCTCGAGGGTTTGGAATGCCTTGCGCAAGTCGGCTCCCGCCTGGGCGGCGGACGCCAGACCCATGGCCCCGGCGGTCGGCGCGACGGCCAGGTACTTGCGGGCGGGGTTGTTGGTGCCGATGTCCTTGAGGAGACCTCGGAAGAGGGGCGTGGAAAGCGACGCGCAGCGATTCTGCCACATGCCGAACGCCGCTGGCGAGACAACCGCGCCCAGAATGCCGGTGTCGCCGTTCCACTTGCTCACCGACTGAAAGATCGCCTGGAGTTCCCGGTGTTCGTTATCGTAGTCTTTGGCTTGCGACTTCCCGATGCCGTCGCAGCGCTGCATCTTCCCCCAGAGAGCATCGTCGTTGATGCACTTCTTGAACTTGTCGATCCATTGCTCAGACGCCTTCGCCGCCGCTCGGTTGGCGAGCGTGTGGAAGTTCGTCCTGCCGTCCTTGGCCAGCTTCTTGCCTTGGGGGGAGTTGGGGGAGTCCTTGTTGAGATCGTCGTGTGACACGGCATTGGCGGGAGCCTTTGGCGCGTGGTACTCGCCCGTGACGGTCTTCCCGAGAATGCCCTTCGACTCCGCGTCGCCCTTGGCTCGCGCATCGCCGAGCGTTGGGATGTCGCCGCCCTTGCCGGCAGCGTCCCACAGTTCCACCCAGTTCGAGTGGTAGTAGAAATCCTGAACCGCGTGCAGAATCGCTCCCATCATCAGGAGCAGCGTCTTCTTCCTATTGTGGAAGAGATCGTCGGCCGTGGAATTCCAGATATGATGCTTCTGGTTGGGCCTCGCGTGGCCGACGCATCCTGATGCGGAGCACTTGTTGGCATTGATGTCGGCGACCACTTGCTTGGCTGCCTTGCACGCTGTCTTCTCGAGATTGTCGAAGTAATCGGTGACATCTTTCGACGTGAAGAGATTGTCGCAGTGGAAGCCCACCATCTCCGACGCCCACGGCCCTCTCGTCACGGCTTGAGCGGCCTTCGGGGTGGAGCTGTAGATGTCGGTCTTGAGGTTGCCGACGGCGGCAATCGTCTGGGCGGTCGTTGAGAAGCCCTTCGCCGCCATGGCGTTCTTGGTGCCTTGCGAATGGTACTTCCCGTTCGCGGCCAGAGCGAGGGAAACTGCCAGCACGAAGACCACTGATACCAAGGCCCGCTGAGTCACGCGCACGATGCACCTCCACGTTCGGTCAGTTCGGGATCCGGCAAGTAAGAGATCGCCGCCAACGGAGTTGGCGAACACGTCATTCGCGGCATGACAAGAGGGACGCCGCCCTGGGGTCTGCGCTATACGCAATCAACACTCCGGCGCGCGAATGCGGTTCCTAAATGCCGGAATGGCCGGCGGGTCAGGCAGGCCGTGGTTGAGCCCAACGCGAAGACGCCAGCACTCTCGCTGAATGGGATGCGCGCTGATGGAGTCAACGAAAGGCACCCGCGAATGAACGGTGGAACCGCCATTGCCTTGCTGATCCTGGCCGTGACGGCCAATGCCCTCGCGGATACGGGCCGTCACTACTACACGGACGCCAAGCTCGAGACCGCGCGCCGCAACATCGCTGCCCACGAATGGGCCCAGCGGCAGCGCGACGCGGCGTTCGCCGCCGCCGATCGGTGGACGCGGTATGACGATGAGCAACTCGCCACGCTCGTCGTGCCGCCCGAGGTCCCGCGCGGGTATCAGGTCCACAACTTCGGGTGCCCCGTGCATGGCGTAGAGGTCCACAAGACAGGGCTCTACAAGTGGATCATCGACTTCGACCGGCCTTACAAGATCGAGTGCCCCGTGGGCGGCGAGATCTATCCGAGCAATGACTTCGGGGCATACCTCGCGACGGGCATGCAGGATCGGTCGCTGCTGACCGGCGATCACGCCGATGACGGATGGGGGTGGAATGATGAGGGCGACCCCACCAACCATTGGTTCGTCGCCTACTACGCTCATTGGATCATGCTCAACGAGCTGATGCCGGCGATTGAGGCGCTCAGCATGGCGACGGTCCTGGCCGAGTTGGCGGATGACGCGCGGGCCGACGAGTATGCTCACACGTGCTCCGTGCTGCTGTGGCGGCTTGCCGAGCACTACCCCGACTATGCGTATGAGCAGCAGTCCCGCGAGGCGAAGGAGCACAACCCGAACTACACGGGCAAGTTGACGAACATGATCTGGGAGGTCAGGACGCCCGGAACGTGCGCGCCGGCGTATGACGCGGTGAAGCCGTACCTTGCCGATGACACGGCGCTTCAGGCGCTGGCGGGCGCGAGTGGGGAGGAGATCGACGAGCGTATCCGCGAGCGCATATTGCTGGAGGCGGCGCGTTGCATCGTAAGCGCGAACGGTCGGATCCGTGGCAACTACGGAGCGCACCAGCAGGCGCTCGTGCAAGTGGCCGTGACGCTCGCGGACACGGCGCGGAATCCCACGTCGGCGGAGATGATCGACTGGGTGCTGGCGAATCCGTCGCCGAAGGTTCAATCAGACCTGGGCGTGCGTGACGCGCTGGAGAATCTCGTCTACCGTGACGGCATGCCCCAAGAGTCCATTGCCTACAACTACGGCTGGGTGAGCAGTCTGGCGACGATCGCCGGGGCCTTGGCGGATTCGGGAGTCAACCTGTTCGATGAGCCACGTTTTCGCAGACTGCTGACGTGGCCGTTCGACGTGGTCGTCTGCGGGCAGTTCGTCCCGCCGCTCGGTGACACGGGCAACATGTTCGCGAGGGGTGACTCGCTGAACGCCTCGGTGGCGCGCATCGCCTTGCCTCACTTCCCGGACCCGCGGATTGCCGAGGTTGTGCGCGAGCACGCTGACGCCGCTCGCGACCTGTTCGATGAGCCGATCTCGCCCGGGGAGCCAGATGCCGACGCCGAGCCGGCGGGAGTGACCTCGCGCCACTTCCCGGCGTATGGTCTGGCCTCGATGCAGAGCGGCAGCGAGGCGAATCGCACGGCGAGCGTTCTGTACTACGGCGACTACCCTCAGCACCGCCACAATGACCAGCTCAACTTGCTGCTCTTCTCCCACGGCAACGCGCTGTTGACCGACATCGGTTACCCCGAGCAGACCGATTCGCGCAACCATCGCCGCGCCGCCTTCTTCGATAACACGGTTGCTCACAACACGGTCGTCGTGGACGCCCGCAAGCAAGGGCGCGGCGTGCCGAAGCTCCACGCATACGAGCCGAACGGTTTCGCGCAGATCGTGGATGCGTCGACCGTCGGCGTCTATGGCGACGCGGTCACTCAGTATCGGCGCGCGTGCATTCATGTTCAGGCGTCGCCAACGGACAGCTACGTGTTCGATGCGTTCTACGTGAGCGGCGGTGATCAGCATGATTACGTGGCGCTTGGGCCGCCATCGGAGTTCACGTGCGATCCGCCGCTGGGGCCCGTGCAAGATGACGGCACGTTGGCCGGGGTGGACGTGCCGTACGAGCACTTCTACGATGACGCGCGTTTCGCGGCTCAGCCTCTCGGCTCGATGGCGTATGGCGGCTATGGTGGTAGCGGCTTTCAGTATCTCTTCAATGTCCGGCGAGCGCGGTTGGAAGGCCAGGCTGTCTGTGATTGGCAAATCGCCGAGCCGGGCGAGGGCAAGACCAAATACCCTTGGGAGGGCCGCGGGCTGCGAGCGCACTTGCTGGGTGAGGGCGACGAGATCATCGCCTGCGAGAGCAAGCCGCAAAAGTACAGCTACCTGCCCGACACCATCCAGTTCATGCTCCGTCGGCGGCGCGGGGAGAACATCGACAGCCGGTTTGTGACCGTCTACGAGCCGTATAAGGATGAGCACTGCATCGATGGCGTCTCGCCCGCGAGCGTCGAGCCTTCCGACGGGCAGGCCGTCGCCGCGCGGATCTCGCTCGCGGACGGGTCGACGCATTACGTCTACCATTCGCTGGACCCGAACGCGACGCATGTGGTTGATGGGAAGCTCAGCATCACCGCTCAGGCGGCATGTGTCGTCATCGGCCCGGACGGCGCTGTCGCGCGCGCCTCGATGCTGAACGGGCGAGAGCTATCTCTAGGCGAGTTCCGCATGGCGGGGCCTGGTCTTCGCAGAACGCGGATCGTATCGGTATCGCCCGGGAACGGCGTTGTCGAGGTAGCCGATCCCATCCTCGACGCCGCGCTGCTCCCGGGACAGACCGTCCTCGTCGAGCCCGAGGGCTTCGCTGATTGCCTCACGCTGCAGCGCGTGATCGACGCAACGCACTTCTCAATCGGGAGCGAAGACATCGTTGTCGCCGGTGGACCAGTCCTCGACGTGCCGGCCGGCGAGAATCGCATCGCGACCAGCGTCTCGGCGCCTCACGCTCAGACGGGAATGACCGTGGTCAACTCCGACGGCGTCGCCCTTGGGAGGCTCGCCGAGGGCGCGGCTCTCACCGTGGATCGCGACGTGGAGAGCGAGTTGAGCATGGACGACTTTCCGTCGGAGAAGCCGGGCTCGGTCCCGCGGTTTCAGATTGTGATGGCCAGCCCTGGCGACGAGTTGCTGATCCCAAGCCTGGTCACGTTTGGCGACGACGAGGTTACGGCTGCGGGTGCTTGATGCGCAGGTACTCCGCGAATTCCGCGAGATCGAACTCCGACTGCCAGCTCAAGAGCGAGTGGCGGAGATCGCAGTCGCCCGCGGGAGCAGCGGGTATCGCATTTTATTAGTGTCAGACACTAGTTTCTCTAGGGCCGAATACGCCGCTATGATGCTCTAAAGGATCTTAAAAATAGTGTCTGACACTAATTGATTTGAGGACAGGTAAGGCCCAGCGCGGACGCGAAGTGTCCCGCGGGATGTAACGTGCTCTACGGAGGATCTCAGATGCGCTCAACGGTCACGGTGTGCATGCTGGCTCTCGCAGTCGCGGCGACGGCTGTCGCCCAGGACTGGAGCGAGGGCTTCGAGGCGGGATTGGCATCGGCCAAGAGTTACTACGAGCCGCCCAACGAGGCGACGGTGGAGATTGGCACAGACAATCCGGCCGAGGGCGCGCAATACGCGCGCGCCACGATTCCCGGAGAGCGAGCCCTCGAAGGCCTGAGCATGAGAGCAACGGGCCTCGCCGGGGGACGAGTGGCCACCGTTACCGCGCAGGTCCGTGGCGCCGGCGATATCTGGCTCTGCCTGATCTCGGGCAACGGTTGGCTCTACGCGCCGAACACGTTGGCGCTGACTGACGAGTGGCAGGAAGTCTCGCTGAGCAAGACGCTGGTGGCCACCGACACCACGCTGGGCATCCATTTCCTCAGTAAGACCACTCAGCAGGACGCCGTGTTTGAGATGGATGACATCCAAATCGCGCTGGCCGACCCTCCCCAGGTGTATGACGCTGAGGTTGGGCCGTGGCGGTTTGAGGCTGAGGACTTCGCCTTGCGCGACGCGTACGTGGCCGAGGTGGCGGAGACCTCGGGCGGGCACGTGACGCGTCACGAACGCTACATGGCGCTGGTTGACTTCCCGTTCCCGCGCACGAGCAACCCGGTGACGATCTATCTGCGCGTCCAGCCTGTCTCCGTGAAAGAGACGTACCAGTTGGAGACCCATCAGAATGGGTCCACGGAGCGCCTGGTCAGCATCACGCCGACTGAGATTGGCACGTGGCAGTGGATGTCATTCCCGCCGGTGACGGCCGGTGAGATCGGCGACTCGTTCTGGGTGAGCTTGCAGGGCGACAAGGAGTCGGCCGGGCAGGTCGCGTTTGACCAGATCGCTCTGAGCACGCGCGGGGACATGACCGATGAGGAGCTGGATGCAGCGCCTGCGTGGGGGGCGCGCCGACCTCTGGCCGTGGTCTCGCGGGCTGCGGCGCCGCCAACGCTCGACGGGCTCGGCGACGACCCATGCTGGCTGAATACGGTGGCTTGCGCGGGTTTCGTCGGCCTGAGATCGCTGCCGCCGGCGCAGGCGGATACGAGCGTGCGGATCTGCTATGACGACACGCACCTGTACCTGCTGTTCGAGTGTCAGGAACCGATCCTGAGCGTGGCGGGGCAGCGGCGCGGGGAGTTCGTGGCCAACGTTACCGAGCGTGACGCCGAGGTGCATCAAGACGACTCGGTGATCGCGCTTCTCGATCCCGCCGACACGGGCGCGCAGGTCTTCGACTTCACGATCAACGCGCTGGGCACGATCGCCGACGCGCGCGCGCCTGGGCCGGACCTGTGGGGGACGCGTGACCTTGGATGGGACTCGGGCGCGGAGGCTGAAGGCATGATCGGCGAGGACGCGTGGATTGTTGAGATGTCGATTCCGCTCGCTGATCTGGGCGGCGCGCCGAGCCCTGGCGATACCTGGCAAGTCGGCCTCGGACGAATCGCCAAGGAGCGCAAGGAGCACGCCGCGTGGCATCCCGCGCGCAACGGATTCCACGATCCGTATGAGTTCGGCACCCTCGTGTTCGGCGGGGCCACGCCCGGCGTCGCTATCACCACGCCGGCGGCCCTGCAGCCCGGGAAGAATGAGGTCGCGGCGTCGCTGGCGCCGGTGCCAGGCCAGCCATCGGGCGTGTACTTGCTCTCGGCAACGGGCCCTGCGGCGAAGAGAGAACGCACGCGCGCCTCGCGCTTCGTAGCCCTTGACGACGGGCCTGTCGATGTGAGCGCGCCGTTCACGGTGGGGCAGGAGGGGGAGCTGACCGTCGAGCACGCGGCGGTCGACGCGGCGACGCTGGAGCCGCTCTACCTGAGGCCGACCCTCACGCGCGCGGTGAGGTCATCCGTCGCTGAGGTGAAGATCGCGTGCGGCGGGCCGTACGAACTGCACCTCAACGACGATGTCATCGCGCGCGGCGACCAGGCGACTGGCGAGCCGATCTCGGCGCCGCTGCAGCGCGGTGCGAACGTGTTTGCGCTCCGGCTCGAGCAAGGAACGGCGGCGATCTCAGTAGATGCGCCGGGGCTCCGCTTCACCGGCGAGAGCTGGAAGATGGCGCCCGCGGACACCGAGAGCGCGACGAGTGCTGGGCTTGACGATGGCTCGTGGCCTGTTGCCGAGACGTCGGGCGATGATCCGCAACTCGGGCCGGTCGTCGGCGAAGCGGGCAAGCCGGTTGTCCTGCGGCGGACCTTGCTCTGGGAGAAGACCCGCGTGTGGCCGACGCCGGAACCGGCGTTTCACCTGGCGCGCGGCGCGACTCAGCATATCAGCTTCATCACCGATGGCCTCGCGGGCAAGAAACTGGATGGATG
>CAZKUN010000166.1:0-21084 GCA_964555935.1 uncultured Armatimonadia bacterium | reverse complement strand
GTACACCCAGATACTAACACTGAACCTGGACTCGCTTTAGGGGGTAAGGCCAACGTAGCATCACAACGAACGGATCACCGTTCGGCTAACGCCGGGGCGCCCAGTCCCATATGGGCAGTCCCGGATAGGAGGACCAGCCTACCCGTGACCAGGTACTTCGCCCTATCTCTCGCGTCTCTCTGCGTTCCCGTAGGCAGTCTTCCTTGCGCCGCGGACAGCTTCGAGTCCCGCTACTGGCATGCGCTCAACGCGGGGCGCGACGTGTCCCCCCTGATCCCAACGTTGGCGGCGCTGACACGGGCAGGGAATCAAGGACAACCCATGGACGCGCTGCGGAAGCAGGCCATGGGGGAACTCAGCGAGATCGAGGCGGCCGATCTGCTGCCGTCTGTGCTGAACCAGGTGTCGACCATGGCCCCACAACCGGGAGCCGATTGGCCATCGATGGGAGGGGGGCCGACCCATTCGGGCGCGACCCCAGAACCAGGGCCCATTGTCGGCGAGGAGGTGTGGCGGTATCCCGTGGGATGGCCTTGGCACGCGGCACCGCTTGGCGAGGACGACGCCGTCTACACCGCCTCGCCAGGGCTGGACACGTCGATGCTGTGCCTGGACCGGAGGACGGGCCGGCGAATCTGGGCGGCGGAGAATCCTCACTGGGGGTCCGGTCGGCAGAGCAGGGCCTACTCAACGGTCGTGCCATTGGGGGATGAGGAACTGGCCGTCTGGAAAGAGAGCTTCGACGGCGCCCGCCTGCCCCAGTGTCTTTGCCTCCACGTGGATCTCGGCCGCACCGAGGAACTCCGGGACTTCGGGGTAGAGGTCGAGCGTGCGAAGGCTGTGGACCGTCGCGGGGAGGGGCTCTCCACATGGCTTGCGGGCGGTGAGGAAGTTCGCTTCGGAAGGGGCGTCGGACTGAAGCCAGCCGGCCTCCTGGCGGATGTCCCAGAGCAGCCAGAGCCTTCCCCCGGGTGCCGACGGCCGGCCCGGATCGACCCGCATCCGAACCGTCACTTGCGCTCCCACGCGGGCTCTGGTCCCGGAAAGGGCCTCGATCCGCATCTCGATCTCCTGGTCCAATCAGCCGTTCCGTCGACCGCTTTGCCGAGCTAAGGCCGGACGCTCCGCAGTGGATTGGTGCGCGAGAACGAACCGGCCGCCACATTACCGATCTTCAGCCAGGACTTGTACGGCGTGCCGCCCTCGCCGGCGCTCCCGAAGTCGCAGAGCCGCAGCTCTTTGCCTTTGCCATCGCGGTATTCCAACAACAGGATCGGCTCGATGCGGCCATCCCACGTGACGTGGCGGCCCTCCAGCGTAAGGGCGTCCAGCTCCGGCAGGTCGTCCGGATCGACGTCGTTGAACCGCCGATCATAGGTCATCAGAATCGGGCCGCGATACATGGAGACGCTGCCGCGGCATTGCTCTTCGCCCACCCAGAAGTGCTCGGACATGTCCAGTCGCATTTCCACGCGGTCCCCCTCCTCCCACCGCCGGTCAATAGAGCAGTAGGTCCCGGCCGTGACGTGCGTGACCGGCTCGCCGTTCACGCTGAGTTTCGTATCTGCCGACCAGTAGGGGATCCGCAGGCTCAGCCTGAAACGTGTTGGGCTTGATGGGTGCACGAGGAGTCCTATGTCTCCGTCGACCGGATACGTGGTGTCCTGGGTCAGCTTGACGGCACCCCCGGCCTTGAGAGTGGCCGTCATGGTAGACGGACCATAGTAGTTGAGCATGATCCCATCGTCGCGGTCGTGCATGACGGCCCAATCGCTGATCATGCCCAGACCGCGGTGTCCGTTCACGCTGCAGCAGTTCAGCTCGGGCGTGCCCTCTCGCGAGTGGCATGCGATGGCGTGGGCGGAGGCCCGGCGGACGCCGTCCATCGGCGTATCGTAGGCGACCCAACGCCCGGATACCGAGTGCATGCCGATGACGGAGTTGAGCGTCGACAGCTCGATCTCATCGGCCACGACGGAGTCGCCGGTCAGGCGCAGCATCTCAACGCTCATCGCGATCCAGGCGATGGTGCAGCAGGTCTCGATGGGCAGAGCGAGGTACGGGTTCCCCCGGGCACGTTCGCCGCTGCTGAACCCACCGCTGTTATGGCGGTCCAGCTTCACGATGCTCCAATAGATGTGCTCGAAGGCGTCGCGATAGCGTCGATCCCCGGTGATGTAGTAGAGTTCCGGCACCGCCATGATTGGGTGCAGGCTTTCCCACCTGGGCCGGGGCGTCTCGTGGAACTCCTTCCCCGCAAGCGCCTCGCGCACATAGTCTCCAGCCAGTGCCCCATCCGGTCCCTGTGCCTCGAACTCATCCACGACCTGTTCGGCCAGTTGCAGGTACCGGGCAGCTCCCGTCTCCTCGTGCAGCAGGCAGAGGGCGTGGGCGGGGGAGAGGTTGGTCTCTGTCTTGTCGCCGGCATCCACCAGTCGCCTGCCCGTGCCCAGGAACGTCGTGCAGAGCAAGTCGGCGATCCGCCGGGCGCTGCGCCAGGCGTTCTCATCGCCGGCATGCTCGGCCCAGAGCATCAGGCCCATCATGATGTGGTAATGCCCCCACAGATCCCACGTGCTGGTGCCGCCTTCAGGCTCGACGTCGATCCGGCTTGTGGGGAGGTCGGGGACCCCCAGGATTCCCGAGCCGCCGCCAGAGCTGCTGTTGGGCGCCCTGCCGGTCATCCGCGACTGCCGAGGCCAGGGGCCGAGGTATCCATCATCGGCCTGGCAGGCGATCAGGTCAGCGACGAAGTCGGCCATGACGCTCTCAAGTTCGGGATCACGGGTCAGCCGCAGCACCTGCACGGCGCCGGTCAGGTACTTGCCGGGGAACTCGCCGGCAAAGGCCACGAGGTCGCGCAGCGGCTGCCGGTCGCGGTCTCGAAGCATTTGCAGGATGCCCGGGTTCGAGGAGGGCACGACCTTGATCCACTGCTCCGTAACTCGATCGAGATAGTGCCCCAGCCAGCCGTCGAAGGTGAACTCGATCTCCGGAACACGCTCGCACGTCGGCGAGTTCTTCATTCCAGCACCCGTCCATGCTGCGCCGCCCTGCTGGCGCAGCGTCGATTCGCGTCTTCTAGTATGCCCCGAATTCCCGGCCCGCCTCAGCCAGGGCGCGGACGTTCTCCGGCGGCGTTTCGTACACGAGCGAGTTCGAGCCGTCCATCACATATCCGCCGCCGGGCATGTACGTGGCCAGCCGGTCTTTCACCATGGAGCGGATGCGCGCCGGGTCGCTTCGGTGGACCTCGTGCACCGCGTCGATGCCGCCCATCAGGCACACGCGATCACCGTACCTGGCCTTCATCTCGGCCGGATCCGCGTCGCCCAGCGGCGGGGGCGAGCAGGTCATGAGCACGTCTATGCCCGCATCGACGTACATGTCGACGAACGGCCGCATCTTGCCGTCGTCGTAGTAGATGTACAGAGCGTCGTAGCTGTGCACCAGATCCACGTGCCGGGCCAGATGCGGCAGGAACATCTCCTCGTAAATCCGCGGGCTCCAGCCCCCGCTGGGCGAGGCATAGAACCACCACGTCTTCACGAGCTTGAAGCCCGCCTCCAGAACATGTCTGGTCTCGGCCATCATGGCATCGGCGCCGATCCGGACGATCTCCCGGAACGCTTCCCGGTCGTCGTAGTAGAGCATCAGGAAATCGGCCTGTTTGAGCGCGTCCCGCGTGTCGAGAGGGCTGTACATGCTCGGAACGGCCAGCCCACGGTCGCCGATGCGCTGGTCCGCCCTCAGCGCCCCGTCGATGTCGATGCGCGACGGATCGGCCTGCATGTAGCGCAGCAGGGGCAGGTCGCGCTTGAGGTCCTTCACGAGTGGTTCGATGATCTCAGGCCCGCTGCCCGAGCCTTGCTCGACGATGAGGGCCTGCTTCACGTCATGCAGATCGCCGTCGGGCGTGTGGATCCTGCGCTCCCAGTAGTTGCGGCCGCCGCGGACCTCATGTCTCACTTCGACCTCAACATCATCCCGCCACGGCGTCCCGGTCGGCTGGAAACACGGTCTCGGCGGGTCGGCCACGTACTGCCAAACGTCCGTGCCGAACTCATCCTGCGCCTTCAGCCCCTGCTCCAACGAGTCCGGAGTATCCGGGTAGTGCTTGCGCAGGAACTTCCACATCCGCAGCGGCATGGGCACGCGGTCAGGTTGACCGCCGCGAAGGGCCGTCAGGAATCGCTCACGAGGGGTCATCGCTGTCCTTCCTGGGTCCGTTGGGGCCCATAGCTAATCTGCTCAGGCCTCGGGCCCCGGAGGCCGGGGCTCGCCATCTTGTCTCGGCGCCATTGAGCCACGATCTCCGGATCATGCTTCGGCACTTCGCCCTCCCGCCTCTCTCCCCCTTGCTGCGCTGATCAGGCCCGTGCCGCCCCCAGCGATCCCAGTGCCAATACCCCTGGCGACGCCCCACGCTCGGCCGATGTCAGTCTCTGGGCCCGCTGACCTCGAGACACTCCTCCGCCTGGAACCAGTTTGCGAAGTCGTCCCGTACGGCCCGTCATACGCGATCAGACAGAGCACCCCATCGATGGGGTGCTCTGCTGCGTTCTGTCGTTCCTCGCCGCCGGCAAGAGAGGCGTGGGGGTGGGATGGGAGGAAGGACAGGGCGCAACGATGTGAGCCCGCGCCGAGGCTGGAGAGGCCGGCTCGCGGACCGAGATGTGCTGGCAAATCTCCGGCAGAAGAATTACGCGAGGGGGCCGAGCAGCATGACGCTACACGCCGCCGGTATAGTCGCGCTGACCGCCCTTGTCTCACCATGGGCGGCCACCCAGGATGCCCTTGCCAAATGGACGTTTGACGACACGGTTGGCGAGTGGCAGTCGATCGACCCAGGCGGGCAGCTGTCTGTGACGAGTGACGAGAACACCGTGCGCGACGAAGGCAGCCCCGTCGCCGAGTACTCCTACACCACCACGCTCGGCGGCTTCTCGGGGGTGGCGGCACAACTCGCTACGCCCCCGGCCGGCGCCGAGAGCTTGCACTTCTGGATTCGCACGTCAGACCCGTCCCCGCTGATGGTGCAAGTATATGAAGCGGATGGCTCTCAATACATGGCGGGTTTCTACAGCCTGGCCGAACGGTGGCAGGAGGTGGCGCTGGGCCTAGATGAGTTTGCCCTCGACGACAACTCGACAGATGACAACGGGCAACTCGACGCCGACCAAGTCGCGGCCCTTGCGCTCATCGACGGCCTGGGCTTCCTGCAGCAGCTCTCGGTGGAGGTGCCGTTCATCGACCTGCCAGAGCTTGGACCACGGCGGCTGTGGCTGGATGAAGTCGCCTTCGAAGAGGGTGTGATCCCTCCTAGGTGGGAGGTCATCGACCTGAATGGCGCGCGTGCCGTTCGTCTCGACTCGTTCGAGAGCACGCCCCTGCGTTGGATGCTGATGGCGGGCGACAACGCGGAGGTCAACTTCGACCCGGACTTCGTGGCCGACGGCGACTTCAGCCTGCGGATGACCTACACCCTCACGCAGGACAAGCTACTCGCGTTGATGACCGGCCTGGGTAGGGCCCCAATCAAGGGAGCGGCCACGCTGCGCCTGTCGGTGCTGTCCGAGAATGCGACTACGATCCTGGTCGGCCTCAAGGAGAAGGACGGGTCGGAGTACCGTGCGATGGTCCAGCTCCCGGCCGGCGATGGCTTGGTCGAGACCGGAGTCTCGATCGCGGCCCTCAAACCCGACGACGATGACGAGGATGAGAACGGGCGGCTTGATCTCGATCAGGTGACGGAGTTGAGCATCGTTGAGGCCTCCAGCATGGTAGGCCAGGGCGTCGGCTGGAACACGTTGTGGATCGACGACGTGCTGTTCATCGAGTAGCGTACAGGAGAGAAGCTGATGCACGTACTATGGGGCACGCTGATGGTCGCAGCAGGCCTATTCATGGCGGTATGCGGGTGCCTGAAGAGTGATTTCGTGGTCTATCGCCTGATGGTTGCCCGCTCGAAGATGCTGTGGGGCGAGAATGTGCATGGCTTCTACCAGGTTGTCGGGGCCATCGTGGTCGTCTTCGGAATAGTGGTGGCTCTTGGGTACCTCTAACGCAGTACTCGTTCAGAACTGACCCGGTCCCTGCGGCAGCGTCCAGTGGGTGCCGGCGACGTGGGTCACGTCGTCCTTGTCGTTGAGGTAGTAGATGGTGAAGATGTGCCCGTCGTCCATCTGGACTGAGATGGGATACCCGTTGTCGCCGCCATGCCCGTGCCCGTCGGCGCGGATTACGATTTCGTTGAGACGGTCCCACGTATGCCCGCCATCCTCACTCAGGACCGCGCGGATCCCCATCGCGTCCCGCCGGTACCCATAGCTGCACAGCAACCGGCCGTCGCTCAGGAGGATGACGTTCGCGGGGTAGCCCCAGATCCCCGTGTCCAGGGCGGCGCTCCAGGTCTTCCCGCCGTCGCTTGAGAATGACTGGTGGGTGTTGTGCTTGCCGCCCTCCCCAGAGCGCATGACGCAGATGATCTCTCCCTGCCCGTTGTCGCACAACGCCGCCTCGCCCAAGCCGTGCCTGTCGCCCACTGGTCCGGCGACGTGCACGACTTCCCAGGTCTCTGCATTGTCCTCGGAGCGGATGACCCAGACGCCCGTCATCCCATCCGTGCCGGTCGCGCAGTAGATCGCCGTCATCCACAGATCGCCCTTACGCAGGAACGATGAGGCGTGGTGGTAGCTCATGCACCCGCCCGGAACAGGGCTGTCGAGCGTCAGCGTCTCGTACTTGCCGTCTGGATGGGTAATGGCGACCTGCGGGTCGCCGAGATAGGCGACCGTGCCTGGGCGGGCCTTCATCCAACGGCGGTTCCGCGCCTTGATGCTCGGCAGCTCGGACTCGTCCACATAGACCCACCCGCGGGCGTGGGGGACGAACTTCGTGCCATCCTCGCGCGTGTAGCGGGGGTGATCCGGGGCCTTGTCCACCGGCTCCCACGTGTAGCCTCCATCTTCGGAGATCATCCTCGCCGTTCCGCCCGTGTTGTCGATGTGGGATCTGCGCGAACGCGTGCCGAAGTTCGCGAAGAGGCGCCCGCCGGGCATGTGCGTGAGCGAAGGGAAGCAGGCGTAGATTCCCTCTTTGCGGTAGATGACCACATCCTCGGCGCCCTCGACGCGCTCCACCGGGATCGTGTAGGTCACGTACCGCACGTCCTTCCAGTAGGATTCGCTGATCGCCTTGCTGGAGATTGACCCAAGCACGGCCACCCGCCGGTTCTGGTGCGCGGGGCCAGTGAACTTGCCCCAGCCGTCGATGACCATCTCCCCATCCACCCACACCTCGATGTTCACCCCGCCTATCCGGACCTGGTACGCGTGGAAGTCATCCGTGGTGTCCATCGAGTGCTCGAGGTCGGCATTGTGGAGGCGGATGCGATCGGGGTAGAGCGTCAGCCCATCTTCGTGGACACCGTCGGCAGCCAAGATGGTGATCCCGGCGCGGTCCGTGTTTTGGACGACCCTGATCGCGGCCTGGATGATTGCCCCTCGGTCAGGCGCGGCCGGCCAAGAGCGGGAGAAGCAGTTGCGTTCGCCATCGGATGAGCTGGCGTCGACGAGGCGCAAGGCTCCGTCGGCGAGTTCCGCCTTGTTGCTCGGCCCGACGTCGGCACCCCATCCGAATTCCGCCGGCAGCCTCTCCGGGGTGTAGATGTGGTCCCACTCGATTTGCGCGTCTGACGCCTGAGAGCATCCGGCCACGCAGGCCGCCAGGATGAGTAGGCTGATGGATTCACGCATTCCGCGCACCTCCGTGTCGATGGCTCGCCGGGGGAATCCGTTCATCGTGGCGCTTCACCGCAGGTGCGAGACGGTCCTCCCGCAGTCGCGCCGCCTTGAGCCATGCCACGGAGGAAGAGAGGCGCGACGGTGGCGTTGGGGGAACGAGATGGCGGCGCATCCATGAGTAGAGGACGGTCAGGCACCATGATGGCACTAGCACTTGCGATTGGACTGTGCTCCACCGCGTCCGCGGCGGAGATCGAGGTATTGCGGGACGACTTCGGCGGCGACGCCCTCAAGCTGGAGGGCCAGGCGCAGGTAGTCTACGAGGACCCGCAATTCATGCCAGATGCGGGCCGGATTGAACTGCGCGTCTGTCCTCACGCGGCGATTGAGCCGCACCCGGACGACCTACACTGGATGCTGCTCACCGATGTGGGAGCCAGGGCGGCCTGGACGGGCGCGACCATCATCTACTGGGATCGCGATACGGCCGAGTTGGGGTACGGCGTCTACGACGGCGGCTGGCACTGGTTGACAGCGACGGGCGCGCCGTGGCCAGTCGGCGAGTGGCGTCATCTGACCTTCACCTACGGCCCTCGCGGCCGCACGCTCGAGATCGATGGGGAAGAGGTGGCGCGCGACGACTATTCGAGCGGCATTGCCCCCCGCGCGATGCATCTTGGCTATGTTGATACATACTCGGTCGCGGCGCCCGTGCTCGTGGACAGCCTTGTCGTCACGGGCGAGTTGGTGGATTCCCTGCGCGTGAACCGCGGGGTCGTCTGTCCGGAGCCGGACGGGATGCTGGACACAGTGTCCGTGAACTGGACCGTGGGCGAGGCCGCCCGAGTCGCGCTGGACCTGCGCGCCGCGGACGGCGAGGCAGTGGCGCCCATCCTGCCGGCGGAGCAGGTCGAGCCGGGCGTCTACACGACCGAGTTCGCGGGAGGCGACGCCGAGAGCGGCGACTATGAGATCCGGATGACGCTCGAGCGTCCCGAGGCTCCGACCGAGGTGTTGCGCGCCGCGCTTTCGGTCGAGCGAGATCTGCATTGTCGTCCCCAGCTCGGCCGCATGTCCGAGGTGTTCCCCATCGCCGCCTGGTACATCTGGGAGCACGACTGTGTCTACAATCGGACCCATGTCGACGATGAGCAGGCAGCGCGCGATTACTACGAGTGGACCATGGCCGACCTCGCGCGCCTGGGCACCAATACGATCATGGCGGATTGGACCCCTCGCGACCACCGCCACCTGGTGCTCGACGCGGCAGAGCGCAACGACATCGGGGTGATCGTGCACCTCGACGAGGTCAACGATCTTCTGTGGAGCCCGGCATCGCTGAGGACTGAGAACTTCGTGCCTACCTTCCGGGACGCCGTCGACACCGCGAAGGACCACCCGGCGACGCTCGGCTACTACATGGTCGACGAGCCGGCCCCGACGCCTGAGAACATCGCCAACACAAAGATGGCTCGGCAGCTTCTTCAGGCCCTCGATCCAGAGCACCCCGGATTCAGTTGTCTGAACTGGGGCTGGGAGGAGACGTTCCCCCAAGTCGGCTGCGAAGTGCTGCTGGTGGACATCTATCCCGTCTACTGGAATCGGCTGGAGGGCGAGGTGCTGGATGGCTACATCGCGGCGCTCGACCGAGCGCACCGCGCGGCGGGCGACTCGCCACTGTGGCTCATCCCTCAGTGCTTCGGTTTCGGCGGATCCAGCCCCCACGGCATCCCGGCGCCAAACGAGGTCTCCCTGATGGCTTGGGAGGGCATCGCCCACGGCGCCAAGGGCATCATGTACTTCCTCTACCAGTCCACGACCGACGTCCAGGGCGAGTGGCTTCGCGGGATTGTCGATGAGCGCCTGCAGCCGATGGACCACCGTTACAACGAGGTGCGCCGTCTCAACGCGGCGCTGGCTGCGGTCGCCGACACGCTGCTCCAACTCCGGCGGGACCCCGTGCAGATCGCTTCGGCCCAGGAGGGCATCGACGTGCAGGCGCTCACTCACTCCGACGGGACGCCGTATCTGTGTGTCGTCAACCAGGCCACGGATGCTTCCGTCGACGCGGACCTGCGGTTTGAGCCCGGCCATGCCGACCAGATCGCCAACGTGGTCGATGTGGGCAGTGGCCAGCGCTTGGGCGGAAGCGCGGGCGCCACCGTGCCGCTCGGACCAGGCGAGGGCAAGCTGCTGCGGCTTGCCCCATAGCGCTGGTGGCAGGAGAAGACGTCTGCGGCGATGAAGGAACAGACAGCATCACGTTGGGCGTTGGGTGTCAGACAGTTGAGGGCGGAAGCGTGCGAGGCGGGCCAGCAACGATGCGTCGCGGTATTTTCGCCGTTCCCCTCCGTATGGTGTTGGTCGCGGCCGCGATGGCCGCGACGTGTTCCTCCGCGTGGCCCCAGACGGAGAACTACTGCAGCATCAACAACTCGAAGATCGACACGCTCACCAACGCGACTCGGGTCACCCTCACCGCTGACGGGCACATCAAAGGGCGATACAACGGGCTCGATTTCTGGCAGCGTGAGGGCAATGACTACGAGCCGCGCTTCATGAAGCGCTTCCCCTTCCGACTCATGAACGCCCGCACCAAGTTGGGCAGCTTCATCGACGTCAGCACCTTCCCCATCAGCCACATTAGCATGGCGATCCCCCGCGAGTCGCGCGAGGGAGTCGGGCTGGACATGGAAGTCGTTCTCTACCGGCGAGCCCATCTCGAGAACATCCGCTTCACCAACTGGGGCGGCATGGGGACATGGGACACAACCGGCAATAACGTCCGCATCGAGCAGTCACGAGACGGTCGCAGCATCATCATCACCGCCCGCACGGGCCGGTATCGCGAGCCCGCGGCGACAAAGGAAGAGGTCGCCCCGGAGAGGACCAGCCTCCGGGTAACGGCCGACGGTGATGGCCTGATCAGCGTCAAGGCACTCAACGTGGAGTTGGGACGCGTCCTGCTCGCGGTGGCCGACGCGGGCGGGATGCAGATAGCCATCCGAGGCGGCAGCAACTATCGCTCCAGCATGTCGTTAGAGCGCGCGCAACCTGAGAAGCTCATGCGCGCGATCGCGCGAACGTATGGGCTGAGCGTCCGCTCCATCGGGGGGATCTACTACGTCACCGAGGGTCTGCCTACAGAGGTCGACTCGTATTGGGCGGCGCCCACGGCTGCGTTCCGCCTCAACCACATCGTCGCGTCCGAGGCGCTCGAGTTGCTGCCTGAGTTCCTCCTGCGCTATGTCCATATCGACCCCGAGCGTAACGCGTTGGTAGCCACGGGGCCACCCCAGCTGCTTGACAAACTGGCGTCTGATCTGCAGACCATCGACAAGCCCACTCCGGTGATTCAACTCTCAGCCCTCGTCGTCGAGAAGGTGACAACGCGCTCCCTGGACCTTGCCTCCGGCCTGATCTTCGCCAGGAAGTCGCACGAGTTCGCTACCAGTGGCGACTCCGGGCAACTCAGCTACCGCATCGTGCCCACGAGTCTGGACGATCTGCACGTGAGGTTGCGGGCGCTCGAGGAGGCTGGCCACATCAGGACGCGGATCTGCCCGACGGTCACGACTCTCAGCGGCACCGTGGCCGAGGTGTTTCTCGGCACCAGGCAGTTCTTCGCCTTCAGCGCTCGCACCTACAGCCGCGACGGGCCGCGCCAGGAAGTTGTGCTGGAGTCGACCGACGTGGGCTCGAGCATCAGAGCCCGTCCCTGGACCGGCGATGCCGAGCACGTGACGCTGAGATTGCGGGTCCAGGCGAATACCGTGTTGACGGTCGACCGCGACGGGCTGCCGCTGGTGGCCACCCGGACGGCCCGGGGCACCGTGCGTGTCACCTCAGGCGATACTGTCGTCCTTGGGGGGATGCTTCTCGATTCTCCCAGCCGAAGCATGCGCCGAGCGGGTGGCGCGAGAATGCCCGTCCTTGGAGGCCTCGGCCGCGCGCGGGCCCGGCAGCGGAACCTGACCGAAGCGCTCGTGCTCGTGTCGGCGAGGGCATCAACCACCGGTTTCTCGTGGCCGTCAGACCCCTACCCAGGCGAGGCCGCCGGGCCGTGACAGCGCAGTCGCCTTTCACTGCCCCGCGTAGCAGACCAGCTTGCCGTCCATGGTCGTCATGTACAGCCGCCCTCCGGCGACGATCATCCCGTCGAAGATCGGCGGCGAATCAAGCGGCAGTTCCGCGAGCTTCTCGCCGTCCTCGGGCGATACCGCCCACAGCACCCCGCCCTTCTTCCCGGCGAGCGAGTCATTCTGATCGTTGATGGCCGCCATGACCTCCGGGTCGAGAAGGTGCTTCTGCGAGTCTTCCTCATCCAGCAAATCCGGCGGGCCCGCGATGAACAGCGTGCCTGACGCGAGGACCATCGCCCGCGCGTAGAGCGGCACCTCGTGCGACCAGTCGTGAGTCACCTGCAGCGGGAGCCCGGTCATGCCGCGCTTCTTCACTCCGCGCGTCCTCATCCCGTCGACGAACTTGCCCTGAACCGGATGGGCGTTCTGCAGCAGGCCATCGTTCCCGTTGCCGGACTCGTCGGTGGCCTCCTTGTCATCGAACGAGAACGCCAGCACGAGGTCGGTGTCTTGCTTCGGCGCGCCGGTTGATGCCGCGAAGTGCTGCTTGATCTCGTCGGCGGCGAGGGCTCGGTGGTACACCCGGATCTCGTCGATGACGCCCTTCAGCCCGAACGGCGATGTGTAGTCGCCCACTGCTCCGCCCTCATCCGCGCCGACTTCCATCGGCTGGGCCGGGTCAGCCGCTATCATGCCAGCGGCCTCGCCCGAGCCCGCAAGCTCCCCATCGACGTACACGAGCAGTTTCCTGTCCTCGGTCAGCACGCCGACCAGGTGGACCCATCGCTTCGCGACGTTCTTCTCGCCGGCGGCCAGGAAGCGCTCGTTGCTCACCCGAATCGCGAACTGAGGCTTCCCGCCCTTCAGATACAGCGCGTACCCGTGCGCGTCGCCGCCGCGAGCTACCACGACGCCGTTGCCCTCATCGGCCTTGACCCACGCCTCAACCGTCACCGGCTTCTTGGCCGGGTCCAGGCTCTCGCTGTTGCTGACGCCGATGAACGAGCCGCCCGGTGGGCGCTCGGGCTGCACGAATTCGGGGATCTCTCGACTCGTCGCGAAGAGATGGTGCTCCAGCGGAGTCGTCCACTTGTAGTACTGCGGCTTTCGGCCGAAACCGTAGATGTTCTCGTCGTCGAGCACCATGATTCGGCCCGCCGGCGTCACGCGTCCCGCCTGGTAGTAGCCGCCCGCGCCTGACGCCATGCTCCTGCCGTAGACCCAATACGTCCGGTGCCACCAGGTGTCGTCCAGAAAACCCGTGGGCGAGAACAGGTGAGCGTCCTCACCGCGCTGCTCTTTGACGTCCACGTAGGCAACGCGCTTCTGAATCCCTTCCTTGTCAAACGGCATCGAGCGCAGGTAGACGTTCTTGCCGTCGCTGCTCAGGACATCGGGCAGCCCAACGGTCATGTTCAGGCCCTTCACGTGGACCTGTAGGTTCTCGCCGGTCTCTGGGTCCTTGTCATCCAGGATCGTCTCGGATAGCTTCGCGCCGGTCGCCGGGTCAAGCCGCAGCAACCGCAACCCGCCATCCAGGAACATCGACCGGCCCGCCACGCAGTAAATCACGCCGTCCTGCACCAGCACGTTCCCGTGAACCGGCCAGACGGACTCGATCTGCTCCCATGCAGAAAGTCGCCGGTCCTCGGGCGCGGCCCGGAAGCGCCAGATCAACTCGCCGTCTGCTGCCCGCACGCAGTAGACGTATCCGTCCGCCGACCCAAACAGCGCTCTTCCCTCGTAGACGGTTGGCGGGGAATCGACGCGCCCGCCCGCCATGTAGCTCCACGCCTCGTCGCCGGTTGCCGCGTCCATCGCGTGAACCGTGTGGTCGTCGATGGTCGCCACGATGATCTTGCCCTCGGCCACAACCGCCGTCGTCACCCGTCCGGTCAGTTTCTTCTCCCAGGCCTGGCTGAGTTCCGTGCCGACCGCCGCATCCGTCGATCCCGTCCGTTCGCCATCATGCCGATACGTGGGCCAGTCGCTCTCCGCCGATGCTGTCTCGACGGGCGCGCCATAGGCGGGGCCGCGCTCGATGCGGCCCTTGTCCGGGACTTCGCGTGGCACGGCGCGCGTGGGCGACGCCGGCGCCAGCACGTTCATCCCGTACTGCTTCGCCTCGAGGTAACACGCGCACGGGTGGGGCGGCGTGTAGATCATCCCGTTCGCCGGCATGATCCCATACAGGCACGCGCCGCGCACCCAGTGATGCGTCTCCCAGCTCTCCGCGGCAATATCCAAGAACTCGATGCCCGTCCGCGACATCAGCAGGTACTTCTCCGTCGCTTTCGCCCGGTAGCATCGGTGGTGGAACCAGTAGGTGTCGACATCGGGCGGGAACTCGACCTTCACCTCACCCGTATGCAGATCGCGGCCCGTGTGAATCCCTGACATTTTGCCGTTCGTCGTCGCCCCGGTCCAGACCAGTCCGCCCGCGACGAGAACATCCTCCGGGCTCTGGTAGCCGCTCGGCGGATGGGGCGCGCTCCAGAGCAAGTCGCCAGTTGCCGCCGCGTACGCCGTCAGCGCGTCATCGCCCGCGCGGTGCGGGACGAAGTTCTCCCCACCCGCGAACAGCACCACGTCGTCCTTCACGACCAGCGTCGGCGCGAAATACGTCCGGATGGTCGCCCAGATAGGCACTGGTTCGGACGACCAGAGCGGCTCGCCGTTTGCGCGGTCGAGGCAGACGACCTTCTCACCGTCGTGCAGGTAGGCGCGCTCTGCGTCGGCCGACAGCGTCAGCGGCGCCACCGGGGTGCGCGCGCGCCACAGCGTTTCGCCGGTCTCCGCGTTGATCGCGGCCACCGTTCGCATCATCTTGCGCCACGCGCGTTCGTTGGCTTCCTTGCGCACGTCCGCGACGGCGGCGAAGTCCGGTTCCTGGCTCGTGTCCTCATCGTCGATCACCACGTACAAGATCCCGTCGGCCAGGATGATCTCCTCGGTGCCGTCCGTGCCCTCGTACGTCCGGATCGTCTCGCCCGTGGCGGCATCCAGTTCCGTCAACGGCGCCTCCAGGCCTAGCGTGACGTAAACGCGCTCGCCAACCGCCACCAGCCTCCGCGCAAGCTGAACGGGTCCGCTCTTGAGCGGCCATAGCCGCGTGTGCCATTCGGGGATGTCGCGCTTCCAGAGAATCGTCCCGTTGAACGCGTCGCGTCCGATCAGCTTCCAGTCGGACGGGAGTTGGATCGACTGGCGCGAGCCCTCGTCCATCACGTAGATCAGGCGCTTGCCGGTCGTCACCATCGCGCTGACGCTGGACATGTGATCATGGTGGCGCCCGTACCGCGGGCTGCCCACCCACTGCTTGTGCCGCAGCGGCGCGACCACGTCGTCTTGTGCCACGGCGTTCCCCGTAGCGTCGTGCATGTAGTGGGTCCAGACATCGATGTTGTCGGGCCGCGGCTTCACCGTCTTCGTCCACTCGCCGCCCCGCTTGACGTATGCAACGCCCTCCGGCGCGAGCACGCGCGTGAACTCGCTCGCCGGGATCTTGCCTGGCGTCTCCGCTACCACGAGATTCACGAGGTTGTCGATGTACGGGAGTTGGCGGCCCTGGATGCGGTCGATCGCGACTTGGCCGTACAGGCCCGCCGCGAGAACATGCTCTCGCGCGGCGGCTACGTTCCTTGGATTCGCGTCCAAGCCGTGGACCATGTAACTATCGCTGGCGCGAAGCTCCGCCGTCAGCGTACCGTCGCCACACCCAATATGCACGATCAGCCCGCCTTGAATGCCGGTTTCGTCGAGGATCTCCTCGGCGGAAATCGCGGCCACCGAGGGGGCCGATACCGCAGCCAACGCAGCCAGTATGAGGGCAACTCCAAGCCAAACGCACCGCGTACTCATGGGAGGGTCTCGCTTTCCGCGGCACGTCGTGCCGCAGGGGTCACGCGCATCTTCGCGCGAAATTGCCCGAATCCCTGCGATCCCCCGCTCCCCATTAATTAGTGTCAGACACTAGTTTATCGGCCGTTATAGACCATGTAGCCCGGAATAATGCGAAAAAGAAAATAGTGTCAGACACTAGTTAATTGAGCGTCCGCCGCAGGACTCAGATACGGGCTCGCCGCTAGGCACTGCTGCACAGAGGCCTCGCCGGGCCCGCGACGAACACCACCGGGACACGATCCACACGCCCCAAGCATCAGGAGACCCGACTATGCAGTTCGACTGCTGGCTATCAACCGCGATGCAGCGTTGGTTCCCGCGCAGCACGCCCGCGACTCCCAAGCCCTTGCGCCTCGATGCCGCGCGCGGCGAGCAGGTCTCGTTCCAGGTCTGCGTGAGATACCCCCGCGGGTCTGGGACGATCCCCGTGATGGTGCCCGTGCTCGACGGAGATGGGCTGGACGTGCGCATCCGTCGCGTTGGGCACGTGACCGTCCCCCACCACAACACCGACACGCCTGTCCGTGAGCGTGACGGCGTCGGTCACATCCCCGGGTATGTGCCGGATCCGCTGTTCGATGATATAAAGAGCCTGCTTGCGCCTGGGGAGATCCTGAGCTACTGGGTTACCGTCCACGTCCCGGCGGATGCGAAGCCGGGCGACCGGAAGGTCAGAGTCTCGATCTCTGTGGGACCGAAGATCAAGCGGCTCACCGCCACCGTAAGGGTCTCGCCTGTGGTCATCGAGCCGCGCCAGAACTTCCCGGTCACCCACTGGTTCTACGCCGATGCCCTCTGCGACTGGTATGACGTTGACCCGTGGTCGAGGGAGTTCTGGCCGATCTGCAAGAAGTACTTCCGGAACTTCACCGACCATGGCTCTGACACGCTCCTCACGCCGCTGTTCACGCCGCCGCTCGACGGCGTCAAGCGACCGACCCAACTCCTGGGCGTTGCTCGCGATGGCGACAGCTACACCTTCGACTGGAGCGATGTCGACAGGTGGGTCAAGCTGGCGAAGCAGTCCGGCGTGAAGCAGTTCGAGTGGTCGCATCTCTTCACCCAATGGGGCGTCAAGCACGCCTTGCGCGTCTACGACGGCCAGGGACTGGATGAGAAACTCCTCTGGAAGCCGACCACCGGCGCGACGTCGCCCACGTACCGCAACTTCCTCGGCCAACTGCTGCCTGAACTCCACCAGTTCCTATCTCGCCGGAAGCTCATGGACAAGTCGTTCTTCCATGTCTCCGACGAGCCTCACGGCGCCGAGCACCTCAAGAACTACGTCGCCGCACGCGCGCTACTGGGCGAACTCGCCCCGTGGATGAAAGTCATGGACGCGTTGAGCGGGATCGAGTATGGGCGCCAGGGGCTAACTGACATGCCCATCCCGTCGATCAGCGTCACCAAGCAGTACCACGATGAGGGCATCCCGAGCTGGACCTACTTCTGCTGCGGGCCGCGCGGCGCGTATCTGAATCGCCTGCACGACACTCCGCTCGCCAAGATCCGCGCGTCCGGATGGCTCTTCCATCGCTTCAAGTGCCTGGGCTTCCTGCACTGGGGCTACAACTACTGGTACGAGAGCCAGACGCGCAACATGATCGATCCGTTCACGGTAACCGATGGTCTGCGCTGGCCGAATTGGGCTTACGGCGACACGTGCCTCGTCTATCCGGGGCCCGACGGTCCGATCGATTCCATCCGCGGCGAGGTGTTCAAGGAATCGCTTCAGGACATGGCTCTGCTTCAGACGCTGGGCGTTGAGCCCGGGGGAAAGATGCTGTCCGTCTTCCAGGACTTCGATGCATTCCCGAAGACCCAGGACTGGTACGTCAGCGCGCGCCGCAAGCTGCTGAAGTAGTCGCTGCGCCGCGCCGTCGTAGGACAGGCGTCCTCGCCTGTCGCCGCCGTGCTGCTAGCCCTGCGTCTCCAGCACTAGCAACCATCCCTTGCCCGGTTCGATGGCGATGGGGTCGCCCGGCGGTATCTCGAGTGCCGGCTGGAAGCCCTCAATCTCGGGCGCCGACATCGACGCGTCCCAATCGACCTCGAGCGTGACCTCCACGTCGCCCTCCGCCCAGCTTGCCAGCGCGATGACCGTCCGCTCCTCACCCACATACACGGTCGCCTTCACATCATCCCGTCCCGTCTGCACGGGGCAGTTCTCGCTCCACCAGCCGATCATTCGCGCGTCCGGCAGACCCACCTCGTCCCAGAACCGCCACAGCGCCCTGTTCACCTCGACCCTCGGCATGCGACCGGTCATGCCGAACACCATCCCGCGCCATGGATTCCCGCCGCCCTCCAGCATCTCGCTCATCAGCCCGAACGGGATCCCCGCGACCTCCACGAGCCAATACTCCGGCGGCTCGCTGTAGTCGAAGTACTCCCCAAACCACAGCCGGTCCAGGTACGGAAATAGCTCCAGATACAAGTTCGCGCTGCTCGCAAATCCGTCGCGCTCGTTGTACTGATTCGCCGAGTGCAGGTCGAGAATTGGCCGCTCGCGCCGGCGCGCAAGCACGCGTCGCGCGCGCTGCATCACCTCTCGCCCAAACCCCACATCATCCAGATACAGTCCATCGATCCCCACGTTCCGGGCCAGCCAGTCCAGCCCCTCAACGTAGAAGTTGTGCCATCGGCTCAGCACCCCATTGATGACCGACGTGTCCTCGACAGGCTCCGCATGCCACGCCGCGATGTAGTTCGTCGCCAGGTGCTCCCGCAGCCACGGGTGCCCGCCGCCGGGACCATTCACGATGATCTCATCGCCCAGGCTCTTCAGCGCGAACAGTTCCGGCGCCCGCGTCGTCAGCTCGCGCACCGTGTAGTAGATCTTCACGAAGTAGTCCCGCGCGTGCGCCTCATCGATGTAGGCCTTCATCCCCTCGGGCCGCAGGAACGGGTAGTTGATGTACGGGTTGATCTCGTTCGCGTGGTGGACGTTGATCGTGTTGGCGCCCGCCTCGGCAACCTCATCCATCGGCGCGTGGCTGTGGTAGTAGCGCGTGTTGAAGTGCGTCGTCGTGTCGATCGGCTTGAATGGTGTCAGCAGCAGGCGGAAGTCAAATCGCAGCTCCTCACCGGTCTCCATCCGACGCGCGCCACTATGGCAGGTTACCATGCACGCGCCGCCCTCGCGCTCGAATCGGATGCCACCCTTGCCCTCATTAGACCACGACGTCGGCATGACCAGCGGCTTGAGATGGTAGAAGTTCGTGTTCAGCGGACGCGAGTAATGCTCGTCCCTCAGCGCGATCTGGATGCCCGCGTTCACGTCGCCGATCCAGATTGAGTCATGGTTCTTCTCGACATCCCACGCCCACTCGAATCGATCCGGGCATGCGCCGCCCTTCCGGCCCAGTCCCGTCATCAACCTCGCCACGTCCTCGGGCAGCGGGACCTCCAGCCGGATGTCGTCGAGGTCGATTGCCTCCTCCGCTCGGACGGTGATGGCGTAGTCAACCATCCCGTCCAGTTCCATCCGCCCCTCGCATGTCATCGACAGACCCGAGGTCTCGGCCGTCGTCTTCCATGTCGCCCAGCTCCGGCCCGACCCCACCGGCGTCCGCGCGGTCTCTCGCCAGTCGGTCTGCGCGCCGTCTACCTGGACGATCAGCCCGATTGGCGCCGCCAGGATCTCGCGACCGGTCTCGATGATCTCCGTGACCTCCGGCGAGAAGAAGCTCGTGATGCTGCCCGGCAGCCCGCACGCGCCTAGCTCCACCTCCCGACCCAGTACCCGTAGCGTGTCTCCATCCACCCCGACCGTCGTGAACGGTGGGAAGACCTCGTCCTCGGTGCCCTTCCTGGAGTCGAGCCACCGCAACCGAGACAGTCGCCACGGCTCATCATCGCCGGCGTCGTTGATGGTCGCTTCGCCGACCGCGATCTCAAGCGTGACCGTATGGCGATGGCCCTCCGCCGACCGTACGGTCACGTCGCCTCGGTAGCTGCCCGCCGTCGCGTCGGTTGGGATGTCCACGCCGCAGTACAGCGCCTGCACCGTGCCGATTGGCACGCTGACGCTCTTCTCGAGGGGCTGTCCATCCCATCCAGTCCCGCCGGAGTTCACGCACCGGAAGCTGCCCGCCCGAATCGTGCCGCCCTCCGAAATCAGGTCCCCGAATTCGATCTCAACGTCCCTCGCCGTCCCTCTGGCCGCCCACAGCCCGAGTTGGAAGACGTAGTGCTCGCCTCGCAGCGCCTCGCCCTTGAACGCGCCGTCGAAGCCCTCGCTGGTCCAGCGTGCGGGCAGATCGGTCGTCATCCGTATCGGACGCGTCCTGTCCTCGGGGAAGACGATGAACTGCGCGTCGGGATGCCTCGCGAGCACTCCCTCCGTCTCCTCTCGGGTGGCGATCCACTCCATCTCGGTGAACGCGTCGTGCTCGCCGCTCGATTGGATCTCGACCACGCGCGCGGCCGGCGCGGCATCTACGTCGCTACGGTCCAGCCAGGCTGGGTCGGTCGAATCGGTCGGCGCTTCCGGTCCGGTCTTTGGGTAGGCAGACTTGGTCGTGCCCGTGTAGGGCATGAAGTAAACCCAGTACGCGCCGGCGCCGTCGATCGGCTCGAACGCAATGTCGCCAAACTCGCGGTTGATGTCGATCCTGACAACGTTCCCAACCGTTGCCCCGGTCTGCTCCGACACCACGACCAGCTGCTGCTTCTCCGGCTCGCGGTCGCGTCGCCGCCACGGGATCTTCGCGCGAGCCATGCCCGTCGCTTCGTCAACATGCAGCACGACGCGGTGGTACCCGAGGGGTTCGGGATCCCACGCGCCGATCGTCTGCGTCAGGACGGGAAGTCGCTCCACAGATCGCTGCCTCTCTTCTGCCACGGCGGTGTCGCCAGCGGTGCCTCGACTTGCTCGCCACCACTCCTCCGCCCTAATCCCACCAGAGGTACAGACTGTTCTCCAGCGCCATCTCAACCGCGAGCGCGTGGACGTCGCCGGCGCCCTGGTCCACCACGTCGGGACAGAACTCGTAGACCTCCGCCGCGAAGGCATCCATGTTCGGCGGCATCTCCACGAACTTCGCCTGGAGCCAGTCGCCACCCGCGCCGGTGATCTCAAACTCGCACTGCTTCTCCCATTCCTTCAGCTTCGCGATGATGTCGTCGTTCATGATGTCATAGTTGGCGCCGTCAGTCTGCACGGCGCGGAGGATGTCGTAGTGGTCGCTGCCTCTGACAGCTCCGACCTTATCGGGTCCCATGGCAAAGCCCATCTCGCTCTGGAAGACGAGGAAGCCCAGGGGCTCAAGGTCCGCATCAAGGCTCTCGCGTATGTCATCGATTTGCCCCTCGGGCACGGGCGCCTGCACGCCGGTCATCACGCCCTCCCA